>NZ_JBLLJM010000020.1:0-75616 GCF_053543495.1 Camelimonas sp. ID_303_24
TTTTTACACAGCCTCGACTCGCTGGTGAAGCTGGCGACCGGCGTGACGGAAGTTGTTGCGGAGCCGCAGCAGCCGGCCGTGCCAGTCAAGCGCTCCGTGACGCCAGACTACATCGTCTGTCTGGAGGACGGCAAAAAGTTCAAGTCGCTGAAGCGCCACCTGCGCACGTCGTATGATCTGACGCCCGAGCAGTACCGCGCCAAGTGGGGTCTGCCGTCTGACTATCCGATGGTTGCTCCCAACTATGCGGCGTCCCGTTCGGCGCTTGCCAAGTCAATGGGCCTCGGCCAGCAGCGCCGTCGCGGCGCCGCCAACGATGCGCCGGTTGCCCGGACCGCGAACGCCGCCAAGAGCGCCGCGACGAGCACCCGCAAGCGCGGCCCGGCCAAAAGCGCCGAGTAAACCGCGGCGTCAGGTGCGCAGGAACGCTGGGTAATCATGCGGGATCTGCGCGCTGTCTGAAGGTCGCTGGGAAGTCTGGTTTCAGATTCTTTCAGTGAGCATGCCTGGAAGTATTGGCAGGCGCGGTCAATTTGGCCGCGCCTGTTTTTTTATTGGCGTGGTGGAGATGCGGCGCAAAAGCCGGTCCCATGCCGGGGCCCGGTGAGCCCCGGGCGCCGGGTTCAGGCCAGGCCATGCCAGGTCGGTCATTTCCGGCTCATTTCAGGTCAATACAAGTGGAGCCAAAGCAAGCCAGGCGGTTCATGGGTGTCGCTGGGCATCATGTCGCCGTCGTCTGACGCGCGTGGATGCGCCGGCAAGTTTGTGATCCCCCGTCAGAAACGGGTTGACGGCGTGCGGGCGGGCCATGGCGGCGACGGCGCGCCTGCGCCGCCTCCGGCAGTCTTCGAAGGACGGCGGGCGTCAGTTGTGAGTCTTGCGGGTTTCCCGCCCCGCGTTCGCAAAGTCCTGACAGGAATGGCCGCAACGTGACGCTGTCCCGTTGCCAGATGCGGCCATGGCCGGGCCAGTGTTTCAGGCGGCGGGGGCGGTGCGTGGTGCCTTTTTGTGCGGTCGCCTGCCTTCTGGCTGATGAAACTGCTGTCTGGTAATCTGCGTGCGCGGCCATCAATTTGTGCGCAAGCGCACATTGCGGACATTCAGAATGAATGCCGGACCCGGATTCAGAATACTCCGGTGGATGGGCGCGAGGATTTGCGTCTGGGTGCAGTTGTTCCATAAAACGCGATCGTTTATACGATGGCGATGTCAGGCGGCGGAGAGAATGGTTATCATCTGTGCGTCCATATCAAACGTTGTTTTCAGATCGCGCGCGCTGCCTCTTCTATAGTCGGCCTGGATATTATTTCAGCTTTCATAAAATTGCTCAAATTCCAAACGAGGACATATTTTCGAATATTATTACTGTTGAGGCATGAATATCAGGGGGCGGATGGTGGTGTACAGTGAATTTTCTTTTCCCAAGAGGGTCGGTCCAGAGCGTGCCGGTTGGCGCGCGCCTGCAGCTATGCGCTGAGGTGCTGACCAATTTGGCTGGATGCCGTTCGGGCATTCTGGCTCTGGTAAACGCGTCTGGCTTCGTGCAGGAATCCGTTCGCATCGGGCCGGCATCCGATGGTCCGGCGGGCGCGTCGGTCAACGATGACCTCCGGCTGCTTGCGCGCCAGGTGCCCCACGGCGCGGACCAGTTTGTTGGCCTGGCGCCCTGTCATCCTCTCATCGCCCGGCTGTTTGGCGAGCCGCCGGTTGGCAAGGCGCACAGCGTCATCGGTCGCATCGGCTGGCAAGCCGAGTGCGACCTCGTGCTGGTGGCCGGGTGGCGGCCGGCGTGCCTGGAGCCGCTGGAGGCGGCGCTGCTGGCGCGCGGCGCCAATGCCTGCCGCAACGCCGTTCAGGCCGATCGCGCCGATGGGGCGTCGGAGGGCGCGGGGCTTGATCTGATCAATTCCGTGGTTTCACCCGTCATTCGCGTCGACGAGCGCCTCACGATCGTCAACCTGAATGAGCCGGCCCGCAGAGAGCTTGCCCATGGCGGCGTCCTGTGTGAGCAGGCCGGCCGGCTGGCCAGCGCCACCTGCCACGCCATGGAGGAATTGCGCGCCGCCGTGCGCAGGTCCGTGCGCGAGATGGGAACTGAAGGGCGTCGTTCATCGATCATCCCCCTGACAGGCGACGCCGGACTGCCGCGTTTCGCCATTGTGGCGCCGTCGCCGTCCCATGGCGAGGACCCGACCGCGGTGGTTGTGTTGCCGGAGGTTGACGGCGAGGAGGGCGCCCGGCGGCTGTCCGCGCTTTACAATCTGACCAGGGCCGAGGAGGGGGTGGTCAGATTGATCCTCGTCGGCGCCGCGCCTGTGGGGATCGCTGCGGAGCTGGGGCTGACCGAGGCGACGGTGCGCACCTACATCAAGCGCATCATGCTCAAGCTGGGCATCAACCGCCGCTCCGAATTCTTCCTGCTTTATATATTGACCATGTCGCCGTTTCGTTTTCCGGCAGGGGCGCCCCAGGCCGGGGGCGCCTGACGTCAACGCCTGTTGGGTCTGGCCCATCGGGATCTGGCATGGGTGAAATCGCGCCGGGTTTCTGGCGCGCTTTCCGGCCGGACGGAATCGCCTGGTCGATCAGGGCCGGTTCAGGGCGAGGGCGCGCTGGAGCCATTCCCGATCCGTATCGATTGGAAATCGCGCCAGCCCCCGGCCGGGCGGTCTTGTGGGTGGCTCCTGGCCTGTCCGGGGGGGCGCTGTCCGGAAGGCGCTGCCCGGTGCGAACTGGCGGCAAAGAAAAAGCCGCCTCGCGGCGGCCTGTCATCCACGGCGGGATGAGAAATGGTACAGCTGCCCCGGCTCGAACGGGGGACCTCTAGATCCACAATCTAGCGCTCTAACCAACTGAGCTACAGCTGCATTCTGGGGCGGAACCTATGGCGGTCGGGCCGGGAAGGCAATACCCCGTCAACGCTCCGTCGCATTTATTCAACGACTTCTTTTGCGACATTCCGTCCCGTCAGGCGGTCTCTGGCGAAAACCGGGGAAAAAACGCCCCGCCCAGGCTCCGGCGCTGGTCCGGGCAAAAGCCGTTAACCTTTCCCTGGACGGCCCTGGGCCAATGGCTCTGTCGTCGCCGGATATTCTGCTAGTATATTGCGGAACTTGACCAAGTCGCGTTTGACCAGGTCGCGTCAGCAGGAGCACTGACCCTATCGATGACCGACCCGGCCAGCCACATATCGCTGACGGACTTGCTGGCCCGACCGGCTGACGCGCCTGTGGTCGCGGCGGCTGATGTCGCGTGCCTGCTGGCGGCAGACGGCTCCGTGTTGTGGGCGACGGGACCTGGACGGGCGCTGGCCGCGAGACTTGACCGCCCCTCACGGGCGCGCCTGTCGGCGCTGGCTGCCAGCGCGCCGGGCGCCGGGCGTGAGGCCATTCCCGTGCGGGCTGGCGGCGTTGGTTTTTCAGGGCGCGGCCACGTGTTGCAGCGCCATGACGGCGGGCGGGCCGTTCTGGTGCAGATCGCCGGCCGGATTCCCCGTGCGTGGGGCGCGGCTCCAGAACGTCTGGCGGCAGCGGAAATGGCCGGAGACCGCGACGCGCCGGCGAACGCCCTGAAAAAGCTGGCGGGCGCCCGGCCGACCTTGCGGTTCGTCTGGCATACGGACGCTGCGGGCGTCATCCGCTCCGTGTCAGCGGCGCTGGCCAGGGCGCTGGGCGGCGAGACGGTCATCGGCAAAACCTGGGCCGAACTTGCTGTGGGGATCGCCGCCGCGCCGGAGCTCGACGCGCGCGTTCGCTCCGGCCGGGCCTGGTCTGGGCTGGCGACCACCTGGCGTCTCGATGCGCTGGGGGCCAACATTCCCGTTGAGTTCGGCGGGGCTCCCATTCGTGACGCGGCTGGCGCGCCGGCGGGGCAGCGGGGCTATGGCCTGATGCGCCTGGATGCGGCGCAAGCCGTTGCGCCGCCGCCGCGGGCCGATGCCCCAGTGACAGACGTCCCAGTGGCAGACGCTCCAGTGGCAGACGCTCCAGTGACAGGCGCCGCTATGGCGGGCGCTCCGGTGGCAGGCGATCTGATGGCAGGCGTGGCCAGGGCCGGCGTGTCGACGGCGAGGTCGCAGGACGCGGTTTTTGAAGCAGAGGCGCGGCGCGTCATCCGGCAGCCGGAGGAGCCGGCGGCGGAGCCCGCCGAATCCGAGCTTGCCCAGGCGACTTCCACTGCCCAGGCGACTTCCACTGCCCAGGCGACTTCCACTGCCCAGGAGACTTCCACTGCCCAGGAGACCTCCACTGCCCAGGAGACCTCCACTGTCCAGGAGGCTTCCACTGCCCAGGAGGCTTCCACTGCCCAGGAGGCTTCCACTGCCCAGGATGCTTCCACTGCCCAGGAACCTTTCACCACCCGAGGGCCTGTTGCTGCTGAAGGGCCTGGGTCTGCCCAGGCGGCTGACGACGGTTTGTCCAGCATTGTCGCCAGGGTGGCGTCGGGCGGTCGGCTGCATGAGCCGGCGTTGCCCCTGTTTCCGCCCCTGGCCGATGCGCCGCCGGTTGAGCCCGGTCCCGCGCCATCCGTCCGGCATGCGGACATCAGGCGCAAGTCCGGCGTTGGCGGCTTGAGCCACGGCGAACGCCAGACCTTGCGCGATATCGCCCGGGCGCTTGGCGCGCGCGTGAGCGAGGATGACGTGCGGCGTCAGGCATCCATTATCCAGGCTTCCGCTATCCAGGAGCCGGAGGCGCCTGAAGGTCACGCCTCGGCGAGCGCCAGTTCCGCTGGTCCCGCCGCCGGCGCAGATCTGACGGTTTCTCCCGATCTCGCGCGCGCTGGGCCTGCCACCGTCGACGCGGTCTCGATCGAGCCGGCCCCTTTGGCGTCGTCAGTGGCGGCCGCCGGCGATGGCGTTGTCCTCACGACGCCTGACGCGCCTGCGGCGCCAGTGACGGCGCCAGCCAGCCAGGCGTTGACGGCTGAAGCGGCGCGCCCGTCCCGGGCGGCGGCTGCGGACAAGCCCGCTGATCCCGCGCCAGTTCAGGCGCTCGCTGGGGACGTTGCCCACAACCTGGCCCGGGATATTGAGAGGCAGCTTGGGAAGGAGCGCGCCGCCATTGCCCAGGAAGCCCGGGTCGAGGCGCTTCGCGGGCTGGTTCAGTCCATGCCGGTCGCTGCTTTGGTAAGCAGGGACGGGGTGGCGGTGCACGCCAACAATGCGTTTCTCGCCTTGTCGCGCCATGCCGGTTTCGGCGATGTGGCGGGGCAGCGGCTTGGCCTGCTGTTTCCGGAAACCGCTCTGAGCTCCTGTTTCAGCGGCAAGGGCGTTCTTGCCGGCGCCCGGGGCGTGCGCATGCCCGTGGAGTTGATCTGCGCGCCGGCGCCCTGGACCGACGGGGAGGCGCTGCTCATTCTGGCGTTGCGGGACGCCACGGCCGAGGTCGCCGCCCGCGCCGCCCATCTTGAAGATGAGCTGGCCGCCTCGGCGGCGCGCGAAGTCGAGTTGCGCGGTGTGCTCGACACCGCCACCGACGGCGTTGTGCTGCTGGACGCCCATGGCCGCATCCTGTCGGTCAACCGGTCGGCGGAGGCGCTGTTCGGCTATGAGCAGAACCAGCTTGTCGGCGAACCATTGACCCGCCTGCTGGCGCCGGAGAGTCACGCCGTCGCCAGCGATTATCTCGAGGGTCTGCGCGCTGGCGGCGTCGCCAGCCTGCTCAATGACGGGCGCGAGGTGACGGGGCGCGTGCGCCAGGGCGGCGACTGCCGCCTGTTCATGACGCTGGGCAAGGTCGGCGCTGGCGCCGGTCAGCGCTATTGCGCGGTGCTGCGCGACGTCACCGCCTGGAAGAAAACCGAGAGCGAACTGATTGAGGCGAAGCGCCAGGCCGAGGCTGCCAATGCGCAGAAATCGGATTTCCTGGCGCGCATGAGCCATGAGGTGCGCACGCCGCTCGGGGCGATGATCGGCTTTGCCGAGCTGATGCTGGAGGAGCGCTTCGGTCCCATCGAGAATCCGCGCTACCGCGAGTATGTGCGCGACATTCACGAGTCCGGCCAGTACGTCATCAGCCTCGTCAACGACCTGCTCGATCTGGCCCGGATCGAGGCGGGGAAGATGGAGCTGTCGTTCGCCAGCGTCGATCTCAACGCCGTGCTGAACTCCTGCGTGACGCTGATGCAGCCCCAGGCCAGCAAGGCGCACATCGTGCTGCGCAGTTCGCTGGAGACAAAGCTGCCGCCGGTGGTGGCCGATGAGCGCTCCATGCGCCAGATCACCCTGAATGTGCTGGGCAACGCGCTGAAGTTCACCGACGCCGGCGGCCAGGTGATTCTGTCGTCGGCCCGCATGCCGGGAGGCGAGGTGGTCATTCGCGTCCGCGACACGGGCATCGGCATGAATGAGCAGGAGGTGGTGGAGGCGCTGAAGCCGTTCCGCCGTCTGGCCCATGGCCGCAAGACCCCCGGCACCGGCCTTGGCCTGCCGCTCACCGCGGCCCTGGTAGAGGCCAATCGCGGCGCGCTGCGCATCACCAGCACGCCGGGCGAGGGCACGCTGGTGGAAATCGTGCTGCCGCCGTCGCGGGTGCTGGCGGGGTAACGCGCTTTCCGATCAGACGGAGCCGTCTGATCGCCCAGAATTCGCTCAAACCAAAGGACGCAGGAGCCCCTTCCGATCCATCTTGACCGGCTGTGAGGGGTGGGCAAACGCGAAAAAGGCCGGATTGCTCCGGCCTTTCTGATTTGGCTTCCACCTGCTGCAGGCGCCGGTTTCGCGCCGCCAGGATTCAGTGGTCCGAGCCGCTTTCTTCCAGGCCGCCCATGTGGTGCTGGCAATACAGCGCCTCGCCCAGACGGTTGACCAGGTCGAGCTGGGTTTCAAGGAAGTCGATATGGCCTTCCTCGTCCTTCATCAGTTCGACAAACAGATCGCGCGACGGGTAGTCCTTGACCTCGAGGCAGTAAGACGCGGCTTCCTGGTAGAGGGCGCGCGCGTCCAGTTCGGCGGCAAGGTCCGCCTGCAGGATCTCGGTGACGGTCTGGCCAATGCGCAGGGGGTCAAGCACCTGCATGTTGGGGAACCCTTCCAGGAACAGGATGCGGTCGGTGAACCGGTCCGCATGCTGCATTTCCTCGATCGATTCCTTGCGCCATTGCTGGGCGAGCTTCTTCAGGCCCCAGTTGTCGAGGATGCGGAAATGCAACCAGTACTGGTTGATCGCGGTCAGTTCGCTGCGCAGGCCACGGTTGAGATACTCGATGACCTTCTGGTCGCCTTTCATCGGGGGCTCCTTGTTTAGGATCGTTCTAATCTATGGCGAGGGGCATTCGAAAGCAAGGGCTGAAGCAGCCTGGGGGCTGTTTCGCTGATGACAGTCTATCAGGAGGCAACGACAGGCTGATCACATGTCGCTGCCTGCCTCACACATTTCAGGGGAGGACGCTGCGCGGACCAGAACGCGTGAAACAGGTCCGCCGGCCCGTTGACCTGGAGCAGTGGACTTCGACCTGTGGAGCAGTACTTGAGAACCAGGATTTGCGGCTCTGGACTTGAGAACCTGGACCGGCTGGCGTGGAAAGGCGGGCAGGCGCAGGTCCCGCCCGGGCGGGGCTGCCGGTCAGACCCTGGCCAGAAACAGTCTGGCCCTGCCAGAACAGTCAGCCAGAAACATTGAGGCGCGGCCACAAACAGGCCGGGCGACGGCGCCACGTTCTGCCGCGACTGCGCGTGAGTAGGGAAACGAAGCCAGTTATTCCGCCGCCATCAGCGTCAGGCCGGCATCGTCATTGGCCGGTCGCGCTGCCTGGTCGTGGCTGTGATCGCCGCATGTCGCGGCGCAAGCGCGGGAGGCGCAGAACCGCTGGGCCTCGGGCACAACCAGCTGGCGGCGTGGCGCAACGCCCCCAAGGCGCCAGTCCGGCGCTGCATGGGAAGAGGCTGGCGCGACTTCGGCTCGCGCGACTTCGGCTGACGCGACTTCGGCCGGCGCCACCTGAGCCTGCGTCATCTGGGCATGCGCGGCCTCGCCCGGGCACACGGCGCAGCCGATCTGGCAGGCGGCGCTGCTGGTGATGTCAGAAAACATCTGGCGAATTTGCTGGACGCAACGCCCGCAATTCGGCTTGCAGCCAAGGCACAGATAGACCTGCCCCGGCGAACGCGGACGCGTGGCCACTTCGCCCGTCAGCGAATCCAGCACCTGGCGGTCGGTCAACTGATTACAGGAACAGACGATCATCGCGTTCTTTAGAATTGTTAAAAACAGAAGCTCTTTCAATCACTTATTGTACAATACGACCCTGCGGTCAAGCGGGCCGCGCGCCAATGCCGCAGGCGCGCAAAACCCACGTCGGCCGGCAGGGCCGGCCGTAGCTGGCGTCAAAAGTCCCGGGCAGAGCAGGGCGCCGGTTTAACGAAACCGGCCAGGCCCTGGCTCTCCATTGCATCCGGCGCATCAGGGCGCCGGGCATCCATCAACCGTCTGCCCGCGCCAGGCGATCCGGCTGGCTGTTCCGCCGTTCAGGCTTCCGGTCCCGGGTGTGCAGGCGTCTGCCTGTCGGCGCCCTCTTTCGGCGCCTTGATGGCGTAGCGTTGATCGCGCGGCGCCCGCGTTACCGAGGAGGGGTCGCTGGCGGGGAAACTCTCATCAATGGATTCGTCGAGTTCCGCTTCCTCGTGCGCCCGTTCCTTTGACCGCTCCAGTCCGGGTTTGGGCCCTGCGCCCGGCTTGTTGTCATTCATGGCAGCCTCCTCTCACATATGGATAACGTGAGCATGGCCAGCCTGTTCCGCCAGATGCGTTCAGTCTGCTGACTTCAGTCTCCGCCGTTCAGTCCGCGGCGCTCCGGTCGATCACAATGACATGCAGGGCGCGCGGCCCGTGGGCGCCAAGGAGGATGGTGCGGTCGATGTCGCCGGAGCGGGAGGGGCCGGTCACCATGTTAACCGTGCGCGGCAACTGCCCGTGCGGGCTCCCGGCGCGCAACCGCGTCCACACGTCCTCCAGCGCCGGAACCAGATCGGCGCTGTCCAGCACGACGATATGATTGTCTGGCAGGAAGTTGATGGTGGTGGGGTTGTCCGGTCCGGACAGCAGCACCAGCGAACCCGTTTCGATGACGCCGGCGAAGGCGTGGCTGAGGCCATTGAGGTCATCGCCGGCGCTGGGGCCGCGGCTGGTCTCCAGCGTTGTGGCGCCCCATGGCATGGCGGCAAGGCGCGCGTCGGCGCCCATGCGCAGGCGGGCTGGCAAATTGTTCGCGCCCAGCCAGCGCGCCGCCTCGGCCGGAACCTGCTCCGGCCCGCTGACGATGGCGACCGATGTTTGCACCGCCTCGGCGTATTTGCGGAATGTGGCGATGGCTTCCGCGCCGGTTTTCTGGCCGCGCTCCGGCACGACGCCGCGCTCCGGGCGGGCCAGCCGGTCGGCCACGGCCTGGCGGCGCGGCTCTTCCCGCCCGGTAACGCCCAGCGACCGGCGAATGCCGGCGAAGATTTCGTCGCGCGCCGTCATGGGTTTTGTTCCTTTGCCCCCGTCTGGCCGCCGGCCCGCCGGCGCCTGCCAGCCTCCGCCGCCCACATCGCCTGGAATGTCTTGCCTTCGGGCGCCGGGAAATCCCGTCCCTGGGTCCAGCCGGAGGCGAGCGGCAGGGAGGCGAACCTGCCCTTGCCGCGCGCCGCCAGCGCCAGCGCCGCCGCGCCGAGGCGCGTCGCCTGGCGATAGAGCCAGGGCCGGCGGGCGAAGAAGCCCCACAGGGCAAGGCCCGAGCGGGTGGCCGCCGGCGTCAGATGCCGCTCGAATTCCTTCTCGCGCCAGTGGCGCATCAGCTTCGGCAGCGGAATGCGCACCGGGCAGACCGATTCACAGCGGCCGCAGAAGGTGGAGGCGTTGGGCAGGTGGCCGCCCTTCTCGACGCCGATCAGCGAGGGCGTCAGCACCGAGCCCATCGGCCCGGGGTAGGTCCAGCCATAGGCGTGGCCGCCAACCGCCTGGTAGACCGGGCAATGGTTCATGCAGGCGCCGCAACGGATGCAGCGCAGCATCTCCTCGAATGACGTGCCCAGCATGCCGGTGCGGCCATTGTCGAGCAGCACCACGTGATACGCGCCGGGCCCGTCCGGATCGCCGTCGCGGCGCGGGCCGGTGGAGAAGGTGGCGTAGACCGAGCTGTCCTGTCCGGTGGCCGAGCGCGCCAGCACCCGCAGCATCTGGGCGCAGTCGTCCAGGGTGGGAACCAGCTTCTCCAGCGAGGCCAGCACGATATGCGCCTTCGGCAGCGTCTGGGTCAGGTCGCCATTGCCCTCATTGGTGACAATGACCGAGGTCCCGGTTTCGGCGATGAGGAAATTGGCGCCGGTGATGCCAACGTCGGCGGTCAGAAAATGCTGGCGCAGCGCCTGCCGCGCTTCGTTCAGCAGGCTCACCGGCTCGGAGAGGTCGCGCTCCGGGGGCAATTGCGTATGGACGCGGCGAAAATCCTGCTCCACCTGGGCGGCGCTCAGGTGAAACGCCGGGGCGATGATGTGCGACGGCGTCTCGTGGCGCAACTGGATGATGTATTCGCCAAGATCCGTTTCGACCGGGGTGAAGCCCTCGCGCTCCAGATGGTCGTTGAGGCCGATCTCCTCGGAGATCATCGACTTGCCCTTGGTCACCGTCTTCGCGTCGAGCTCACGGCAGATGCCGGCGACGATGCGGCGCGCCTCGGCGGCGTCGCGGGCGTAGTGCACATGGCCGCCGCTGGCGATCACCTTCGCCTCAAACTGCTCCAGATAGAGATCGAGATGGGCGAGGGTATGATTCTTGATGTCGCGGGCGCTGTCGCGCAGCGCCTCGAACTCGGGCAGGGCGGCGGCGGCTTCGGCGCGTTTCACCGAGAAGCCGGTGCGCATGGTGCCGAGCACCGCCTGCAATTGTTTGTCTTCCAGCGCCCGGTGGGCATTCTCGCGGAAGGCCGGGGAGGTGATGGCGGCCGTCATCTCATGCGCCTCCCTTGCTGGCGGCGGGCGCCGGCGCGGAGATCGGCGGCAGGTCATCCATGCCCGCCAGCACCTCGGCCACATGGCGCACCGCCGTCGGGCTGTTCTGGCGCGACAGCTTGCCGGCCATGTTCATCAGGCAGCCAAGATCGCCGGCCAGCACCATGGGCGCGCCGGATTCGGTAATCCTGGCGGCTTTTTCGGCGACAATGGCGTTGGAGATCTCGCCGTATTTCACCGCGAAAGTCCCGCCGAAGCCGCAGCAGATGTCGGAGCCTTCCATCTCCACCAGCTTCAGCCCGCGCACCGAGCCCAGCAGCTTGCGCGGCTGCGCCTGCACGCCCATCTCGCGCAGCCCGGCGCAGGAATCATGGTAGGTCGCCACGCCGTCAAAGCTGGCGTTGACGGCGCTGACGCCCATGACGTCGACGAGGAAGCTGGTCAGCTCCCAGGTTTTTTCCGCGAAGGCATTGGCCTTGCCGCGCAGGTCCGGGTCGTCGGCGAACAGTTCGGGATAGTGCCGCCGCACCATGCCGGCGCAGGAGCCTGACGGCGCCACGACATAGTCCAGATGGCTGAATGCCCGGATCATCGCCCGCGCCAGATCGGTCGCCGTGGCCCGGTCGCCGGAATTGAAGGCGGGCTGGCCGCAGCAGGTCTGCGCCGGAACCTCCACATGGCAGCCGGCGTCCTGCAACAGCTTCGCCGCGGCGAACCCGACAGACGGCCTCATCAGGTCCACCAGGCAGGTGACAAACAACCCAACGCGGGGCTGTTGCGGGGGCTTTCGCGGAGCTGTCTGCTGCGGCATCGGCGCGTTCCTGTCGGGGGCGATGCCAGCGCTGGCTGGACAACGCGTGAGTTCAGAAAACGGGAGCAGGGGAGTGGTTCCGTGTGAACGGGCGCTGCTCTGGCGAAGGGTCAGGGCGTCTTTTTGCCGTCTGCGTCGAACTGGCCAACATAGGCCAGCAGATCATCGATATCCTTGTCCTTGGGCAGGCCGACGAAGATCATCCGGGTGCCGGTGACCTTGGCGCGCGGGTTCTTCAGATAGTCGCGCAGGGTGGCGGCGTCCCAGGTGAGGCCGGAATTCTTCATGGCGTCGGAGAAGTTGTAGCCGGCGACGGTTCCCGCCTTGCGGCCGATCAACCCGTTCAGTTCTGGACCAACCAGGTGTTTGGCGCCCGCGCCGATCTGATGGCAGGCGCGGCATTTCAAAAACACCTTCTCGCCAGCCTCGACGGAGCCGCCCGTCGCTACCGGCGCGGCGGTTTCCGCCCGCGCCGTCACGGGCAGGCCGGCGATGAACGCCAGGGATAACGCGGCGCCCATAAGGCGCATCAGTCCGGGACCGCCGCGGCGCCCGGTGTTGTCGGTCTGGCGGAGGCGGCGGGACGGATGCGCGATCATGGTATTGTCCTTGTTTGGCCGAAGCAGGCGCCGGCTTCGATATTGCCGGTTTTAGCACTTTGGAATCATTCTGCACACGCGGACGCGCGACGCAGCAAGGTATTTTGTCCAGGCCATCGCGAGCCCCCACGGCGGGCCGGCGCCTCTCGCCAGGCCTTGGCCAGGTGATGAAAAGTTCAGCTGACGCCTCTGGCGCGCGCGGGAAACCGTCCCCATGTCATCCATGGCCGCTCACAGGGAGCGGTGGGCAATCGGGAGAAGACGTATATGGATCCGCAAGAACGTGAGGTCATCGACGGGATTTTTCGGCGCCTGGGAGAGGCGGCGAACAACCCGCGCGACCCTGAGGCGGAGCGCTATATCGCTGATCTGGTCGCCCGCCAGCCTTATGCGCCATATGCGCTCGCCCAGGCCGTCTATGTCCAGGACATGGCGGTGCAGCAACTGTCCTCCCGCAATCAGGAGCTGGAGCAGCGCGCCCGGGAGCTTGAGGACGAGGCCCGCAGCGTGCGCGAGCAACTGGCGCGCGAGCAGGCTCAAGTTCAGGCCCAAGTCCAGGCTCAGGCCCAGCAGGCGCCTGCCGGTGGTTTCCTTTCCGGCCTGTTCGGCGGTCGCGGCAGCGTGCCGCAAACCGGGCCGGCGGCGCAGGCGCGCCCCGGTGGCTTTGGCCAGGGCGCGGCCCCACAGAACCCGGCTTTTGGTGCAGCGCGCCAGGGCGATTCCGAGGGGGCTCCCCAAGGGGCTCCCATGCCAGGCGGTCCATGGTCGCGCGGCGCGCAACCCGGCCAGGCCGCTGGACCGTGGGGCGGGCAACAGCCGCAGGCCCCGGCCGGCGGCGGCTTCCTGCGCGGCGCCCTGACCACGGCGGCGGGCGTCGCGGGCGGCGCGCTGCTGTTCGATGCGGTGAAGGGCATGATGGGCGGCTCGTCCGCCGCCAACGCCACGCCAGCCGACAAGGCGGAAGCGGGGAAGGCCGACGCGCAGCAGGACAACGCCAGCAAGGACAACGCCAGCGACCAGAAGGCGGACAACAACCAGAACGATAGTCAGAACGACGCCAGCTATCAGGACGCCGGTTACGATGATCCGTCCTATGGCGACCAGTCCTGGGACGATGGCGACTACGGCGGCGACGACGACTGGGCGTAAGCTCTGAAGCCCCGTCTGGAGGATATGGATGGCGCGCATTTCCATTGCGCGCCATTTCTTTTTTAAGGCCGGGCGAGCGCGCGGCGGATCAGCGCGCGATGATCGTCTCCGTTCGCGGCCGCCGCGAGGAAGCTATGGGCTTCGCCTGCACGCTTCAGTAGCGCGTGGTCTGGAAGCCGCGCCCGGGCGCCTCTCCCGTCACATCACCACCACCTTCGCCCCGACGTTGACCCGTGAATACAGGTCGATCACATCGTCATTGGTCAGCCGGATGCAGCCCGAAGACACGTTCTGGCCGATGGTGTTGGGCTCGTTGGTGCCGTGAATGCGATACAGGGTTGAGCCCAGATACAGGGCCCGGGCGCCGAGCGGATTATCCGGGCCGCCGGCCATGAAACGCGGCAGGTCGGGCCGGCGCCGGCGCATGTCGGCGGGCGGACGCCAGTCCGGCCATTCGCGTTTCATGGAAATGTGCTGGCTGCCCCGCCACTGGAAGCCTTCGCGACCGACGCCGATGCCGTAGCGGATGGCCATGCCGCCGCCCTGCACCAGATACAGATATTTTTTGCGCGTATCGATGACGATCGCGCCGGCGGGCTGGCCGCCGGAATAGGACACCGTCTGCCGGCGGAAGCGCGGCGCAACCTCCTGCTGCATGATCTCGCCGCCATAGATGTCGCCGCCTGGATAGCCCTGATCGTCCAGTTGCTGGGAGCTCCTGGCGGCGGCGCGCGTGCGTCGCTGGGCGCGTGGCCGGGCGTCGCTGTCATCAATCCAGTAGCCGTACTGCTGGCCATCCAGCGCCGGCGCGCCGCCGCGCCAGTAGCCGGGCGGGGGCGCGCTCCTTCCGCCGTAACCGCCGCCGTAACCGCCGCCATAGCCGCTGTCCTGCGCCCGGGCGGCCAGGGGCGTCGCCAGCAGTGCGATGGCGATGATGACGGTGCTCCGGATTGACGGGCGCGGGCGCCACAGGCGGGATTGCGCATCCATCGCCGGCTTTTGCTCCGCTCTGACCAGCACGGGCATTGGTTTGGGCAAGGGCAAGGGCAAGGGCACGGGCACGGTATGTGGCATTGGTTTTGGCATTTGCCTTGGGCCTCCACGCAATGTGACCCGACGCTGCCCGCCAAAGCGGGCGCCGCTTTTGCGGCAAGCGCGCTGGATCGATCAGGCTGGCGCATCGTCAACTCCCGCCGGAGATGACAGTTCGCCAGAGGGGAAGCGCAGGTCTGCCCGTCTTCCCGGTATGGTGTTCCCGAAATGATAATGCAGCGGCAACGCTGGCGGTTCCCCGCAGCGGAAGTATGACGACGCTGCCAGATCAGGCCAGATCAGGTCAGGCCAGATCAGGCCCGTCGCGGCGCAGGCCTATTTCGCCAGCAGGCCGTTTTGGGTTTTTCCCTGGGTCTTGCCTTGTTTCTGGCTCTGGCGTCGGGCGTGCGTCCGCGCGTCGGCCGCCACATCGGGCTCCTCCTGCGGCGCTGACTGGGCGCGCGCCACGCGCCGCAGGGCGCGCAGGCTGTCGCGCGCCTCCAGCCAGGCCTGCGATCCCATCTCCGTCTCGACCGCGTTCTGGGCCTTGCGCCACAGCGGCGTCGCCCGCGCCAGCGCCTCGCGCCCCGCGTCGGTGAGTTCATGCGCGACGGCGCGGCCGCCGCCGGCCCGGGGGGCGATCAGGCCCACATCGCCCAGCAGCCGCAGGTTGCGGGTGAGGGTAGTCCGCTCCAGCGCCAGCATGTCGGCCAGGGCGCTGATGGAGCCGGTGAGGCCGCGATCAATCGCCGCCAGCAGCGACAATTGCGTCACCTTCAGGCCCGTGGGACGCAGCGCCTCGTCATACATGCGGGTCAGCGCCCGGGCTGTCATACGGGATTGAAGACAGGCGCATATAGCTCCGGGACCGGAATGGGCGTCCCCGCGGCTGGCGGGCTGGTTGCCGGTCTGGCTGGCGGTCATGTCTGCCCCTGCGCTGTCTGTCGCTTGCGCGGTCGCGCGGAAGCGTCGGGCGAAACATGGCGCATTGCCGGCGTTTGGTAAACCGGCGGGACTGTCCGCCGGCTTTCGGGCTGGTTTCCGCCTGGCCTTCGGGCCGGCTGGTAACCCGGCGGGAGGAACGGCGATCGAACCAGGGAAAAAATGATCCCGCCCCTGTCGTGCGCTCCTTGACTCCCCGCGGGGCCACGCCTATCTCCCGGCCAGCGTTAGCACTCGCGCTTGCATAGTGCTAACGACCCCATTCGAACCATGCGCGTTTCGCGCCCCTATCAAGAGGAATGGTCCATGAAGTTCCGTCCGCTGCATGACCGCGTCGTCGTCCGTCGCATCGAAAGCGAAGAGAAGACGAAGGGCGGCATCATCATCCCCGATACCGCCAAGGAAAAGCCCCAGGAGGGCGAGGTCGTGGCTGCTGGCGCTGGCGCGCGTGACGAGCAGGGCAAGCTGGTTGCTCTCGACGTCAAGGCTGGCGATCGCGTGCTGTTCGGCAAGTGGTCGGGCACCGAGGTCAAGATCGACGGCGAAGACCTGCTGATCATGAAGGAGTCGGACATCCTCGGCGTCATCGGCTGATTTCAGCTGGCGCGATGCGGCTGGCCTGCGGGCCGGCCGGATGTTTCCGGATTTTCCAGACAGTGAATTCAGGGCTCCGCCAGAGCCGCGACGGATTGGGATCCGGCGCAGGTATCGGCGGGAGGTCCCGACAACAGGAGCAAGCACATGGCTGCCAAGGACGTAAAATTCGGCGGTGAAGCCCGCGACAAGATGCTGCGCGGCGTGGATATCCTCGCCAACGCCGTGAAGGTGACGCTGGGTCCGAAGGGCCGCAACGTCGTGATCGAGAAGTCGTTCGGCGCGCCGCGCATCACCAAGGACGGCGTTTCGGTCGCCAAGGAAATCGAACTCGCTGACCGCTTCGAGAACATGGGCGCCCAGATGGTGCGCGAAGTGGCCTCGAAGACCAACGACAAGGCTGGCGACGGCACCACCACCGCCACCGTGCTGGCCCAGGCCATCGTCAAGGAAGGCGCCAAGGCTGTGGCCGCCGGCATGAACCCGATGGACCTGAAGCGTGGCATTGATCTGGCCACCGCCGCCGCCATCAAGGACATCGCCGCCCGCGCCAAGAAGGTCAAGGATTCGTCCGAGATCGCCCAGGTCGGCACCATCTCCGCCAATGGCGACCGCTTCATCGGCGAGGAAATCGCCAATGCGATGCAGAAGGTCGGCAACGAGGGCGTGATCACGGTTGAAGAGGCCAAGACGGCCGAGACCGAGGTCGAGATCGTTGAGGGCATGCAGTTCGATCGCGGCTACCTGTCGCCGTACTTCATCACCAACGCCGAGAAGATGGTTGCGGACCTCGAAGATCCGTACATCCTGATCCACGAGAAGAAGCTGTCGTCGCTGCAGTCGCTGCTGCCGGTGCTTGAGGCCGTCGTCCAGACCGGCAAGCCGCTGGTCATCATCGCTGAGGACGTCGAGGGCGAGGCCCTGGCCACCCTGGTGGTCAACAAGCTGCGCGGCGGCCTGAAGGTTGCGGCCGTCAAGGCTCCGGGCTTCGGCGATCGTCGCAAGGCCATGCTTGAGGACATCGCGATCCTCACCAACGGCCAGACCATCTCGGAAGACATCGGCATCAAGCTCGAGAACGTGACCCTCGAGATGCTGGGCCGCGCCAAGCGCATCCGCATCGAGAAGGAAAACACCACGATCATCGACGGCGCCGGCGCCCGCGAGGAGATCGAGGCCCGCGTCGCCCAGATCAAGGCCCAGATCGAAGAGACCTCTTCGGACTACGACCGTGAGAAGCTGCAGGAGCGTCTGGCCAAGCTGGCTGGCGGCGTCGCGGTCATCCGCGTCGGCGGCTCGACGGAAGTCGAAGTCAAGGAGAAGAAGGACCGCGTTGACGACGCCCTGAACGCCACCCGCGCTGCGGTGGAAGAAGGCATCGTTCCTGGCGGCGGCACCGCCCTGCTGCGCGCCCGCGCCGCCGTGCAGGCCCTGACCTCGGACAACGCCGACATCCGCGCTGGCATCGCCATCGTCGCCCGCGCCCTTGAGGCTCCGATCCGCCAGATCGCCGAGAACGCCGGCGTGGAAGGCTCGATCGTTGTCGGCAAGATCACCGACAACAAGGACAGCGCCACGTTCGGCTTCAACGCCCAGACCGAAGAGTATGTCGACATGCTCCAGGCTGGCATCGTTGACCCGGCCAAGGTTGTCCGCACCGCTCTCCAGGACGCGGCTTCGGTCTCCGGCCTGCTGATCACCACCGAGGCCATGGTCGCCGACGCTCCGAAGAAGGATGCGGCTCCGGCGATGCCGGCCGGCGGCATGGGCGGCATGGGCGGCATGGACTTCTGATCCAGCCGGCTCAGGCGGTCCGGCCCGCGCCGGACCGACGGGATTGGGGCTCCGGAGTTTTCCGGGGCCCTTTTTTATGCGCTCCGCGCGGGTCGGATCGGGCGGGGTTGCGGCGGCGGCCGCCGCATGAGAGCAGTTTTCGATCAATCTGGATCGCAAACTGCTCCAGTTCTCCTTGTTTTGAGCGAATTCTGATCGATCAGCCGATTCCGGCTGATCGGAAAGCGCTCTAATCGCGGCGTCAACCAGGCGCGGGAATGTTTTGGCAAAAGCTGTTTCCCTTTTCGGGATGATGTTCTAGGACTGGACGCATGGAGCGTTCCGGCCAACGCTGGCGCGCCTGTTTGTTTGTTGTCGCAATTCCGCTTCGCACGGCGTCGCCGCCGGGGCCGGCGTTGCGCGGGAGCCTGGAGCGTTCTGGCGTCACGTGGCGCCGCAACGCGCCGTCTTGTTGTTTTGATGCATTTCCTCGCGGAGCGCCTGCTTCGTCCGGAAATGCTCCAGGGGGTGAAGCCATGAGCAATAATGATGAAGTCGACAGCCCGATCGCGGGCGTGTTCTGGTCGCTGGCTCTCGCCATCGTCGCCTGCGTCGCCATTTTCTGGCACAACTTCGGTTGAAGCCGGGCCGGGCCTGGCCCGGCGCTGACATGATTTTAGCCGCGCGCTCCCTTCCGGAGCGCGCGGCTTTTTTTATTGAACATCCGCCGCCGTGGACGCCGCTGGCGCACCATGACCAAAATTTAACGGACGATTGACCGCGACATCGCATAGGTTGCGTTGAGATTCCCTTCGCGGGGTTTCGGGCGGACATGCCGCGCGCTCCGGTCGCCGGGGGGAATGGCTGTTTCCGCCTGTCTCATGGAGACGGCGCGCGTGACCCGCGCTGACCGGGCTTTCCGATGATTTCCGCGTCCCGTCTGCTCCGGCCGGCGGGCGTCCTGCAGCATGCGACCTGGGCGGCGACCCGCCGCGGGTCCGCATGCGCCCACCCATGCGATCCGGCGGAACCCATGCACGGACTGAAACAGGCCCTTGCCGATATCTGGCGTCTGACGCTGCCCTATTTCACCTCGCGCGAGCTGACGACGGCGCGCATCTGGCCCCTGCCGGCCTTTGCCGTGCAGCAGCGCGTTCTGGCGTTCATCTTCGCCGCCGTCATCATCGCCATCGAATTTGCGCTGGTGGCGATCAACGTGCGCCTGTCCTATTTCTCGCGCGACTGGTTCAACGCCATCCAGAACAAGGACGCAGCCAGTTTCTGGAGCCTGCTGTTCACCGTGTTCCTGTTCTGGGCCGTGATCTACATCGTCGCCGCCATTTACCAGTATGCGCTGAAATCCTACATGCGCATTCGCTGGCGCACCTGGCTCACCGAGCGTTACATCGGCCAGTGGCTGGACCATAACGCCCATTATCACATGCAGTTGCTCGGCCATGGCGCCGACAACCCCGACCAGCGCATCCAGCAGGACATTGATTCCTTCATCCTGCGCACCATGACGCTGTTCCTCGGCCTGCTGTCGTCGGTGACGACCCTGGCCTCCTTCGCGGTGGTGCTGTGGCAGCTCTCGGCCGCCTTCACCTTCCCCGGGACGAATGTCCAGGTGCCGGGCTTCCTGCTGTGGGGGGCGCTGATCTTCGCGGTGCTGGCCACCTGGATCACCCACAAGGTTGGCAAGCCGCTGATCCGCCTGAACTTCGAGCAGGAGAAGTATGAGGCTGACTTCCGCTTCTCGCTGGCGCGTCTGCGCGAGTACGGCGAGCAGGTGGCGCTGATTGGCGGCGCGCCGGCGGAGAAGCAGCACCTGGCCGGCCGCTTCGGCTCGGTTATTGGCAACTTCCTCGCCATCGTCAGCCGCACCAAGAAGCTGACGGCGGTGACAGCAGCCTATGGCCAGATCGCCAACGTCATCCCTTACGTGCTGGTGGCGCCGTATTACTTCGCCGGCAAGATCACCCTCGGCGGCATGCAGCAGACCGCCAGCGCCTTTGGCCGGGTCAGCGATTCCCTGTCGTTCTTCATCAGCGCCTACGGGACCATCGCCGACTACAAGGCCGTCGTCGACCGTCTCACTACTTTCACCAGTTCGGTTGAGGCCGCGCGCGTCCTGGATGGTCATGGCGAAGGCCAGAGCCATGATGATGTCACCCGCATCGCCCGCGCCGAAGGGGCCGACGCGTCCCTGCACATCGCCGGTCTGGCCCTGAACCTGCCGGATGGAACCCAGATCGTGCGGGTGCAGGAACTGACCTTCCGGCCAGGCGAGACGGTGTTGCTCACGGGGCCTTCGGGCTCTGGCAAGTCCACCCTGTTCCGCGCCATAGCCGGCATCTGGCCGTTCGGTCATGGGGCCATCGCGCTGCCGCAGGACGAGAAGGGCGCGCCGGCCAGCCTGCTGCTGCTGCCGCAGCGGCCGTATCTGCCGATCGGGCCATTGCGCGAGGCGGTGTCCTATCCCTCCGCCGCTGACACATGGAGCGACGTGGAGCTGCGGCGGGCGCTGGAGGCCGCGCAACTCGGGCATCTGGTCAATCGCCTAGATGCGGACGGGCACTGGTCCCAGTCGCTGTCGCTGGGCGAACAGCAGCGCCTCGCCATCGCCCGGGCCTTGCTGGCGCGGCCGGACTGGCTGTTTCTTGATGAAGCGACCTCGGCCATGGATGAAGGGCTGGAAGCATCGGTCTACGCGCTGCTGGCCCGGGAGCTGCCGCGGACGACCCTGGTGTCGATTGGCCACCGCTCGACCCTGCACGCCCTGCACGGCCGCATCATTGACATGGTCAGCACAGGCAACCGCCTGTTCGAGCCGCGCGACCACGCTGCCAGAGGCAAAAGATGACCCGTTAGCGCAGATCCGTTAGCGCAGACCCGACTGCGCGGCTTCAGCTGCGCGGTTCCTGCGGGCCCTTTCCGCAGCGCCTTTTCGACTGAGGCGGGCGCCGCCAGCTTCAGGCAACAAAAAACCCCGCTGCGGCGCAGCGGGGTTTTTTTATGGCCAGGACGCGGGGGGGCGACCCACACCAGGGCCAGCCTCCAAAAAGCTAGCCAACGGCTGGCTCAGAACGTGCGGTCGAAGCGCAGTTCCCCAGCGGGACCCTTCATCACCAGCTGGCCGTTGATGATGTCCCACTTCTGGGCGTAGCGCAGGGCGGAGAGATAGGCGGTCTCGGCGCTCTGGGCGCCCTTGTCGCAGGCGCGGCGCGTCAGCGCCAGCGGGCCAACGGCGATGCCCATGTCGCGCAGCGGGAAGGCCACGGCGGAGAAATTGTTGCAGCCGCCAAAGCCACGGGCGCGGAACTGCGAGTCAAGCACGAAGGAGGGGCGCTCGGCGCCGCCATAGCGCTTGCCGTTCAGGCTGACGGCGATCCAGTTCTTTCCGAGTGGAAAGTTCTTTTCGATCTTCTTCGGCTGCGGCGCAGCCTGCTGTTGCGGCTGGCCCTGGCGGGCGTCTGCGGACGTCACGTTGAGAGCGCTCGCCGCAGCAAGCGCGGTGACAGCCGTCAGTGCAAGGCGAACAGTTTTCACGTGCATCCACTCCATCAACATATCCGCGGGCCCGGCGCACGGTCGCCCCGATCCGGTCAGCAACCGCAACGGCGTCGTCCCGCAGGAAGTTGTCGCCGTTCGCGGCTTTTTGCCAGCAACAGGGGCGTCTTTGCAAGCACTGACAGGACAGGGCCGCCCATGGACCGTTCCGGAAACTGCCCCGCTGGAGCTGGTTCCGGTCAATATTGGCCGGAAGTCGCGCCAGGTTTTCCTGCCTTGCGCGAAGCCTGACCGGCCATGCGCTCCATCTGGCTGCAAAGCGCTCCCGGATGTCAGCCCAGCCGGCGGAACAGCCGCTCGGCCAGCGCATTCTCCCGCCGGAAGGCATATTCCAGCTTGCGCACGCCCACATGGTCGGCCCCGGCGGCGGAAAGCGCGTCGACCAGCGCGAACACCTGCCCGGTGGGGCACACCAGCGTGGCGGGCGCCCCTGCGGCCGGCGCGCCAAACGGCAGGCGGGCGCTGAAGCGGTTCGCCAGATTCTCCAGCGCTTCCCGGTCCAGCGCCGGAACCAGCGCGGTGATCTCGCGCGTCGTGCGCGCCACTTCCTCGGCGGCGATCCGCGTCAGGATGGTGCGCACGGCGCCGCGCGCCGTGGGTCCCCAGTCGGCGCGCATGGAGGCGACCAGATTGGCCCAGGAGCGCAGCATGACGCCGTCATCGAGAATTTTCAGCGCATTGGCCGCCAGCGTCGCGCCGGTGGTGGTGATGTCGACGACAATCTCGGCCGATCCCGAGGCCGGCGCCCCTTCGGTCGCGCCCAGGCTTTCGACGATGCGATAATCGGCGAGGCCGTGGGCGGCGAAGAACCCCCGCGTCAGATTGATGTATTTGGTGGCGACGCGCATGCGCTCGCCGTGGCGGGCGCGCATGTCGGAGGCGACGTCGTCGAGGTCCGCCATGGTGCGCACGTCGATCCACGCCTGGGGCACGGCCACCACCACATTGGCGTTGCCGAAGCCAAGCGGCGTCAGCATCTCCACGGCGGCGTCGGCGTCCAGCACCTGCTCGCGCACCAGATCCTCGCCGGTGATGCCCAGATGCGCCGCGCCGCTGGCAAGCTGGGTGACGATCTCCGAGGCGGAGAGGAACAGCACCTCGACGCCGGGCAGCCCCCGGATGGCGCCGCGATAGTCGCGGGCGCCGCCTGGCCGGTGCAGCTCAAGGCCGGCGCGGGCGAAGAACGCCGCGGCGTTTTCCTGAAGGCGCCCCTTGGAGGGGACGGCGATGACAAGCGGGGTATCGGTTGACATGGTGTTCCCCGGATCAGGCGATGACGGCGAGGCTGTCGAAACGGTCGAGCCAGACGGCGCAGCCGACGGCGGGCAGGGGCGCGCTGGCCCCAAGCCGCTCGGCCAGGCCGTCATAACGCCCGCCCGCCGCCACTGGCCGGCGGTCGGCGCGGACCGGATCGTCGATCTCGAAAATGAAGCCTGAGTAATAGTCGAGATTGCGGGCGAACCTGGCGGAAAAGCCGATGCGCTCCACATCCACGTCGCGGGCGGCGAAGAAGCCCAGCCGCTCCTCGAACAGGTCGATGGCCGCGCTGAGGTCAAGGCCGGCGTCGCTGGCCAGCTTGCGCAGGGCAACCACCGCGTCGTCCGGGTTGCCGGCGATGGCGAGGTAGTTCTCCAGGATCTCCCGCTTCTCGCCCCCCAGCGCGGCGGCGCGGCGCTCGGCCCGGGCCAGAAAACGGCGGGCGATATCGCTGGCGCTGCGCCCGCCCACCGTGGTGATGCCGGCGATGGTCAGCACGTCCTCAACGAAGGCGCGGGCGGCGCGCGGGTCCTGGCCCTCCAGGGCGCCGAGCAGGCCGGCGTAATCGCCATCCGCATTGGCTTCGCCGGTGATGGCGGTCAGGGGCTGGCCGGCGGCGACGCCGCGCAGCAGGCGGCGGCGGGTTGGCGCATCGACGCCGAGCGCATCCACCACGGCGGTGAGCAGCCCCATGTCGCCGAGGCGCACGGCGGCGTTGCGCAAGCCGAGCGACGTGGTCGCCTCAACGGCGAGGCCAAGAATCTCCGCGTCGGCGGCGCTGCGGTCGCTGCGGCCGAACGATTCCACCCCGGCCTGGGGGAATTCGCCGGTCTCGCCGGCGCGCAGGCGGAAGACGGGGCCAAGATAGCTCACGGCGGCGTGCGGCTGCGCGCCCCGGGCCTGCGCCTCCAGAAACTGGCGGGTTACCGGAATGGTGTACTCCGGCCGCAGGCACAGTTCGGCGCCGTCACCGCTGGCGGTGACGAACAGGCGGCGGCGGATGTCCTCGCCGGACAGGTCAAGAAACACGCTGGCTGGCTGCAGCACAGGCGGCTCGACCCGGTGGTAGCCCTCACGCCCGAACAGCGCCAGGAGGCTGGCGCAGGCCTGTTGCGTGGCTGGTTCGTCGGTCAGCAGGGGCGACATCTGATCTACCTGTAGGAGGGCCGGGTGGGTGAGCGTTCCGGCGGTTGGGCCGGGATGGTGAGGCCGGGTTGCAAGGCCAGGCGGCAAGGTTGGCAAAGGATGGACGGAAGGGCGGAAACCGCCCCGGCAGGCCATCCGGGCGGTTGCATATCAGAAAACCGCGTTTCCCGCGACTGGCGCGGGAGCCGCGACCATGGAGATGCCTCCAGATCCGTGGATGGCCGGGTCAGGCCCGGCCATGACGGGGGCGTGGGGCGGGGCCGGCTATCGCCCGCTGGTCAACCACAGTCCCAACCTGATGCAATCAGCGGTAGCGGTCCAGCACCCGGTTCACCGCCGCGACCAGATCGGCCTCCGGCGCGGCGAACTGGGCTTCCGCCTGCTTCGCCAGATAGGTTTCGCGATCCTTGATCTGGCGGATGCTGGCGCCGAGGCGCAGGTCCTTGATGGTGACCTCGCCCTTTTCCTTTTCGTTGCTGCCCTGGATGACCACGCAGACGCTGCCGCGCTTGTCGGCATATTTGACCTGCGCCTGCATGCCGGCCTGGCCCATGTACAGCTCGGCGCGGATGCCGGCTGCGCGCAACTGCCCGACCATGGCCTGGTAGTCGCCAAGGCGGTCCCGGTCCAGCACCAGCACCACCACCGGCCCCAGCGGCGGCTCCACCGCCACCACAGGGCTTTTCACCGCCAGCAGGGCGGCCATCAGCCGCGACACGCCGATGGAGAAGCCGGTGGCCGGCACATCCTCGCCCCGGAAACGGCCGACCAGGCCATCATAACGGCCGCCGCCGCCCACCGATCCGAACCGGACCGGCCGGCCCTTGTCGTCTTTTACCTCGAAGGTCAGCTCCGCCTCGAACACCGGGCCGGTGTAATATTCCAGTCCGCGCACGACGGAGGGGTCGATGATGACCCGGCCGTCGTCATAGCCGGCGGCGCTGAGCAGACCGGCAATTTCGGCCAGCTCCGCGCAACCCTCGCGGCCTGTCGCCGTTTCGGCAAAGGCCCGCGCCATATTGGCGACGGTGGCGGCGTTGCTGTCTTCACGGGCCGCGAGAACCGCCAGCACCCTGTCCGCCGCTTCCGGCGTCAGCTCGGCGCCCCTGGTGAAGTCGCCGGAGGGGTCCATGCGGCCCTTGCCGAGCAGGTCGCGCACGCCCTCGACGCCGACCTTGTCCAGCTTGTCCATGGCCCGCAGCACCGTGAGGCGACGGCCGGCATTGTCATCGCCGCCGATGCCGATGGCCTCCATGACGCCGTCGAGCACCTTGCGGTTGTTGATCTTGATAACGTATTTGCCCGCAAGCCCGAGGGCGTCCAGCGTGTCCGCCGCCATCATGCAGACTTCGGCGTCGGCGGCGACCGAGGCGGCGCCAACGATGTCTGCGTCGAACTGCATGAACTGGCGGAAGCGGCCGGGCCCCGGCTTCTCGTTGCGGAACACCCAGCCGGCGCGATAGCTCTTGTAGGGCTTCGGCAGGCTGTCGAAATTCTCGGCAACGAAGCGGGCCAGCGGCGCCGTCAGATCATAGCGCAGCGACAGCCACTGCTCGTCATCGTCCTGGAACGAGAACACGCCCTCATTCGGCCGGTCCTGGTCGGGCAGGAACTTGCCGAGCGCGTCGGTGTATTCGATGAACGGCGTCTCGACCGCGTCAAACCCGTAGAACTCATAGGTCTTGCGGATTGTTTCGAGCATGCGGGCGCTGGCCGCCAGCTCGGCGGGACCGCGATCGACAAAGCCGCGCGCCAGCCGGGCCTTGGGGCGCTGCAGGGCCTTGTCCTGTGACTGCTCTTGCGACGCGGCGGCCGCGCCGGCGTCAGTGCGGGTCTGATCGTTCTGTGACATGGCGTTCGCATAGCGCGCGGCGGGGCGGGCGGCAATATGAAACACCGGCGCCATGTCGCCGAAAGCCGATTCCACGCGTCATGTCAGCCAGCCGCAACAGCGATCATGGCTTCGTGGCCGGGCCTGTACCGGCCATCCACGCCTTGCCTGCCGGCCGCCAGAGCGTCGGCCGCCGGCAATCACGCTCCCCAAAAGGCGTCAAAGCCGCTCCAGCCTTAATCGATCGCCGGAACCCGCGCCGGATCGCCGGACCAGGTCCAGGCCATGCCGGGGCGGGAGACGCCGAGCATCATGCCGCCAAGCGCATCCGGGTGCAGCCAGAGCTGGTCGGCCATGCGATCAGCCGGTCGCGCCGCAGGCCGGTCCACGGTCATGCCGGCGCCCGCGGCGCGAGCCCGCGCCTCGATCTCGCCGATCCGCGCTGACTCGGCGAAGCCCATGTACATCACCGGGCCAAGCTTCTGCAGTTGCCGGGCCATGGTCGTGCCGGGCTTCGACGGGTTGATCACCTCGAAGCGGTGCAACTGGCGCGGCTGGAACAGGGTCAGCGCGCCCTCATAGCCGAAGGTCTGCGAGGCGATTGGGCATTCAATGGCGCGGTCGATGCCGAACAGCGTCGCCAGCCGGGCGATCGCCTGCTCCGGCTCCGGGTCGAGCAGGGTGGCTTCGTAAAAGAAATCGGGCAGCCCGACTGCCGGGCGCTCCGCATGCGGCGAAACCACCACCCGCAGCCCGCGCACGCCCATCGTGGCCGGGTCCGGGTGCAACTGGCCGTGTTCCTCGGCCACGGCCACGCCCTGGTCGGCGAGGCGGCGCTTCAGGCCGGCCACGTCTGTCGTTGAAAATCCCGCCGCGAACATGTGCGCCCGCCCGCGCGTCGCCAGCGCGTCGGCGACCGGCCCGGCGCCGTCCGCCTCCAGCAGCTCGACGTAACCCTGGGCCAGGCGCAGCCGGGTGCGCCTGGCGCCCAGCGCGGCAATGCGATCGGCGCCATCCGGCTCCGCGCCCAGCAGGCTGATCCAGTTGCGCGCTGTTTCCGCAGCATCTGGCGTCGCGAGAACCATGCGGTCGATCTGGTTCAGCATGGGCGTTTTCTCCAGTCTGTTTCTGTTGGTTGACAGCAGATTGGCCCGCGCCGGTTTTCAGGGCAAGGTTGCGACGGTTCGCCCGTCAATGCCTCGGGCCAATGGTTCAGACAAATATAATGGGAGGAACATTCATGGTTGCCAGGACGCATGGCCCGCTGACGCATGAGCCGCTGGTGCTGGTTCCCGGGCTCGGCTGCTCGGCCCTGCTGTATGGGCCGCAGGTTCCGGCGCTGTGGCCGCTGGCGGCGGTGCAGATTGCCAACCACACGCGCGGCGCGACCATGGATGAGATCGCCGGCGCCATCCTTGCCGATGCGCCGCCGCGCTTCGCCCTGGCCGGCCTGTCCATGGGCGGCTATCTCGCCTTCGCCATCATGCGGCTGGCCCCGGAGCGGGTGAGCCGCCTGGCGTTGCTCGACACCGCCGCCACGGCGGACACGCCGGACGTGACGGAGCGGCGCCTTGCCGCCATCGCCATGGCGGAAGCCGGCGATCTGGACGGCGTCGTCAATGCCAGCTGGCCGCTGGCCGTGCATGCCGGCCGCGTTGGCGACGCGGACCTGAAGGCGGTCTACAAGGCCATGTACGCCGAGGTGAGCCTGCCAGCCTACGCCCGCCAGCAGCGCGCCATCATGGGCCGCCCTGATTCACGGCCCGGCCTCGCCGCCATCCGCTGCCCGACCCTGGTGCTGGTCGGCGACGGCGACCGGCTGACGCCGCCAGAGCGGGCCCAGGAGATCCACGCCGGGATCGCCGGCTCACGCCTGGTCGTGGTTCCCGAATGTGGCCACATCTCCACCCTGGAGCGACCCGGGGCGGTGAACGCGGCGTTGCGGGACTGGCTGGCGGGCTGAAGGCTTGCCGGATGCGGGCGGGGGCTGCGGGCCGCCCGCTGCCCCCGCCTCACGGCCGTGGCCTCCGCCTCCGCCTCTCTCGTCATGCCTCCGCCGTCCCCCAGCCGCCGTCATGGCCGGGCTTGTCCCGGCCATCCACGCAGGGGGCTTCGTGAGTCCATCGTCGTGAAGGCGTGGATGCCCGCAACAAGCGCCGGCATGACGATGGAGGTGGGGGGCGGTCGAGGCGGGCGTGATGACGGGGACATGACTGGCAGTGGCCTGGCGCGGCGGGCGATGGGCGATAGAATGAATTTCGCTTTAGCTTCAGGAGGCGCGCCATGGCGGAGGAGATCTGGATCGCCGGGGCGCCTCCCATCCGCAAGCCAGGGCGGGCGCTGTTCTGGCGCAGCGTTTTCGCCTCGCCGCGAACGCTGGCCTGTGCTAACGGCGTCCTCATGATCGAAGGACTGCAACCCCACAAGGCCACGCGGATCATGCGCCTCGTCACCGACGAAGGCAGCGCCCGCATGACCACCGAAATTCTCGGCGAGATCTTCGATCCCGTCGAAACCGCCGTGTCCGCCTTCGAGACGGATCAGGGCTGGCTGCTCGAAGCCTATTTCGCCCATCCGCCGGATGAGGCGATGATCCGCGACATCATCCGTCCCGTGGTCGGCGACATCGCCGATGATGCGGTGTTCGACGACATTCGTGAGCAGGACTGGGTGAAAGCTTCGCTGGACGGGCTGAAGCCGGTGCGCGCCGGGCGCATCCTGGTCTACGGCAGCCATGATCGCGCCGTGGTGAAGGCCAATGACGTGGCGCTTGAGATTGAGGCGGCGCTGGCCTTCGGCACGGGCCACCACGGCACCACCTCGGGCTGTCTTGACGCGCTGGTGCGCCTCGCCAACCGTCGCCGTCCCCAGTCCATCCTCGATGTGGGCACCGGCACCGGCATTCTGGCCATCGCCGCGGCGAAATGGCTGCGCGTTCCGGTGATCGCTGGCGATCTCGACCCCACGGCCATCGCGGTGGCGGCGGACAATGCCAAAGCCAATGGCGTCGCCAGCCTGCTGACCTATTACATCGCGCCAGGCGTGGAGAACGCCCACGCGCGTGGGCGCAGGTTCGAGCTGGTGTTCGCCAATATCCTGGCGCGGCCGCTGCGGCTGATGGCCGTGTCCCTGAGCCGCTCGGTCGCGCCGGGGGGCAATCTGGTGTTGTCCGGCCTGCTGGCGCGGGACGTGCCGGGCGTGCTCGCGGCCTATCGCGCCCAGGGCTTCGCGCTGGCGGAGCGACGCGATCGCGAGGGCTGGGCGGCGCTGGTGCTGCGCCGCGGCGGCGCGGCCCCCCGGCCAGCAAGGAAAAACGGATAACAGGACGGATAAAAGACCAGGGGCCGGTGATGCGTCCCTGGTTTCCGGGCCGGACCTGTATCACCGCGCATGGCGCGGCGGGCAAACCCGATCCGGCGCCCTCAAAAACAAGAAAAGCCGGCCATTGTGGCCGGCTTTTTCTTTGTCAGACAGTCCCTAAGAACAGGCGCCCGGTCGGGAAGTCTGTTCTGGGGGCGTCGCCGCGAGCGTATGAAACGTTCGCGGCTTTTTGCGATTGGCTGACGCCGCGCTGCGATTATTGAAAACCGCTATGGCGGGGCGGGATCAGCGGGTGGCGTAAACCAGACCCGTCTCGGAGTCCTGGACGCCGCCGACTTCCTTCAGCTGCTCCGGGCCAAGCTGGGCTGCGGTGTGCAGCACATCACCGGAAACGCCGTAGCGGAAGCCAGTGAAGAGCGAGCGAAGAGCCGCGCCAAAACCGGCGTGCTTTCCAGAGCGGGCGTTGTGGTTAGCCGAAACGTTAGCGAAAGTAGCAGTTGCCATTGGTCTATCTCCAAATCTGAAAGACAGCCCCAGCGTTCCTCTTGTTCTTGTGTGAACCCTATTTAGGCCAGACAGCGCGCCGCCAGTAGATGTCGCAGCGCATGGCGGCCATCACCCAAATGCATGACAGTTGGTTGCGGAAGGGACGGGTATGAATTCTTTAATCATTCAAATAATCGTCACATACACTACTTTCCGCAAATGGTACGCAAGCGTACGCGAACCTGCCTTATCCGTCTGGCGTCGCCGCGCCCCCGCGCCTTGCGCCGCCGGCATGAATGCGGCCATATCGGAGCAGGCGGGGGCGGTTGCGGGAGAACCTCATGTTCAGGGCGGTGTTCCAGAGTTTTGACGACGCGGCGGACGGCGCCGCCGGGCCTGGCCGCCTCGCCGCCCTGCGCGCCGAACTGCGCCGCCATGGCTTCAATGGCTTCATCGTTCCGCGCGCTGATGAGCACCAGGGCGAGTATGTGCCGGCGAACGCCGAGCGGCTGGCGTGGCTCACCGGCTTCACCGGCTCGGCCGGCCTGGCGGTCGTGCTGGAGGATCGCGCCGCCGTATTCGTGGACGGGCGCTATGTGCTTCAGGCGCCGCAGCAGGTCGACGAAACCGCATTCACCGTGGTTCCGCTGGCTGAAACAACGCCCGAAGCGTGGCTGCGGGCGCATCTGCCCGCCGGAGCGCGGCTCGGCTATGATCCCTGGCTGCATACTGCGGGCTCCGTCAGCCGCTTCGCCAAAGCGGCTGACGCTGCGGGCGGCCGGCTGGAGCCTGTTGGCCACAATCCGCTCGACGCGGTGTGGAGCGACCGGCCGCAGCCGCCGGCGGGCCGCATCCGCGTGCAGCCGGAGGCGCTGGCGGGTGAAAGCGCCGCGACGCGGCTGGCGCGGCTGCGCGACAGCCTCGGCAACGAAAAGCTGGACGCGCTGCTGATCAGCGATCCCCACAATATGGCCTGGCTGTTCAATATTCGCGGCGCCGATGTGCCGCACACGCCGCTGGCGTTGGGTTACGCGCTGGTTCCGCGCGACGGGCGGCCGGCGCTGTTTCTGGACGGCCGCAAGCTGACGGCGGAGGCGGGCGCGGCGCTTGCCGGGGTGGCGGATGTGGTCCCGCCCGCCGTGCTGGAGGAGCGTCTGCGGCAGGCGGCGGCAGGCGGCCGCATCCGCATTGATGCAGCGACCGGCGCCGCCGCATTGTCGACCATTGTGACGGGGGCGGGCGGCGCCGCCGATGTGGGCGAGGACCCGCTGACATTGATGAAGGCGCGCAAGAACCCGGTGGAGATCGCCGGCTCGCGCGCCGCCCATCTGCGCGACGGCGCCGCCGTCACCCGGTTTCTGCGCTGGTTCGACGGCGCGGCGCCGGCCGGCGGCGTCACCGAGATCGACGCGGTCAGCGCCCTCGAAACCTTCCGGCGCGACACCAATGTGCTGGAAGACGTGTCGTTCCCGACCATATCCGGCGCCGGGCCGAATGGCGCCATCGTCCACTACCGGGTCACCACGGCGACCAACGCGCCGGTGGGGACGGGGATGTTCCTGATCGATTCAGGCGCGCAGTACGCGGACGGCACCACGGATATCACCCGCACCATCGCCGTGGGCGAACCGGACGCCGAAATGCGCGACCGCTTCACCCGCGTGCTTCAGGGCCATATCGCGGTGGCGACGGCGGTGTTTCCCAGGGGAACCTGGGGCGCGCAGATCGACAGCTTCGCCCGCCGCCCGCTGTGGGAGGCCGGCCTCGATTTTGATCACGGCACGGGGCATGGCGTCGGCAGTTTCCTGTCCGTGCACGAGGGGCCGCAGCGCATCTCCCGGCTCGGCAATGTGGCGCTTGAGCCGGGCATGATCCTCTCGAACGAGCCGGGCTACTACAAGGCCGGCGCCTGGGGCATCCGCATCGAAAACCTGCTGGTGGTGGAGGAGCGGGACATCCCGGGCGCGGAAAAACCCATGCTCGGTTTTGAGACCCTGACCCTGGCGCCGATTGACCTGCGTCTCGTCGAACCGTCGCTGCTATCGGACGCGGAGCTTGCCTGGCTGAACGCCTACCATGCGCGCGTGCGCGAGGCGTTGACCCCATCCCTGGCCAGTGACGACGAGCGGGCCTGGCTGGCCGGGGCGACGCAGGCCATCGTGGCCTGACGCGGGAAGCCGGCGCAAAAAAATCGCCGCGAACCGGATGTTCGCGGCGACCCTGATTACGCAAGCCTGGGGCACATGACTCAGGCTGACAGATGACCCAGGCGGCTCAGGCGCCCGAACCGGCCGGGGTGGACGGCGCCGGAGTTGCTCCGCCGCTCTCCGGGCGCTGCAGCACCGGGCCACGGCTCAGGTGCGTGCTCTTCTCGGCGTTGCGCGGCACCAGGCTGGTCACGTCGCCACGGATGCTCTCCAGCAGGTCCAGGGCGTTGCGGCCATCGGGGAAGGTCAGTTCGCGCAGGGCCTGGGCCAGCACATCAATCTTGGTCGACAGTTCAAGGCCGCTGCGCGCGGACACGCGCGACATGGACTGCTCAACGCTTTTCAGCTCCTGCAGCAGCTCACGGCGCAGCTCGCGCTGGTCCTCGGCGTCGATCAACGGCGAGCCCAGCATGCCGCGCAACGCGGCCCAACGCAGGCCGAGTGCCGGAAGGGTGCTGGCGTCGCCTGAGTCGGAAGCCTGGGGGATGTTCGCCATCTGGGATCTCCTTGGTAACGGCGTTGAGCGGTGGCGCCCGGTTGTGGCGATTATGAGGCCCGGCGCGCGTCAGGGCGCGGGGCCTCAGGAAAACAGTAAACACAAGGTTTACATCATCCTGCCGTGGATCGGCCTTCGGGCGCAATCCCGTATTGGACGCTATGCCCGGCAAGTTTCGCGCGATGGTGAACGACAAGCCGCCGGCAGCCAGGAAAAAGGCCCGCCGGCAGCCAGGAAAAAGGCCCGGCGGCGGGCGGGCGAACGGGCCACTGGCGGGCAGGTGAACAGGCCACTGGCAGGCAGGTGAAAGGTCGGGCGGCGGGTTGGGGAATCGGGTCGCGTCTGGGGGCGGCAGAAGCGTCTTTCCGGGCGCCCGGCGGCCCCGGGGAGAAGCCGCCGCGGCCTGTTTGTCAGGTCGCCTCGACGAAGCTGTCGAGCACGGTCTTGCGGCCGGCCTTGTCGAAATCCACTGTCAGCTTGTTGCCATCGACCAGCGCCACTGAGCCGGGGCCGAACTTCTGGTGAAAGATCCGGTCGCCGACGCTGAAGGCCGAGGCGCCGGTGGAGCGCGCCACCAGTTCGCCCTCGATCACCGGCCCGCCCTTGCTTCGTGTGCGGGAGCCGCCGCGTCCGGCTGCGAATTGCGAACCGCCGGCGCCATGGCCGCCCTGGCCAAACCCGCCCTGGCCAAACCCGCGCGCCTGGGCCCGTTGCCAGCCTGGCGTTGCGTAACTGGAGGGGGCGGTTTCCGCGGCGCCGGCATAGCCGCCGGCGGCGCGGTCGAACCGGCTCTGGCCATAGCCATTGTTCTGGCCGTAGCCGCCGTAACCATAGGATGCGGGGGCGTCCAGAACCTCCACCGCGCTTTCCGGCAGCTCATCGATAAAGCGCGAGGGAATGGTGGCGTTCCACAGGCCGTGGATGCGCCGGTTGCTGGCGAAATAGATGCGGGCGCGCTTGCGGGCGCGGGTGATGCCGACGTGGGCGAGGCGGCGCTCCTCCTCCAGCCCGGCGCGGCCGCTCTCGTCGAGGGCGCGCTGGTTGGGGAACAGCCCTTCCTCCCAGCCAGGCAGGAACACCGTGTCGAATTCCAGCCCCTTGGCGGCGTGCAGGGTCATCAGCGAGACGCGCTCGCCGGTGTCGCCGTCCGCCGCCTCCATCACCAGCGAGACGTGCTCCAGGAAGCTCTGCAGGTCGGGGAACTCCTCCAGCGAGCGCACCAGCTCCTTGAGGTTGTCGAGGCGGCCGCTGGCTTCGGCGGAGCGGTCGCGCCGCCACATCTCGGTGTAGCCGGATTCGTCCAGCACCAGCTCCGCCAGCTCGCCCTGGCGCATGCGCGCGGCGGCGGCGCTCCAGCGGCCGAAATCCGCCAGCAGATCGCGGATGGTCTTGCGCGGTTTTGGCTTGAGTTCTTCCGTCTCCACCAGATAGCGCGCCGCCTCCATCAGCGGAATGCGCGCCGCCCGGGCGTGGGCGTGCAGGATCTGCAGGGTGGCGTCGCCAAGGCCGCGCTTCGGCGTGTTGACGATGCGCTCGAAGGCCAGATCGTCGGCGGGCGAGACGACGCAGCGCAGATAGGCCATGGCGTCGCGGATTTCCAGCCGCTCATAGAAGCGCGGGCCGCCGATCACCCGGTAGGGCACGCCGAGTTGCACCAGGCGATCTTCCATCTCGCGCATCTGCGCCGAGATGCGCACGAGGATCGCCATGTCGCCAAGCGAATGGTTCCTGGCCTGCAGGGCCTCGATTTCCTCGCCGACGAGGCGGGCCTCTTCCTCCGAGTCCCAGGCGCCGGTGATGGCGACCTTCTCGCCGTCCTCGTCCTCCGTGTGCAGTCGTTTGCCGAGGCGGCCCTCGTTGCGGGCGATCAATTCGGAAGCGGCGGTGAGAATGTGGCCGGTCGAGCGGTAATTGCGCTCCAGCCGCACCACCTGGGCGCCGGGAAAATCGTGCTCGAAGCGCAGGATGTTGTCGACCTCGGCGCCGCGCCAGCCATAGATCGACTGGTCATCGTCGCCGACGCAGCACAGGTTGCGGTGGGCCGGATCGCGCCCCTGGGCCAGCAGGCGCAGCCACAGGTACTGGGCGACGTTGGTGTCCTGATATTCGTCCACCAGCATGTAACGGAAGCGCTGCTGGTACATGGCCAGCACGTCCGGCTGCTCGCGGAACAGGCGGATGCTCTCCAGCAGCAGGTCGCCGAAATCGGCGGCGTTCAGGGTTTTCAGCCGCTCCTGATACATGGCGTAGAGCTTGCCGCCGCGCCCGTTGGCGAAGGCGGCGCCTTCGCCGGCCGGAACCTGCGCCGGCGACAGCGCCCGGTTTTTCCAGCCGTCGATCAGATTGGCCAGCTGGCGCGCCGGCCAGCGTTTTTCGTCGACGCCTTCGGCCTGCAGCACCTGCTTCATCAGCCGGATCTGGTCGTCGGTGTCCAGAATGGTGAAGGTCGGCTTCAGGCCGACCAGTTCGGCGTGGCGGCGCAACAGGCGGGTGCTGATGGCGTGGAACGTGCCGAGCCAGGGCATGCCCTCGGCGGCCGGGCCAACCAGATGGCTGATGCGCTCCTTCATCTCGCGCGCCGCCTTGTTGGTGAAGGTGACGGCGAGGATCTGCGACGGCAGGGCGAGACCGCTGGCGAGAATGTGACCGATGCGGGTGGTCAGCACCCGGGTCTTGCCGGTGCCGGCGCCCGCCAGCACCAGCAGCGGGCCTTCGGTGGTTTCGACGGCGAGGCGCTGCTCCGGATTGAGCCCGTCCAGATAAGACGGCGGCATGTGCGCCGCCATGGCGCCCTGACGGGCGCGGGCGGCGATGCCGCCGGCTTTCGGCGCATAAGCGGGCGCGGCCATATTGCCGGAATGATCGTCAGAACCTTGCATTGACCTGTTCAGTTTTTACTTTCCGGGGAAGCCGGCCCGGCTGCCGCTTGCCGGCTCCACATTGAACGGATTGGCTGCCCCCCGGTCCCACCGGCGCCGGTTTCGCCGGGACCAGCGCTGGGCAGGATCCTTGCTGGGCAGGATCCGCGTTAGCCAGGAGTCGAGCGGGCCGAGAGCCGAGCGGGCCGAGAGCCGGGCGGGCCGAGAGCCGGGCGGGCCGAGAGCCGGGCGGGCCATGAGCCGGGCGGGCCATGACCAGCGCTGGCCAGGCCGCGCACGAAAACGCGCCATCCCGCCAAATGTCCGCCAGCTCACGGAATATCCCGATTCGACGGTGCGCCGTAGCGTCAGCACATTGGACCATAAGGGGAACGAAAGTCGAGCATTCGTTTCCATCAGAAAGGCCTTCCAAAAGCCATATGGGCTTCTATATTAGTGAATGGAAGGTTTCAGAAGCCTTCTGGCGCGCTTGCCATTCAGTCTCTCCGGGTAGCGCGTCGACCCGTATCAAGGAGCCGCCATGCGCCATCATCCTGACACGCGTCAAGCATGGGCTGTCGCGCGCGAACGCGCGGTGCGCGGCAATGGTCGGCGTGGAAAGGCCACGGCCCGGGCGAAAGCCATCACTGCCCAGGAAGTTGCGCGCATGCGCCGCCGGGTGGCGCTGGGCGCCGCCGCCGCCGCCCTGGCGGCCGCCGCCGCCCTGTGGGCTGCCTCCGGCGTTCCGTTGCACGCCCAGGGCTATGATCCGGTGACGGGGGTTCGCGGCCAGTCAGTTGAGCAGTCGAACCGCTCGATGCAGCAACGCCTGGAAAACCAGCAGTACCAGCAGCAGAACCAGTTGCGGCAGATGCAGCAACAGCAGCAGATCCAGCAACTGCAAAACCAGAACCAGCCCGGCATGTTGCGCCCCTGCGCGACGGGTCTTTGCTGAGGGCCTGAAACGGGCGGGGCATTGGGTGATCCGGGTGGCCAAAGGCGCGGGCGAGCGACCGTTGCGGGTTCTTCAGCATGGCCCTTATTCGCGTCTCCCGCCCCCGTCACGGCGTAGCGCCGGCGGCTCCACCCTTTCTTGAACCCGCGCTTTACCCACACACGCCGCCAACAAAACCACGTCATGCCCGGACTTGATCCGGGCGTTTCCCGTTGCAGGCGCGCCGTTTGCGCGGATCGCCGGGTCAGGCCCGGCCATGACGGCCGGGCTTTGGGTGTGGGACGTGGGGCGCGGGCATGGAGCGGTGGGGCAGGAAGCGTGGGTGGGAATGAATGGTCGCCCCGGATGAAGGCGAGGCCTCCTGTGCACCCTCACGCCCCTTTCCCGGCGCCCCCTTTCCCCTGGTCCCCTGATGCCCCCCTTGCTCCCTCGCGCGGCCCTGGGCTCCTGGCGCCCCTTGCGCAACCTGCAGCTTCGGTTCAAAGCCTCTGACAAACGTGCCTGGTGCTTTCGTGCGCGGCGTGGTTCGCTGTCGTCGCAAAAGCCCAGGCGGGAGCAAACGCGCGAGGATGACGATGAAGGCTGTGCAGTGTCTCGAGTATGGCGATCCGAAAAACCTGGTGGTGAGGGATCTGCCTGAGCCGGCTCCCGGTCCGCGCGACGCCATCATTGCCGTTGAGGCGGTGGGTCTTGGGTTCGTCGACGGCCTCAATGTGCGCGGCGCCTATCAGGTCAAGCGCCCGCTGCCGTTCATACCCGGCAGCGAGCTTGCCGGCACGGTTGTCGCCGTTGGCGCCGAAGCCCCGCAGGATCTCGTCGGCAAGCGGGTGATGGCCCTGGCCGAGCGCGGCGCCCTGTGTGAGAAGGCGGTGGTGTTCGCGGCCCAATGCACGCCGTTGCCGGAAAAATTCAGCTCCGTCGCCGCAGCCGCCGCGCTGGTGAATTATTCCACCGCCATCTATGGCTTTGAGACCTGCGGACGCTTGCAGCCTGGCGAGACCGTGCTGGTGCTTGGCGCCTCCGGCGGCGTCGGCATGGCCGCCATCGACGTGGCCAAAGGCATGGGCGCGACCGTGATCGCCGCCGCATCGTCCGACGAGCGCCTCGCCGCCTGTGTGAAAGCTGGCGCCGATCTCACCGTGAATTACAGCGCGCCGGAGTGGCGCAAGACGCTGGAAGGCCTGCTCGACGGGCGCAAGCTCTCGGTGATTTATGATCCTGTCGGCGGCCAGTGGTCTGAGACGGCGTTCCGGTGCCTGGCCCCTGGCGGTCGCCATCTGGTGGTCGGCTTCGCGGGCGGCGAGATTCCGAAAATTCCGCTCAATCTGCCTTTGCTGAAGCGCGCCAGCATTGTCGGCGTCGACTGGGGTGGTCATGTGCGGGCCGAGGCCGGCGCCGCCGCCGTCATTTTCCAGCGCATGATCGAGCTGGTGAACGCGGGCAGCATCAACCCGCAGCCCACCGCCACCTTCGCGCTTGAGGAAACGCCCGCTTTGCTGACGCGCATGCTGAACCGCGAGAATATCGGCAAGCCTGTGGTGGCGATCGGTCAGGCCGGTTAAACTGGCCCCAGACAGCGCCGGTTGTGGCGTTTTTGCCGCGCTGGCCGGTTGGGCCACCTATGAGGCGGAGGGGAAGGCAGACATGGCAGCGACGATCCAGCCAGCACTTGTCGGGGACACGGCCGCGGCGCCTGGCCGCGCCGCCAGCCTTGCCAGTTGCCTTGCCGCCCTGCAGGCGAGGTTTGGCGAGCGTTTCACCGTCAATGAGACGATCCGCGAGCAGCACGCCAACACCCTCACCTGGCAGGGCAACCAGCCGCCGGACGCCGTGGTTTTTCCGGAGACGACGGAAGAGGTGGTGGAGATCGTCCGCCTGTGCGCCGCCCACCAGACGCCGATGATTCCCTATGGAACCGGCACCTCGCTGGAGGGGCACGTCAACGCGCCCTTTGGCGGCGTCTGCATCGACACCGGCCGCATGAAGGCGGTGATCGCGGTGCACGCGGAGGACCTCGACGTGGTTGTCGAGCCTGGCGTCACCCGCAAGGAGCTCAACGAATACCTGCGCGACGCCGGCCTGTTCTTCCCGATTGATCCTGGCGCGGACGCCTCCATCGGCGGCATGGCGGCGACGCGCTGCTCCGGCACCAACGCCGTGCGCTATGGAACCATGCGCGAGAACGTGCTGGCGCTTGAGGTGGTGTTGCCGGACGGCCGGGTCATTCACACCGGCACACGCGCGAAGAAGAGCGCCGCCGGCTACGATCTTACCCATCTGTTCGTTGGGTCTGAAGGCACCCTCGGCGTCATCACCAAAATCACCTTGCGGCTGCATGGCATTCCAGAGGCGATCTCCGCCGGTTGCTGCCCGTTCCCCAGCGTTCACGCCGCCTGCGACGCCACCATCCAGACCATCCAGTCCGGCATCCCGGTGGCGCGCATCGAATTGCTCGACGTTGCCTCGGTGCGCTCGGTCAACGGCTATTCGAAGATTGGCCTGCCCGAGACGCCGATGCTGCTGGTGGAATTCCATGGCACTGATGCTTCGGTGCAGGAGCAGGCGGCCCGTTTTGGCGAAATCGCTGAGGGGCTCGGCGGCGGGCCGTTCGAATGGGCCACGCGGGCGGAGGACCGCACGCGCCTGTGGCAGGCCCGGCACGACGCTTATTGGGCCGGCCGCGCCGCCAATCCAGGCATGCTCACCTTCGCCACCGACGTGTGCGTGCCGATTTCCCATCTGGCCGATTGCGTGGAGGAAACCACGCGCGATCTGGACAGCATCGGCATCGCCGGCGGCACCGTTGGCCATGTGGGCGACGGCAATTTTCATACCCAGCCCTTCTTTGACGTGAACGACGCCGCCCAGCGCGCCGCCATTGAGGGATTTCTGGAGCGGCTGGCGGCGCGGGCCCTGGCCTATGGCGGCACCTGCACCGGCGAGCACGGCATCGGCCAGGGCAAGATGAAATTCATGGCAGCCGAGCACGGTGAGGACGCCCTGGGGGTGATGCGGGCCATCAAGCAGGCCATTGACCCGGGGAACCTGATGAACCCCGGCAAGATCCTGCCGTCCCGGGCCGGCGCCTGAGCAAGGCGGCCCTGGGCGCCTGGGCTGCGCCGGCTTGTGGGCGGCGCGGCAAACCAGCCTTGCCAGCCCGACGTTTTGCATGATGGGGAGCAGCGTTGCGCGACTTCCTGACAGTGCTGGCCGTAGCGTTGATCGCGATCCTTGTTGTCGCGCTCGCCGGACCGCACTTCATTGACTGGACCAGCCAGCGCGACCGCATCGATGCGGCGCTGGGGGAAGCGCTCGGGTTGGACGTGCGGACCCGCGGCGCCGTCAGCCTGCGCCTGCTGCCGTCGCCCGTGCTGCAACTGGAGGGCGCGGAAGTCCGCGATGCGCCGCCTCCGGCTGAGACTGGGGTGGGGGCAGAAATGGGGGCGGGGGATGCCCGCAATGCTCCAGGCGCCGCCCCGCCGCTGCTGACCACCGGAAATCTGCGGGTTGAACTGGCGCTGACGCCGCTGCTGGGCGGCAAATGGCAGATCGCCGACGCTGTCGTTGACCGGCCGGCGCTGCGCCTCGTCTGGCCGCCCGCGCCCAGTGCGCGGCGTTCCGGCCCGGCGATTGCGCCCGCCCTCGATGCCTTGCGCATCAGCAATGGCGTGCTCACCGTCGTTGATCGCCGTGGCGCGCTGCTGTTCCGGCGACAGGGGATCAGCGCCCAGGTGCAGGCGGCGGCGCTGTCCGGGCCATGGCGCATCAACGGCGTGGCGGATGACGCGCCGTTCAGCCTGGCCACTGGCGAACTGGAGCGTGACGGCGCGCTGCGCCTGCGCGCCTCGCTTGGCCAAAACCAGGGCGGACGCGCGGAATTTGACGGCCGGGCGTTATGGCCCGACGCCGCATCCGGCAGGGAGTGGGGCCTGGCCGGCCGTCTCTCCCTGAGCCGCCTGCTGCAGCAGGGCGCGGCTGAAACCGGGCCGGAAGACGCGTCCCGCGCCAGCCTCACCGCCGATATCAGCCTGGCTGGCGAGGCGCTGGACGCCAGCCAGATCCGCATCGACATCGGCAACCCGCTGGCGCCGGTGCGCCTTGAGGGAAGCGGCGCAGGCGCTTTGGGGGGCGCCGGCAATCTGGCGCTTGATCTGAAGGCGCGCCGTCTTGATCTCGCCGGTTTGCATGGCGCGGATAGCGACGATGCGTTCGCCAGCGTCATGGCCGTGGTTGAGGAGCTTGCCAGGCTTGCGCCGTCGCCTGGGCTGTCAGCCCGCCTGTCCATTGACGCCCTGGCGTGGGGCGAGGAGGAAACCGGGCCCGCGCAACTGGAGGCGCGTCTGGTCGCCGGCGTGCTCACGTTAAGCGGTGGCCGCATCGCGCTGCCGGGCGCTGTGCTGGAACTGGCTGGCGACGCACGCGTGGCGCCGCGCCCGTTCATCACGCTGTCGCCGCGTCTGGAAACCAGCCAGCCGGCCCTGTTGGCGGCATGGCTGCGCCGGCTGGGCGCGCCGGGCGATCTGGCCGGCTGGGTTGGCCGGCAGAAAAGCCTGACGCTGTCGGGGCAGGCCGGCGCATCGCGCGAAAGCCTGTCGGTGCATGGCCTGCAACTGACAGTGGCCGACGGTGAGCTTTCCGGCCTGTTCGCCAGCCGGGCCGGAGACCTGCGCGCGCCGCCGCGTTTCGACGCGCAGTTCGCCGCGCGCGGCCTCGACCTTGCCGATCTGCCGCTGGCGCAGGGCCTGCTGGCGGGATGGTCGGGCGACGCCGGAGCGCGCCAGCCGGAAGGTTCCCTGACATTCACTGGCGAGCGCTTGCGGCTGGGCGCCACCGGCCCGGTCGGGGCCGTGCGCCTGCGCGCCAGCCGCGCCGGCGCTGACGTGGATGTGGCGCTGCTTGATGTCCGCAATCTCGGCGGCGTCGACATGACCGCAGCCGGCAGCCTGAGTGGAGCGGGCAAGCCGCTGGCCGGTGAGGTTCGCGCGCCTGGCATGGCGTCGCTGGCCGCTCTGGCTGATCGCCTGGGCGTTGGCGGTCCCGCCTGGTTGCAACGGGCGTTGCGCAATCCCGCGCTGGCGCGCCCGGTGCAGATCAGTTTTGGCGCCGAGCCGCAGCCAGGCGGCGGCGCGCTGTTCCGCTTCAATGGCGACGTCACTTCGGCCGGCGTGGCCATGGGCCGGCTGGCGTTGGCGCCGCCTGCGCCCGGCCGCGCCGTCAGCCTGAGCGGCGGCCAGATTACCTTGTCTGGCGGCGACGCGGCGACGCCATTGCGTCTGCTGGCCCCGGCTGGCTTCGCCCTTGCCGATCCACCGGCGGGGCAGGGGGCGTGGCGGGTGGCCGTCAATCTGAGGCCGGAAAACGGCGCTGTGCGCGCCGCCGTTGAGGCTCAGGCCGCAGGAGCGCGGCTGACCATAACGCCTGATGCTGGCGGCGCGCGCCTTGCCCTGGCAACCGATGACGCCGCCAGTTTGGCCAGATCGCTTGGCTGGCCGCGCCCGACCGCCGCGCCCCTGAAACTGGAGGGCCGCTTTAACTGGGGCCATGCAGCACAAGAGCAGGAGCAGGGGCGTGGGCCTGGCTGGAGCCTCGCCTTCCAGGGCCGCAGCGGCGACGCTCCGCTATCCGGCATGCTCAGCCCCCTGGGAGACAGCGCATCCGGCGACAGCGGGCTGGCGGCGCAGCTTAATCTGGAAACCCTGTCCCTGCCGGCGCTTGCCGGCGCCCTGGCGCTGGGTGAAGCTCCGCCCGACGCGCCGCAAGGCGATGGCCCATGGCCGTCACGGCGGTTCGCCCCGGCGCCGGTTTCGCTAACGGATCCGGCGACCGGCGCGCCGCGCGCCATGGAGATGTCGCTGAAGGCGCGGCGGCTCGATCTGGGGGCGGGCTTTATCGTGGCCGACGCCAATCTGGGCGTTGCATCCGTTGTCGATGGCGTGCGCATGGCCTTGCAGCCGGCGGCGCTGTCGACGCCCATGTTGACGTCCGGTGCGGCGTCCACGCCTGCATCCGCTGGCGGCAGGCTTGCCGGAACCCTGCTGCTGCGCCGCCAGGGCGCTGCGGCTGCCGTGGCGGCTGACCTTCGCCTCACCGGCGCGCCTCTGGCGGGGTGGGGCGTCGGCCAGGTGCAGGGCGTTGCCGATGTTGATCTGCGTCTTGGCGCTTCGGGGGAGAGCCCGGCGGCCCTCGTCGCCAATCTCGCTGGCAATGGTGAAATCCGCCTGCGCGACGGCCGGTTGTGGCAGGCTGCGCCGACGGCGCCAGGCGCTGTGGTCGACAGCCTGGCGGGAGACCCCACCGGGCTTGATGCGGCCAGGCTGTTGCAGACAACCCAGCGCGAACTGGCGCGGGCTTCGTTCAGGGTCGCTGAGGCGAAAGCCCCGATTGTCGCGGCTGGCGGGATTATCAGGATTGATCCGCCGCCGCTCGCCGATGGCGCCGGCAGTCTCGACGCCGAGGTGACGGTTGATCTGCGGGCGTTGCGTCTGGACGCCGTCGCCCGGCTGGCGTCGCTCTCCGCTCCGCCGCGCTGGAAGGGCGCGCCGCCAGCCCTTGTCCTGCACTGGCGGGGACCCCTGACGGAGCCGACGCGGACGGTGGATGTGGCGGCGTTGCAAACCGGCCTGGCCGCCATCCGGCTCGACGACGAATTGCGCCGGGTGGAGGCCTGGAAAGCGGAGGCGCGCCGGCTGGAGGAGGCCGAGCGGCGCCGGCGGCAAGAAAGCGACGCGCAAAAAGAAAGCGACGCGCAGAAAGAAAGAGCCGCGCAGGAGGAGCGTCAGGCTGATGAGGCGCGCCAGCAGGACGCGCCGCCCCGCTCTGGGGCCGGCGCGGCAAAGGATGCGCCAGCGCCAGCCGCGCCTTTGCCGCCGCCGCGTCCGGCCCTTGCTCCGGCGCGTCCCCAGGGGCAGCCAAAACCGCCTGCCGCCCTGCCGTTCACGCCGACGCCGACGCCGCGGTTTCAGTGAGGCCATGCACCGGGAACGGCGGGCCCAAACCAGCGCGCCGCCCAAACTTCGTCAAATCCCGGTTTCGTCGGGCCCCGTGAACCAGAGCTGAAGACGTGTGACGCATTGGGGTCGCGCAGCTATTCCGGCGCGGCCAGCCCCCGCTTTAACGCTTCGTTGAGCACGAACACCCGGATGGCGGATGACAGGTTCTCGCCGGCGCGGGTCTGGTCGATTTCGACGACAAGCCGCGCCACGGGGCAGCCGCGCGCCGCGGCGATGTCGCGCAACGCCTGCCAGAACGCCTCTTCCAGCGAGACGCTGGTGCTGTGTCCGGCGATGACGATGGAGCGTTTGACCACACCGGCGGGGCGCGCGTTCAAGCCGGCGTTTTCCCGTCGTCATCCACCGTCACGGGCGTCAGCCGGTGGCCTTCCAGCCGTCGTTCGGCCAGATCCGCGACGCTCTGGTCACGTTGCTTTTCCGTCTTGCTGCGGCCGAACGTCGTCCGGTTGCGCGCCGCCTCCGCATCCTTGTCCTGACGCGCCCGCTGTTTGCGCGCCTGGCGCAGATTGATGACGTCGCCCATCACCCGCCTCCTGTCATGGGGAGCCAAAACGGCTTCATCACGAAACATGGCGGCCGGCGTCGCCGGAAACGCTTCCGCGCAACGCCTCAGCCGGCTGGCTCCACTGTGCCAGTGAAATTGCGTCAAATAAATGGATGACGAGGCGCCCCTGCAACTTATGGTGGTTGGCGCAAGCAGTGCGTTGAGGCGGAATGCGCCGTTTCCGGGCCCGCCTCGCGGCCTGTCAGGAGCCGAAGCCTTCCGCCGCCAGGGCCCGCTGCACCGCCGGGCGCGCCAGCATGCGGGCGTAATGGGCGGCGAGATTGGCCGGCAGCTCTTCTTTCAGGCGGAAGACTTTCCACCAGGCGACATAGAACAGGGCGTAGTCGGCAACGGAAAGGTCTCCCGCCACATATTCCCTGTCGCCCAGCTCCCGCGAAAGAATGGCGAGGCCCTTGTTGACGTTTTCGGCGCCGAGGGCGCGGATGGCGTCGTATTCCGCCTCATGCGGCGTGAAATAATTGGGACGGAACATGCGGGTGAAGCCCTGCGGATGCACCGTGCCGGTGATGTAGCTGAGCGTCGACAGCGCCTGGGCCTGGGCGTCGATGCCTTGGGGAATGAGCTTGAGCTCCGGATTGGCGAGGCCGATCCACCAGGCAATGGCGGCGAATTCGGTCAGCAGACGGCCATCGTCGCGCACCAGCGCCGGCACCTTGCCCTTGGGGTTCACCGCCGCATATTCCGGCTTGCGCTGGTCGCCTTCCGACAGGTTCAGACGCAGGGCCTCATAGGGCTTGCCGGTTTCCTCCAGCAAAGCGTGAATGCCAATGGAGCAGGCGCCGGGGGCATAAAACAGCTTCATGTCGCTCACCTTCAGACAAAACGCCGGAGCAGCGCCGGCACAGCAAATCCGTTGCGGAGTGGCCGTTGCTTCGTGCGCCAGAAGCCGGCCCCGGCAAAGCGGCGACATTCCCGGGGCGATGCTTCCGTAAGGAACAATGGCTCACAAAACACAAATGCCCGCAACTGGTGCGGGCATTGTCTGGCGCGGCGCGGTCTGGCTCTGGCGCATCAGAAGGCGCCAGAAATTACCAGCGGCGCCGTGCGGGCGCCGGCCGCGTCAGTGCTTTTTGCGGAAGGCGTCGAGGCTGACGACCTGGGCGCCGCCGGAAGCTGGCGCGCCTGCGGTTTCCAGCTCTTCCTTGTCCGCAGCGGACGCATCGGCGTCGGCGCTGGCGGCTTCGCTGGCTTCAGCCGGCGCGTCATTCGCGGAGGCGTCCGCCGCGCGTTCTTTTGCCGTCGCGTCGCCTTTGCCGTCCCCTTTGCCTTTGCTGTCGCCGGCGGCTTCTGCTTCGGCGCCATCCTGGGCGGCGGCGCGTTCGCGCAGTGAGCGCGGCGTGAACTGGCGGGGCGCAGAGGCGGTTTCGCCTGTTGACGCCCCGTTCCCGCCCGCGTCTTTCTCGCCAGCCTTGTCGGCGGGCTCGTCGTCCTTCACCTCGAACTTGAGGCCGAACTCCACCGACGGATCGTAGAAGCCGCTGATGGCGTCAAACGGCACCGTCAACCGCTCCGGAATGCCGGAGAACGACAGCCCAACCTCAAACAGGTTGTCATTGACCGTCAGGTCCCAGAACTGGTGCTGAAGGACAATGGTCATCTCCTCCGGGTATTTTTCCCGCAGGCGGCTGGAGATCTTCACGCCGGAAAAATTGGTGCGAAACGAGACGTAGAAATGGTGCTCTGGCGGCAGGCCTTCCCGGCTGGCGTCGGTCAGCACCTTGCGAACGACGCCTTTGAGCGCGTTCTGGACAAGGAGATCGTAGCGGATGTGATCTTTCGACATGGAGCCCCGCGCGCCGCAAATCAGGTGGAGGCTTCTGTTGCCAGGCGCCTCCGGGCCCCGCCTTACGGGGCTAACCGCAAGGGCTTGAGTCGAGGATGCTCAACCGCTTACGCGGCCGCGCGGACCTCAGCAAAGTTGTCGTTGGCAACTATTGCAACGGCCCGATAACGGCGGAACCATGCCGGGCAAAAGTACACCCTTTACACCCTCGTCGATCCTGTTTCGCCCCCGCCAAAGCCCGGTGGAAGCCGGGTTTTGGTGGAGGCGCCGGGTACCGCCCCCGGGTCCGAAAGGCTTATTCCGATGACCATTTATCGCCATATCCGTCTTGCGACGGCGAGATGAATATAGGGCGTGGCGCCCCGGTCGGAAAGGGGCAAGCGCAACACAGGCGCCTTCAGGGCCAGGGATGCTGTGGGCAGCGGTGGGAAACCCGCGTCTGTGTGGCTTTTCCGCCATGCGTCGGCGACATCGCATGCATTTGCGAAGCGTTTTCCCGACAGGACAAACGCGCTTGGGCGCCGATACTTGCCGCCGGAGGGGGCGGCGCCTATGCTGCGCCGCCCGGAAAGGCCGTCGTGGTTTTGAGTCCGTTCCGGCCCCAACGGACAGCGCGATGCAAAGCTATCTTGACCTGCTCAACCGGATTCTCGCCGAAGGCGCGCGCAAGGGCGACCGCACCGGCACGGGCGTGCTGTCCCTGTTCGGCCACCAGATGCGCTTCAATCTGGCCGACGGTTTTCCCCTGCTCACCACCAAGCGGGTGCATTTCCGCTCCATCGCCCATGAACTGATCTGGTTTCTCTCCGGCGACACCCATGTGCGCTACCTGCAGGAAAACGGCGTCAGCATCTGGGATGAATGGGCGACGCCGGAGCAGTGCGCCAGGTTCGGCCGCCAGCCTGGCGATCTTGGCCCGGTTTATGGCCACGCCTGGCGCAATTTCGGTGCAACCGAACTGCCGGACGGCTCCTTCGCCCAGGACGGCGTCGACCAGATCACATGGCTGATCAGGGAAATCCGTCGTAACCCGGACAGCCGCCGGCTGATCGTCACTGGCTGGGACCCGGAGCAGCAGGACCGCGTTGCCCTGCCGCCGTGCCACACCCTGTTCCAGTTCTACGTCGCCAATGGCCGCCTGTCGTGCCAGCTTTACCAGCGCTCCGCCGACGTGTTCCTCGGCGTGCCGTTCAATATCGCCAGCTACGCCCTGCTGACTCATCTGATCGCCCAGGCCTGTGACCTGCAGCCAGGCGATTTCGTTCACAGCTTTGGCGACGTCCATCTCTATCTGAACCATGTGGAGCAGGCGAAGGAGCAGCTGTCGCGCGCGCCGCGCCCGCTGCCGAAGCTCTGGCTCAATCCGCAGGTGCGCGACATTTTCGCCTTCCGGTATGAGGATGTGCGGCTGGAGGGATACGACCCTCATCCGCTGATCCGCGCGCCAGTCGCGGTGTGAGGTCGTCGCCGTGAGGGGCCGCAGGTCAACCCTGGAACGAGCGTCTGGAACTGCCGGCCACCGGCGGGTGCGGGCCCTGTTCGCGCTGGTTCTGGCCTATGCGCTTGCTCTGCAGCCGTTGCTGATGGGGGCGGGCGTCGCCCACGGCGCGCCAGGCGTTTCCCAGATACTGTGTGGCGTCGACGGCGTCAGCGCGGCCGGCGCAAAACCTGCCGACCCCCATCCCGCTGGCGACGCCCCCCCCGCCGGCGGCGCTCGGGCCTCATGCTGCTGTCTCGCCGCCATCGGCGGCCCCCCCGTCACGCGGGCGGCGCCCATTGCGCTGCCCCGCGCGCCAGAATTCGCCCGCCTCACGACCCCTGTTATCGCTGATCTGTCCAGCGCATCGGCGGCCCTGGCGCGCCCTTCCGCCCGTCCCCGGGCGCCGCCGGTTCATCCGGCAATCGCGCAGGCGGCGTGAGGTTGAAGCCCACGCCCTTCGTTACCGGATAATGACAGGCACATTTCATGACAGACCCAATGATTTCACGCTCTCCGATCAGCTGGCGGGCTTGTGTTTCGCCGTTGGCGCGGCTGCTTGCTGGAGGCCTTCTCGCCGCGGGCTTCGCCAGCGCCGCATCGGCCCATGCCGTGCTGACGCCGCCTGAGGCCAGCGCCGGGGCCAACTGGCGCGGCGCGGTGCGCATCGGCCATGGCTGCGAGGGTACGCCAACGCGGCTGGTGCGCGTTACCATTCCCGATGGCGTTGTCGCGGTGCGGCCCAGGGCCAAATATGGCTGGCTGATCGAGACGACCTGGGCGCCCTATGCCAAACCCTTCGAGATCCACGGCAAGAAGGTGACGGAAGGGGTCAAAACCATCACCTGGAAGGGCTCCGCCCTGCCGGACCACATGTTCGACGATTTCGAGTTCATGGCGCGCATCCAGCCGGACGCAGCAGCTCAGGACGGCAAGCTGTATTTCCCGGTCTATCAGGAGTGCGAAAAGGGGTCGTTTGACTGGACGCAGGTTCCGGCGACGGGCCAGAACGCCCATGACCTGAAGTCGCCGGCGCCAGCGCTGGCGCTGAAGACAGCGGGACAGGGCGCCGCCAGTTCCCCGGTTTCGGGTTCCCAGGCTGCCAGCGCCCGTCAACTCACCGCCTCCGGCGGCTGGACCCGCGCCACGCCCAATGGCGCGAAGGTGGCTGGAGCCTATGTGGCGATCGCCAACGGCGGCCCGAAGGGCGATGTGCTGCTTGGCGGCCGGTTCGATGTGGCCGACCGGGTTGAGGTGCATGACATGACCATGACCGACGGCGTCATGCGCATGCGCCATCTGGAGCAGGGGCTGGAGATTCCCGCTGGCGGGTCTGTCGAACTGCGTCCCGGCGGCCTGCACCTGATGTTGATGGGGCTGAAGAAGCAGCTCAGGCAGGGCGACGCCATCCAGGGCGTGCTGACCTTCCGCGACGCTGGGGATGTGGCGGTGAGCCTGCCGGTGGAAGCGGCGGGCGCGCCAGGTCCTGGCAAGCCCCCGGCCGGGGCGGGCCATGACCATGGTCACGGCAATCACGAGCACTGATCGTCGCGCAGACGTGAAGGCGGCGCCTGTGAGGGCGTGGATGGCCGGGATTGTTCTGGCCATCCGCGAACGGCCATCATTCGCAGCCATATATTCATGCCGCGCGCCACGGCGACGCGGCCCCTTTTCGATCAGGCGGAGCCATGTCCATGGGCGCATCGTTGCAACTGGTTCTGGTGGTCGCCATGGGCGAAAACGGCGCCATCGGTCGCGATAACGCGCTGATCTGGAAGCTGCGCGCCGACATGCGCCGCTTCCGGGCGCTCACCATGGGCCATCCGCTGGTCATGGGGCGCAAGACCTGGGATTCGATCGGCCGGCCGCTGCCGGGCCGCGACACAATCGTGCTCAGCCGCGATGCGGCGTTCGCGCCGGAAGGCGTGCTGGTCGCGCACGATCTTGCCGGCGCGCTTGAACTGGCGGGCGTTTGCGCGGCGCGGCGCGGGGTCGATAGCGCCATGGTGGTGGGCGGGGCGCAGATTTATGCGGCGACCCTGCCGATGGCCGCCCGCGTTCACCTCACCCTGGTGCAGGACGCGCCGGAGGCGGACGCCTTTTTCCCTGGCGGGCCGACCGGCGCCTGGCGCGATGCTTTCGTCGAGACCTGGCGCGAGGCGCACCCGGCGGGGCCGGAGGACGAGCGGCCGTTCGCCTTCATCGACCTTTCCCGCCGTCCTGGCTGACGGGCGCCGCCTTCGGCGGCGGTCTCCAGAAGGCGCCTCCGGGTCAAAAGCCGCGTCGCGGCAAAATCCGCCCACGCCAAAAATCCGCCACGCGCCAAAAAACCGCTCCATGCCAAAAAACCGCTCCATGCATTGTGCCGCAAGGATTCAATGACTATCTGCCCTGGTTGACAGGCGCGCGTGGGCAACCAACAAAAGCAGACGTAAAAAGCATGGCGGCGAAGGGATCTGCGCCCGGCGCCAGAAGCATGTTCCGGCAGGACTTCCGCGTCAGGCCGATGCGAACCTGCTCCAGACACATGAAAACCGCTCTGTGCTTCTGCCCGCCGGCCTGGCGGGGCGGGAGAAAATGCGGAACCGGCGCGCTTTGAAAGGGGAATGACAGATCGATGCCTTGGAGCAATCAGAGTGGCGGCGGCGGTAGCGGCGGCAATGGCGGTGGCGGAGGCCCCTGGGGGCCGCGCAACCAGGGACCCTGGGGACAGGGGCCACAGAAGAATCCTGGCGGTCCGCCCGACCTTGAGGATTTGCTGCGTCGCGGCCAGGACCGGCTGAAAAGCGTCTTCCCTGGCGGACAGAGCGGCGGGCCCAGTGCACGCACCATTCTGCTGGCTGGCCTTGGCGCCATCGCGCTCTGGATGCTTACCGGCTTCTATCAGGTCACGCCCAACCAGGTTGGCCTCAATCTGGTGTTCGGCAAATATGTAGGCCAGACCGGCGAAGGCCTGCGTTACAACTTCCCGTGGCCGATCGGTCAGGTTATCCGCCTCGACGTCACGAACCGCCGCACCATTGAAATCGGCATGCGCACCACCGACAATTCTCGCAGCCGCTTGCAGCAGCGCCCTGTAACCGAGGAAGGCCTGATGCTGACCGGTGACGAGAACATCGTCGACATCAGCTTTGAGGTGCAGTGGACGATTAACCCCGCCCAGGCCCATGACTACCAGTTCAACCTGCAGAACCCGGATGGCACCATTCGCGTCGTCGCCGAGAGCGCCATGCGTGAAATCGTCGGTCGCCGCAACATCCAGGCCATCCTGACCTCGGATCGCGGCGCCATTCAGGACGACGTCCGCAAGTTCATGCAGGAGACCCTGAATAGCTATGGCGCTGGCGTGGTGATTGAACAGGTCAACCTGCAGCGGGTCGATCCGCCGCAGCAGGTCATCGACGCTTTCCGGGACGTTCAGGCCGCGCGGCAGGACCAGGACCGTATGCGGAACGAGGCCGAGACCTACGCCAGCCGCATTGTGCCTGAGGCGCGCGGCAAGGCGATCAGCGTCGTGCAGCAGGCTGAAGGCTACCGCGAGCGTTCAATTAATGACGCGGAAGGCCAGGCGGCGCGTTTCAATTCTGTCTACGAACAGTATCGCAAGGCGCCGGCGATCATCCGCGAGCGCATGTATCTCGAAACCATGGAAAACGTGCTGAAGGATTCCGACAAGGTCATCATCGACCAGAAGGGTGGGCAGGGCGTCGTGCCTTATCTGCCGCTTGACCAGTTGCAGCGTCGCCAGGGCGTGGCTGCCGATGGGGAGGCTGCACGATGAGCAATATCCTCAAGCCCGTCGGCGTAATTGTCGCCATCCTTGCCGTCCTTGCGCTCTATGCGGGCGCTTTCACCGTTGGCCAAACCCAGGAAGCTCTTGTGCTGCAGCTGGGCCGCGTCCGCGCCGTCATCAAGCAGCCCGGCCTTCACTTCAAGATTCCGTTCATCGAGAACGTTGTTTATATCGACCGGCGGGTGCTGGATCTCGACCTGCCGGTGCAGGAAGTCATCGCCGCTGACCAGAAGCGTCTGGTCGTTGACACGTTCACCCGTTATCGCGTCGTCAATCCGCTGCTGTTCTACCAGACCGTCCGCACTATTCCGGGCGCCAACCAGCGGCTGACGCCGATCGTCAACGCTACCACCCGCTCCGTGCTGGCGGAGGCGACCTTCACTGCCATCGTCAAGGATGAGCGCGACCGGCTGATGAAGCGCATCCGTACGGAGGTGAACCGTCAGGCAGCCAGCCTCGGCATCGAGGTGGTGGACGTGCGCCTGCGCCGGGTGGATCTGCCCGAGCAGAACAGCGAGGCGGTGTTCCAGCGCATGAAGACCGAGCGTGAGCGCGAGGCCGCGGATATCCGCGCCCAGGGTTCGCAGATCGCCCAAGGTATTCGCGCCAATGCGGATCGCGCCGTCACGGTGCTGCTGGCCGAGGCCAACCGCAAGAGCGAGGAACTGCGCGGCCAGGGCGACGCTGATCGCAACCGCATCCTGGCGGGGGCTTACAGCAAGGACCCGTCGTTCTTCTCTTTCTTCCGCTCCATGCAGGCGTATGAGGGCTCGCTGAAGGGCAGTGACACGCGCATGGTGCTGTCGCCGGATTCGGAGTTCTTCCGCTACTTCCACAATCCGGCCGCGGCGGCTCCAGGGCAGCCACAGACAGGCGCTCCAGCGCGTCCCTGAGCGCCCCGGAAGCGCACTTTTACAACCCGTTCAGGGGGCTTCGGCCCCCTGCGCCCTGTCAGGTGGTTGTGCAGGCCCAAATGGTTGTGCAAGCCGCAATGAATGCGCCAGAGAGGCCGCGTCGTGACTGATCTCGTCGTTGCCTTTGGCCTGCTATTGGCCATTGAAGGCCTGTTGATGGCCTGCGTTCCGGACTTTTCCCGCCGGATGGCCGCCGAAATTCTCAAAACGCCTGGGGAGCGCCTGCGCATGGCGGGCGTTGTCGCCGCGGTTGTTGGCGTCGCCATCATTTGGCTTTCTCGGGGGTAGATTGTGCTGCCCGGACATTTCTGATTCTGATGCATGATCGTGCTGGCGCTGGACCCGCGTCCTTCGTCTCCCAAACCGACCTGTTGCGGCGCGCGTGCGCGGGCAAGGAGGATTTATGAAGTTTGCTGGATTCAACATCATGGCGGCCGCGGCGCTGGCGCTCGGGCTGGCGTTTGGCGCCGCCCCGGCGCAGGCCCGCGGGCCTGCCGGGTTCGAGGATCTTGCCGATCAGGTCACCAACGCCGTCGTCAATATCTCGGCGACGACCACGGTGGAGCAGGGCAAGGACCGCATGCTGCCGCAGATCCCGCGCGGCACGCCGTTTGAGGACCTGTTCGAGGAGTTCTTCAACCGGCGCGGCGGTCCCGGCGGGCCGGGCGGCCCTGGCGAGGGTCCGCGTCGCCAGCGCAAGTCCAGCTCGCTCGGCTCCGGTTTCATCATCGACGCTGCCGGCGTGGTCGTCACCAACAATCACGTGATTGGCGACGCCAATGACGTTGAGGTGATCCTCAACGACGGCACCAAGATGAAGGCCGAGATCGTCGGCAAGGATTCCAAGCTCGACCTCGCCGTGCTGCGGGTCAAGCCGGGCGCGACGAAGCTGACCGCCGTGAAGTTCGGCGATTCCAGCAAGATGCGCATTGGTGAGTGGGTGCTGGCCATCGGCAACCCGTTCGGCCTCGGCGGCTCGGTTTCAGCCGGCATCGTCTCCGCCATCAACCGCAATATCGATCAGGGCCCCTACGACAGCTACATCCAGACCGACGCGGCCATCAACAAGGGCAATTCCGGCGGTCCGCTGTTCAACATGGCCGGCGAGGTGGTCGGCATCAACACCGCCATCCTGTCGCCCAGCGGCGGTTCGGTCGGCATCGGCTTCTCCGTGCCGTCGTCGCTGGCCGCGCCGGTGATCGAGCAGCTGCAGAAGTTCGGCGAAACCCGGCGCGGCTGGCTCGGCGTGCGCATCCAGAACGTCGACGACGCGACGGCTGAGGCGCTTGGCCTCGGCAAGGCGCGCGGCGCCCTGGTTGCCGGCATCGACGAGAAGGGCCCGGCGAAGCCAGCTGGCATGCAGGTGGGCGACGTGATCATTCGCTTTGATGGTCAGGACGTGAAGGACAGCCGTGAGCTGCCGCGCATCGTGTCGTTCTCGCCCGTCGGCAAGGAAACCGACGTGGTCGTTGTCCGCAAGGGCAAGGAAGTCACGCTGAAGATCAAGCTTGGCCGTCTTGAGGATGGCGAGAAGGAAATGGCCGCGCGCGGTGAGAACGTGCCTGGCGTCGCCAAGCCAACCGTCAGCAAGACCCTCGGCCTTGACCTGGCTCCGCTGACGTCGGAAGGCCGCAGCCGCTTCAACATCAAGGACGATGTCAAGGGCGCGCTGGTCATCCGCGTTGACCCCGACTCCCGCGCTGCCGAGAAGCGCCTGCAGCCTGGCGACACCATCGTCGAAGTGAATCAGGAGCAGGTGGCGTCCCCGGCCGACGTGACAAAGCGCATCGACGCCCTGAAAAAGGACGGCAAGAAGTCCGCCCTGCTGCTGGTCGCCAATCCGCGCGGCGACGTCCGCTTCGTGGCGCTGCCCATCGAGTAAGGACGGGCATATGGCTGGCCTGGCGCGCCCGGGCCAGCCCTGGTTCCGTCGCGGCCGTCATGTCAGACGGCAGGAAAAATGAAAGCCGGGTCCGCAAGGACCCGGCTTTTTTGTTCCGCCGTCCAGGCGCCCGATGGGCCAGGCCCACCAGGTTCCGGCGTCAGCGCACGAATTCTTCCTCGCGATAACCCTGCGCGAACAGCAAAGTGGCCAGATCCGTATGGTTGATGCGGGCGCTGGCGGCGGCGGCCACCGCCGGCTTGGCGTAATAGGCGACGCCGAGCCCCGCCTCCTGCAGCATGTCGAGATCGTTGGCGCCGTCGCCCACCGCCATCACGGCCTCAGGCGACAGCTTCAGCTCCTCGCGCAGGCGCAGCAACGTCGCCTTCTTGGCCTCGCGGCCCAGAATGGGATCGATCACCACGCCGGTGAGCTTGCCGCCCGCGTGTGCAAGCGTGTTGGAGTGGTGCTCGTGAAAGCCGATCTTCTCGCTGATCGGCCCGGTAAACACGGTGAAGCCGCCGGAGACGAGACAGGTATGGGCGCCATTGGCGCGCATGGTCATCACCAGTTCGCGGCCGCCGGGCGTCAGGATCAGCCGGTCGGCGACGATGGCGTCGACCACGGAAAGATCGAGGCCCTTCAGCAGGGCGACGCGCTCGCGCAGGGCTGGCTCGAACGCCAGTTCGCCGCGCATGGCCCGCTCGGTGATATCCGAAACCTGCGGCTTCAGGCCGACGAAATCCGCCAGCTCGTCAATGCACTCCTGGCCGATCATGGTGGAGTCCATGTCGGCGAGGAACAGCTGCTTGCGGCGGCCGGCGAGCGGCTGGACAATGATGTCCACCGGCGCATGGGCCTCGTCGATCAGGGCGCGAAGCTGCGCCTCGATCAGATCGGCCGGCGCCGGCGAGGAAAAGATCAGGTCGATGGCGCGGTTTTCCGCCAGCTCGCTGGTCAGCACCGGGCCGCTGGCCAGCGACGCCGCCAGCATCTTCAGCCGGGGGACGAGGCTGGCGGGGCCGTGGGCCGCCAGCAGGCCGGAGCCGGCGAGGGCTGGACTTGCGACCAGGGTCGCGACAGAAGCTTCGGTCTGGTGAGTTGCAAGGGACATGGCGCGTGGCTGCTATCGTGGAAGAACCGGAACGGAAGGCCCTCGCGGACGTGATCTTGCCCGGCGAACCCGTGGACGCGGTTCTCATCGCAGGCCCGACCGCATCCGGCAAGTCCGCATTGGCCATCGACATGGCCCGGCGGCTGAACGGCGTGGTCATCAACGCTGATTCCATGCAGATTTACCGCGACCTGCATACGCTCACCGCCCGCCCGTCCGCCGCTGATGAACAGGCCGCGCCGCACCGCCTTTATGGCGTCATCGACGGGGCGGAGAATTTCTCCGTGGCGCGCTGGCTGGCGGCGGCGGGGCAGGAGTTGCAGCGGGCCCGCGATCTTGCCCTGACGCCCATCTTCGTTGGCGGCACCGGCCTGTATTTCCGGGCGCTGCTGGAGGGGTTGTCGGATATCCCGCCCACGCCGCCGGCGTTGCGCGCCGCCCTGCGCGCTGAAGCTGAAACATTGGCTGGCGACGCCTTGCATGCACGCCTTGCAGCGCGCGATCCGCTGATGGCCGGCCGGCTCAGGCCCGGCGACCGTCAACGCATCCTGCGGGCGCTGGAGGTGGTGGAGGCGACCGGCCGCTCCCTGGCGACGTTTCAGGAGCAGCGCGTTCCAGGGCCGCTGGCCGGGGCGCGGACCCAGCGGCTGTTTCTGGCGCCGGAGCGGGCGACGCTGTATGGGCGCATCGACGCGCGCTTCGACCAGATGATGCAACTGGGGGCGGTGGAGGAGGTGGAGCGTCTTGCGGCGCGCGGTCTCGATCCGGCGCTGCCGGTGATGCGCGCCCACGGCGTTCCGGGCCTGACGGCCTGGCTGCGCGGCGCGGCCACGCGGGAAGATGCGGTGACGCGCGGCAAAGCCGATACCCGCCATTACGCCAAGCGCCAGTTCACCTGGTTCCGCCACCAGATGGCGGGCTGGACGTGGGTGGCGGTCTGAAGCATGGCCTTTATATTTCTGTGACCAGAAAGCCGGCTTTGTTCCGGTATGCGCGGAACCAGGGGCCGTCGGGTTTCATGACTTCCGCCTCATCGGCATGGCGTCCACGCGACGCCCGGCTGGAGTTGGCGGTTGCGCGTTGGGGGGCGGGGAAGTTCCAGAGGTTGGCGCCAGGCCGGGATCCTGAGCGCGCGTATGACAGGCATCTCCCATTCGGCTTCCTGCTGCTGGCGCGCCGCGCCCTGCTGAAAGGTTGGGGCGAATCTGTTGCGTCACGAAGCCGCGCGGCCGCCTGAACGCGCGGGCGCGCCGGGCATCCGGATGGCGGGAGCGGGCTGGCGGCTGGCAACCTGAACCGGGACGTGACTTCGGGTGTGCAGCGAAGCTCTGCGAGCCCGCTGTAAATGGCTTGAGGAAGTGGGTGAACAGACCAAATCCGCTGGCATCGTGCTGAACCCTTTGTCTGCGACCAGGCATCATCACGCGGCGCGTATCCGCATCATGCGCCATGAGCGCCCGGACGACGTGCATGCCATGGAAACGCGGGGATCGTTGATCCGGGCAGACGGGACCTTGAGCGGGGCGCCGTTGCCCGCGTCAGGCCGAAGCGCTGACGTCGCGCGGGCAGGGGGCCGTTGCTGCACCTCCGCTCGGGGAAACATGATCAAACTCTTTTCGCGGGATGATGCGGGCGCCATTTTGTGCGCCGGTAGCCTCGATTGGCCAGCCAGCTCGCAGGTCGGATGGCCGCTGTTTTGGTGAGCGACAATGATTGCGCCGTCGTTCAGCGCCGCAATTTAGCGATTTTGTCTCCGGCTCCTCTGGCGGATACCGCCAGTTGATGGGTCAAATGGCGCCGAAATATCTTGTGAGATCATCCAGGTCGGCCAGTAAATTTTCCAGCGTATCGTTGGGCGCGGCCCCGCCTCCCGCGCCCGCGTCAGCGACGGGCGCCGGGTCGCGGCCGGCGCCGATGGCTGGAGGGCGCACGCGGCCCGGCTGGGCTGGCGCCGCCGTTGCTCCCCAGGCCTGACCGGAGCTCTCTCCCTGACCGTTTCCGTTCCGCGGCGCCAGTGAGCGCATGCGCGGCGCCGGGACCGGCGTCGGGCGCGCCACAGCCGCGATGGGGAGATCGGCGACCTCCGCCGCCCCCGCGCCAGTGGGGTTTCTCATGGTGTGGGAGGCTGGCGGGGGTTCTGCCCATAGGCGCACGGTCCTGGGAAGTGGTTGGGGGGGAGTGAGCCGCCTGTTCGCGCCGCGAAGGCGAGGAGCTGGTGTGGGGACGCGGCCTTGCAGACGCAATCTGGGGCGAGGTATCGGCGGGATGTCCCACGGAAAGTCGGGGTTGGGCGGCGGGTTCGGGTTAACGGGTTGCACAATGCCCTGGATATGCTGGTCATTGCGGAGCGGGGCGATGTCTGGCGGATCTTCCGGATCTTCCGGATGAAGCAGGTAGGGCGTTGGTCGTCGCCACCATTCAGCCATGAGACATTCCTTGCTGTTCGGGGCCAGCGCGCACTGGGGACCCCGGGCCGTCGCCTTGAGATCGTTGCCTCAGGAAATGAGAATGAGCTCGTCCATGTCGCGGATCCCGTCCCTTACGGGGCCCTCTCCCGTGATCTGGCGAAGGCCTGTTCCATCGGGCAGATCGTCTTGCTTCACCCGGCCGGCGTTTCTGCCGGGCGCGCCAGATATGGCGTGATGGCCCGTCGCGCCGGCGGGAAGATCGATCGGGTCGTGATCCGACCATGACGCTCGCCGGCTCGCCGCCGCCGGCCGCCCGTCCCCGCCGGTTCTCCAGCAGGTAATCCTCACTTCTCCCACCACCCTGCCGTATTCGTCGGTCCGGCAGCTGATGATTGTGCGGAACATGTCGGCGGCCTGATCCTCCGGGAGATCGTCGACGTCGTGTTGGTGAGGTGAGGGCTCTCCGAACAGGACGGTGGGACGCTTCAGGCTGCCTGACGCAATGTCCGGTCGTGACGCCCGCCTCTCAGGGGAGGGTGCGGCGGCTCCACCCCTCAGGCCGGCGGCCTGGATGGCGTCCCACTGCCGGGATGAAACGCCCCTGAATATCGGGATCGTCCGCAATGGATTCCCGTAGCGGAACGGCGCGATATAGCGCCGCTGCATGAAGTCGTGGGCTGCCGGAAACTCCCCTTTGCTCACGGCGTCGTAGAACGGGGCGTGGTCGAGGCGCGGCGGCGTGGCCAACATATGGCAATCTCCGGTTTGCATTCGGCATGCGCTGGATCACGCCGCACGTAGTGTGAAGCGATCTGACGATGACGCCAGCAACGCTGGAGAGCAGACGCTCTATGGAGGCCGCGTGCGCGGCGTGAACGGGTTGCCGGCGCGCGTTCTGAATTGTCATCGCCGCTTGCGATTGGCTGTCGAAATTGTCGTTGACGCCTTCCTTCGCATCCGCTAGCGTCCCGCCACTATCGAAACAGGAGTGAGGCGCAATGCGCGCTATTCTTATCGTATGTGAGGCGCCATCGACGGAGCGGTGACAACCGCAGGTCCGCTGATGGCGCATGCAGGGTCCCTCGGGGCCCTTTTTTGTTGCCTGAAGCAGACCGGCTCCATCAGCGGTCCATGCGACAGGACAGGCTCCAGCCGGCTGCGCCATGCCGGCGACATGAAAATGCTGTTGCACCGGCCGCGCGCCGGACGCACACAGCGGGCGGAGACGGGAGAAGAACCATGAGCGAGACAATGACCGGCGCCGAAATGGTCATTCGCGCCCTCCAGGATCAGGGCGTCGAGCACATCTTCGGCTATCCAGGCGGCGCCGTGCTGCCGATCTATGACGCCATGTTCCACCAGGAAAAGGTGCGTCACGTTCTTGTCCGCCATGAGCAGGGCGCCGTGCACGCCGCCGAGGGCTACGCCCGCTCCACCGGCAAGGTCGGCTGCGTGCTGGTCACCTCCGGCCCCGGCGCCACCAACGCCGTGACCGGTCTCGCCGACGCCCTGCTGGATTCGATTCCGCTGGTCTGCATCACCGGCCAGGTGCCGACGCATCTGATTGGCTCGGACGCCTTCCAGGAGTGCGACACGGTCGGCATCACCCGCCACTGCGCCAAGCACAACTATCTGGTGAAGCGCATTGAGGACCTGCCGCGCATCCTGCACGAGGCCTTCTACGTGGCGTCGAACGGGCGCCCCGGTCCTGTGGTTGTTGATATTCCGAAGGACATCCAGTTTGCCTCCGGCAGCTATGAGCGGCCGCGCGACAACCAGCACAAGACCTACCGTCCGAAGGTGAAGGGCGATCTGGAGGCGATCCGCACCGCGGTGAAAATGATGGGCGAGGCGAAGAAGCCCATCTTCTACACCGGCGGCGGCGTCATCAATTCCGGTCGCGAGGCCTCCGCGCTGCTGCGCGAGCTGGTGCGTCTGACCGGCTTCCCCGTCACGTCGACGCTGATGGGCCTTGGCGCATACCCGGCCTCGGACAACCAGTTCCTGGGCATGCTGGGCATGCACGGCGCCTATGAGGCCAATATGGCCATGCATGACTGCGATCTGATGATCTGCGTCGGCGCCCGGTTCGACGACCGCATCACCGGCCGTCTGGACGCCTTCTCGCCGGGGTCGAAGAAGATCCACATCGACATCGACCCTTCGTCGATCAACAAGAACGTCAAGGTCGACGTGCCGATCATCGGCGACTGCGCCCACGTGCTTGAGGACATGGTGCGTCTATTCCGCTCGTCCGGCGCCCGCGCCGACAAGGCGGCCCTGGAAGGCTGGTGGAAGCAGATCGACGCCTGGCGCGCCCGCAATGGCTTCGCCTACCACAACTCGGATCTGACCATTAAGCCGCAGTACGCCCTGCAGCGTCTGCAGGAGCTGACGAAGGACCGCGACGTCTACTTCACCACCGAGGTGGGCCAGCACCAGATGTGGGCGGCGCAGTTCCTGAAGTTCGAGGAGCCGAACCGCTGGATGACCTCTGGCGGCCTCGGCACCATGGGCTACGGCCTGCCCGCCGCCATCGGCGTGCAGATGGCCCATCCGGATGCGCTGGTGATCGACGTGGCGGGCGAAGCGTCGATCCTGATGAACATGCAGGAGATGTCGACGGCGCTGCAGCACCGGCTGCCGGTGAAGATCTTCATCCTCAACAACGAGTACATGGGCATGGTGCGCCAGTGGCAGGAACTGCTGCATGGCGGCCGTTATTCGGAAAGCTATTCGGAGGCCCTGCCGGACTTCGTGAAGCTGGCCGAGGCCTATGGCGGCGTTGGCATCCGCTGCAGCGATCCGAAGGAGCTCGACGCGGCGATCCTGCAGATGATCAACACCGACCGTCCGGTGATCTTCGACTGCATCGTCGACAAGATGGAAAACTGCTTCCCGATGATTCCGTCGGGCAAGGCGCACAACGAGATGATCCTCGGCGACGCCGCCACCGACATTGGCTCGGTGATCGACGAAGCCGGCAAGATGCTCGTCTGACGCATGCTGCTTCGGGCGGGGCGGTCCCGCTTCGCCTGAAGCTGGCGCGCCGGAGGCCCGGCTGCGGCGTTCACGGGCCGGAAGTTGCGTGGCCAGGCCGAATTGCTGGACCAGGCAGGATTCGGGACCAGGAGGATGTGGACATGAAGCTGATCGTCGCCAGCAAGCGCTACTCGTCGTGGTCGCTGCGTCCATGGCTCGCCATGCGCGTCGCCGGCGTAGCGTTCGATGAGCAGGTCATCATCCTGCGCCAGCCGGAAACCAGGGCGGACATCGCCAGGCATTCGCCTTCCGGCGTCGTGCCGGTGCTGCGGGATGGCGATCTCACGGTGTGGGATTCGCTGGCGATCATCGAATATGTCGCCGAACGGTTTCCGGACGCTGGCCTGTGGCCGTCCGATCCGGCGGCCCGCGCCGTCGCCCGCTCGGTTTCGGCGGAGATGCACTCCGGCTTCCAGGCCCTGCGCATGGCCTGCCCGATGAACCTCGGCATGCGGTTCGCCGCCCGCGACCGGGGCGAGGCTGTCGACGCGGCCGTGGCCCGGGTCTGCGCCATCTGGCGGGGCTTGCGCGAACAGCATGCGGGCTCGGGGCCGTTCCTGTTCGGCGCCTTCACCGCCGCCGACGCCATGTATGCGCCGGTGGTCTGCCGGCTCGACGGCTACTCCATTCCTGTCGACGACGTCTGCCGCGCCTACATGGATGCGGTTCTGGCGCTGCCGGCCTTTCAGGAATGGCGCGCTGCGGGACTGAAGGAGCCGGGCATTCCCGACTACGACACAATCGACGAGACGCTGGTCGCACGCTTCTGATGCGCGTCTTTTGTTTGAAACGATGACTGCCGCCGGCCATGGAAGGCCGTTGCCGGGCAATGCCAAAGACTGGGTACACCTGATGAAATCGCACTATTCCGACGCGCCGGCCGCCCCGAAAATCGTCCGCCACACCCTGGCGGTGATTGTCGACAACGAACCGGGCGTTCTTGCCCGCATCGCCGGCCTGTTCTCGGGGCGCGGCTACAATATCGAGAGCCTCACCGTCTCGGAGACCGAGCACGAGGAACACCTGTCGCGCATCACCATCGTCACCTCCGGCGATGATGCGGCGATCGCCCAGATCATGGCGCAGCTCGACCGTCTGGTGCCGGTGCACCGCGTTGACGACCTCACCGCCAGCGGCGAGGCCGTGGAGCGCGAACTGGCGCTGGTGAAGGTGGCTGGTCGCGGCGAGCACCGGGTGGAGGCCCTGCGTCTTGCCCAGGCCTTCGGCGCCCGCACCCTCGACGCCACGCTGAACTCGTTCATCTTCGAGTTCACCGGCGCCATCGACGAGGTTGACCGCTTCATTCGCGTGATGGCTGAAACCGGCGTCGTTGAAGTGGCCCGCACCGGCGTCGCCGCCCTGTCGCGCGGCTCGGCCAAGGGCTGAACGTCCAGGGGCTGAACGTCAGGGGTTGAGCTTTAGCGGGCTGGACTCCATTGGGCTGGACCTGGGAGGCCTGGTTTCGAAGGGGTTCCGGCGGGTTTACTGCCCGCCGGTAAAGCCGCCGGCTTCGAGATAGGCCTGCTCTTCCTCCGTCGTCTCGCGTCCCAGGATGCGGTTGCGATGGGGGAAGCGGCCGAAACGGGCGACGATGTCGTGATGTTCTTCCGCGTAACGCAGGCTGTCGGCGTTGCCGAGCGCCTGGTAGAGGGCGACGCACCGCTTCTGGTCAGCCAGCTCTTCCGAGTGCATGAACGGCAGATAGAAGAAGCTGCGCAGTTCCGGCGCGACCCTGGCGTCATCGCCGCGCTCCAGGCTGGCGGCGGCGACGCGCCGCGCCGCCGGGTCGGTGGCGAAGGCCGCCGGCGTGCTGCGGTGGATGTTGCGCGGAACCTGGTCGAGCAGCAGCACGAGGGCGAGGGCGCCTTCCGGCGTTGCCTGCCAGCTGTCGAGCAGGCCGCGCGCCGCCGCGGCCTGGGCCTCGCCGAAGCGCTCGCGCAACATCGCGTCGAAGGCGTCGTCGCGGTTGAACCATTTTGCGTAGCCGGCGTCCCGCCAGGCTGCGACAAGGTCAGCCGCCTCTGGCAGCGACGCGCTGGCGGGGGCGGTGGGGATCGTTGGGGCATTTCTGGTCATCATCCAGGCAGCATTGCCTGGTTTGGCCCATGGGGGAATATCCCGCGCGGCCCGCGCCGCGCCGGCGCGCGAAATGCAGGCGGGCGCTGCCGGGCGGCCGGGCCTGGGTCTGTTGAGAATTCGCCGGATGTCGCGCCGGCGGCGGCTGGCGATTCTTCGATCCGCGAGCCGGAAACATGCGACCGGATGCGCAGGCTCCGCCAGATGCGGCTGTCAGGGACAAGAATGACTTGACCAACTGGCCGTGGCGGGTTTTACCGCCTCCGTCTGTTTTCATTGCCGGAGCGTCCGTGGCGCGGCCCTCGCGCCGCACGGCGATCCGGTGGTCTGGATGTCGTGGGGCGACGACGGCCAGGCCAGTTCTGATCTGATCGTCGGCACTTGGCCCGCGACCATCGCCAGAGGATGTATGTGATGCGTGTTTACTATGACCGCGATGCGGATCTGAACCTGATCAAGGGCAAGAAGGTCGCGATCGTCGGCTACGGCAGCCAGGGCCACGCCCATGCGCTGAACCTGCGCGATTCGGGCGTCAAGGACATCGCCATCGCCCTGCGTCCGGACAGCGCCACCGTGAAGAAGGCCGAAGGCGCCGGCTTCAAGGTGATGTCGCCGGCCGACGCCGCCAAGTGGGCCGATGTCGTCATGATGCTGACGCCGGACGAACTGCAGGCTGACATCTATCGCGACAGCCTGCACGACAACATGAAGAACGGCGCGGCGCTGCTCTTCGCCCACGGCCTGAACGTGCATTTCAACCTGATCGAGCCGCGCAAGGACCTCGACGTGCTGATGGTCGCCCCGAAGGGCCCTGGCCACACCGTCCGCTCCGAGTACCAGCGCGGCGGCGGCGTGCCGACCCTGATCGCCATCCATCAGGACGCGACCGGCAACGCCCATGACATTGGCCTGTCCTACGCCTCGGCCAATGGCGGCGGTCGCGCCGGCGTCATCGAGACCTCCTTCAAGGAAGAGTGCGAGACCGACCTGTTCGGCGAACAGGCCGTGCTGTGCGGCGGCGCCGTCGAGCTGATCCGCGCCGGCTTCGAGACCCTCGTCGAGGCGGGTTACGCCCCGGAGATGGCCTATTTCGAGTGCCTGCACGAACTGAAGCTGATCGTCGACCTCATCTATGAGGGCGGCATCGCCAACATGAACTACTCGATCTCCAACACCGCCGAATACGGCGAGTACGTCACCGGCCCGCGCATCATCACCGCCGAGACCAAGGCCGAGATGAAGCGCGTGCTGGAGGACATCCAGTCGGGCAAGTTCACCCGCGACTGGATGCTGGAGAACAAGGTCAACCAGGCGTCGTTCAAGGCCACCCGCGCCCGCAACAACGCCCACCCAATCGAGGAAGTTGGCGCCAAGCTCCGCGACATGATGCCGTGGATCAAGGAAAAGGCCCTGGTCGACAAGTCGAAGAACTGAGACCGGATGGCCTTCTCCGGCAACGGCGTCAATTGGCGCCGCTTCCGGGGGGGCGGAATATTGCAACACGAACGGGTCCGCCCGTTCGTGTTTTTTATTGGCCAGACCAGGCCAGGCCCGATCACGTCATGTCATGCGGGCGAGGCGAGCGGCTTGCGCAGATGCGCCAGGCTGTCGCACGACGGTTCTGTCCGCTGCACAGAAAAACCGGCCATGGAAAATACGCCATCGAGAATGCGCCGGGCCTGAAACGGCCCGCCTCAATTCGACGGGCGCGCCTTGTTCAGCACCAGGCCAACGATCGCCGTGACGATGGCGCCCATGGCGCCCCCGCCCACCAGATTGCCGGCGAGGGCGGTGAGATCCGTTGCGGAGGAGCTCTGGAGCGCCGGCAGGGCTGCCTGTAGCGCCTGACCCAGTACGCCGCCGCCCACGGCTCCAGCCACGGCGTTGATGGTGCTGCCCATGTCAACGGATGGCGCCGCGCGGCCAGTCATGCCGCCGCCGGCGGCGCCGCCAATCAAATTCATGGCGAGAGAAATCAGTTGTTCCATCAGTCAGTCTCCCAGTCGTCAAAAGATGAATAGAAGAGACGCGATGAGATATACTATATCATATATTATGATTATTGTAAGTGTAGGATCCAGTTGAGGGCTTCTCCTGGGGCCAGCACGGCGAAGCTCCAGATCATGGCGGATGATACATTGGCGATCTGGAAGGGGATGTGCGGCAGGTGAAACACGCCGGCGGCAAGGGGCACGAAAGCGCGCAGCGGACCGGAAAAGCGGCCGATAAATACGCCCGGCACGCCCCATTTGCGCGTGAATGCCTCCGCCTTGTCCATGAAATGCGGGGCGCGCGAAAACGGCCAGTAGCCGCGAATACTGTCCTTCAGCCAGTAGCCCACGGCGTAGGAGATCCAGTCCCCGAGGGTCGCGCCGATCGCCGCGCCCGCCCACACCGGCCAGAACGGTATGTCGCTGGCCGCAAGCAATGCTCCAATCGCCAGCAGCAGGCCCGTGGCCGGCACAACAAATGAAACAATCGCCATTGATTCGGCGAACGCCAGAGCGCCGACGATAAATGGCGCCCACACCTGACGCTCCTGGATGAAGCCGGTAACCGCCTGCGAGATCTCTGTGAAATTCATTGGCAATCCGGACCGGAAACGCGGCGCAGCGTCAAGTGTTTCCGTTGCATCCAGGTGGGCTGGAAACGGGTTATCTCTTTGGTTCGATGTATTTTTTGCGCTGCTCGCGGCGTTTTCTTCACGAAAGGAAGGCCCTGCTTTTTCTGGCAATGCTGTATCGTAGCCTGAGCGGGCGGCCAGGTGAAGCCACCGTCGCCTCCCGGTGCGGGCTGCGGGCGAGGGTTCGGGGCAGGGCCACCCATGCATTCGGGGGGCTCGCGTATTCGGGCGTTCTGGCATTTGCCTGACAAAGGTCGGACGGGATCGCCAGGCGGCGTCGCGCTGGCGCTTCCGGCGCTTTGGCCCGTCTTCACCGCGTCACGCCGCAGGGGCTGGCGCGCCTTCGCAAAGCAGCTAACTTGCCAGCGGCGCGGGTTCTTGTCAGCGCCACGCCAGGCGGCGTCGTGAAACCATCAGGGCGCGCGCGCTGCTCGCCCTTGTCCCGCTCAGTCAGGGAGCCTCCATGAACATCCTGTCCATCCAGTCCCATGTTGCGTACGGCCATGTCGGCAATGCGGCGGCGGTGTTTCCCATGCAGCGCATGGGCGTTGAGGTCTGGCCGGTGCTCACCGTGCAGTTTTCCAATCACACGGGCTATGGCGACTGGACGGGGCCGGTGTTCGAGGGGGCGATGATCTCGGAAATCGCGCGCGGCGTCGAGGCGCGCGGCGTGTTCCCGCAATGCGACGGCGTGCTTTCCGGCTATGCCGGTTCTGCGGCGATTGGCGAGGCCATTCTTGACGTTGCGGCGCGGGTGCGTGCCGCCAATCCTGGCGCGCTTTATTGCTGTGATCCGGTGATCGGCGATGTGGGGCGCGGCGTCTTCGTGCGGCCGGATGTGCCCGAGTTCATGCGTCGCCAGGCGATGCCGGCCGCCGACGTGGCCACGCCGAACCAGTTTGAGCTGGAGCTGCTCTCCGGCTGCTCGGTGACCTCCATGGCGGAGGCGCGCGCCGCCATCCGCATCGCCCACGGGCTTGGTCCGTCGATTCTGCTCATCACCTCGCTGCACACCGCCGAAACCCCGGACGACTGCATCGACATGGTCGCTTCTGGCCCCGAGGGGATCTGGGGCGTGCGCACACCGCGCATTGATCGCTATTTCACCGGCGCCGGCGACGTGACTGCGGCGCTGTTCTTCACCCACTACCTGCGGGAGCGCTCCATCGCCAGCGCAGTCAGCGCCGCCGCCTCGTCGGTGCATGGCCTGCTGGCCGCCACGGCCGCCTCCGGCCAGAGCGAGTTGCAACTGGTTCAGGCCCAGGAAGAGTTCGTGGCGCCGTCGCGCATCTTTCAGGCGACGCAGTTGTGAGCAACGGGGACCCGGTTTGCGCCGGCGGCGCCTTTCCCTGGCGCGGCGCCCCCGCCATCATCCCGGTGCGCACGGTTTCGGTCCGCGTGGCGGAGGAGCCGTGGCCCTGGGCCGAGGCCAATCGCGATGTCATCGACCGTCACTGGCGGGCGGCGCTGGAGCGCAAGCCGCAGATGTTCAACGGGCGCGTGCTGCTGTCGCGCCGGCCGGTGATCGCCGACGGTTGTTATGGGGCGGTGTATTTGCCGGTCGATTTCGCCGCCTTTTTGACCTGGCGGGATCTGGGCTGGCCGGACGAAACGGTGGTCAACGGCTTTTCCATGGCGGCGTTGCGCGCCGCCGACGGGCCGTGGCTCGCCGGCGTTCAGGGCCGGCATACCGCCAATTCAGGCCAGATCTATTTCGCCGCCGGCACGCCCGACCTGTCAGACGTCCTCCCTGACGGAACGCTGGATTTGCAGGGCAATATCGTGCGCGAACTGGCGGAGGAAACCGGCCTCGACGCCCGTGAGCTGGACTTCGCAACCGGCTGGCGCGTGGTGCTGGACGGCGGCCGCGTCGCGCTGATGCGCGAGGCGCGCTCGGCCCTGCCGTCAGAGGCGCTGGCGGCGCGCATCCGCGGCTTCATCGCGGCCGATCCGGAGCCGGAACTGGCCGATGTGCATCTGCTTCGCGACCCGGCGGATATCGATGCGGCGCGCATGCCGCCCTTCATGATTGCCTGGCTCGCCGCCGCCTTCGCGGAAGACGCCTCAACCAGCCCGTGATACCAAGGCCCGGTGAGCTTGACTCACCGGGCCTTGGTGAAGCCCGTGCGGCGCTTGAGCAATTCAGAATGCGGATGCGTCAGCATCTTCGCATTCTGGTATGTAATCTCAATAATAGCCATTGTTGCGTTTCAGCGTCGCCAGCAGGGCGAGGGCGCCGTTCTGGTCGCCCGCCCGGCACTTCGCCGCCGCCTGTTCGACGCCAGGCGTCATGCGCCGGTAGACGCTTGCATTGATATGGCCCATCTCCCGGTCCTGGGCCAGGATGCGCCGCAGACGCGCGATCTGGTCGCCGCAGGCGCCGCCGCCGACGTCGCTGTTCATGGTCGCCGCCGGTGTTTGCATCGCCTGTGTTTGCGCGGGCGCGGGCGGCGCGAGCGGCTCCTGGCCAGAAACGCAGGCGGCAAGCCCGCCAGCGAGCGCCATGAGCAGGGGTGGGAGAGCCAGGCGGCGCGAGATCATGCGGGTGCTCCAGGACCAGGATACGTGGGGAACAGAAGGCGCAGACTGGCGTTGAACGGGCCGGCGAGGCAAGGCCCAACCACACGGCCTGACGGAAATTGCCCGCCACAATTATGTTTGCGCCGCTATCGCCGTCCCGGTAAAACAGCGCGAAAATTCCGCGTATGTGCGGGGCGGCCTGCAGTGACGCGGCGTCTGCCGCGCGCTGCGCCACGGTAATATACTCCGCGCGCACGTGGGGCGCGCATGAAGGACTCAGCATGACTTCGCATAGCGCCGCCACGTCAGGTTCCGATCGCGTCATTATTTTCGACACCACCTTGCGCGACGGCGAGCAGTGCCCAGGCGCCTCGATGACCTTCGAGGAAAAGCTGCAGGTGGCCGAACTGCTCGACGCCATGGGCGTCGACGTGATCGAGGCGGGCTTTCCCATCGCCTCGGACGGCGATTTTGAATCGGTGCGCGAAATCGCCCGCCGCAGCAAGAATTCGGTGATCTGCGGCCTGTCGCGCACCGCCCTTGGCGATATTGACCGCTGCGGCGAGGCCATCAAGCCGGCGGCGCGCGGCCGCATCCACACTTTCATTTCCACCTCGCCGCTGCACATGAGCGCCAAGCTCAACATGACGCCGGACGAGGTGCTGGAGGCTTCCGTCGCCGCCGTGACCCGCGCCCGCCAGTGGACCGACGACGTGGAATGGTCGTCGGAGGACGGCACCCGCACCGAGATCGATTACCTTTGCCGTTGCGTTGAGGCGGTTATCAAGGCAGGCGCCACCACGGTGAACATCCCCGACACCGTGGGCTACACCACGCCGGAGGAGTACCGGGCGCTGTTCGAGACCGTGCGCGAGCGCGTGCCAAACTCCGACAAGGCCATCTTCTCGGTGCACTGCCACAACGATCTTGGCATGGCCGTCGCCAATTCGCTGGCCGGCGTGAAGGGCGGCGCCCGCCAGATCGAATGCACCATCAATGGCATTGGCGAGCGCGCCGGCAATGCGGCGCTGGAGGAGATCGTCATGGCGATCCGCACCCGCGCCGACGTGCTGCCGTACCAGACCAATATCGAGACGACCATGCTGACCCGCGCCTCGCGTCTGGTGTCGTCGGTCACGTCGTTCCCGGTGCAGTTCAACAAGGCTATCGTTGGCCGCAACGCTTTCGCCCATGAGAGCGGCATTCACCAGCACGGCGTGCTGAAGAATCCGGCGACCTACGAAATCATGACGCCGGAGTCGGTCGGCCTCAGCAAGAACGCGCTGGTGCTGGGCAAGCATTCCGGCCGCCACGCCTTCAAGGACCGGCTGAAGTCCATGGGCTACACGCTGGGCGACAACGCCATCGAGGACGCGTTCCGACGCATGAAGGACCTGGCGGACCGCAAGAAGCACATCTACGACGAGGACATCGAGGCCATCGTCGATGAAAGCATGCAGAACGCCCAGGAGCGCATTCGCGTCGTATCCCTCGCGGTGATCGCCGGAACCCAGGGGCCGCAGAAGGCGACGCTTGAACTGGAGATCGACGGCCAGACCGTGAAGACCGAAGCGACCGGCAATGGCCCGGTTGACGCCATCTTCAACGCCATCAAGACGCTCGCGCCACACGAGGCGAACCTGGAGCTGTACCAGGTGCACGCTGTCACCGAGGGCACCGACGCCCAGGCGGAGGTTTCGGTGCGGCTCACCGCTGGCGACAATGAGCCGGTCACGGGCCGCGGCGCCGATCCGGACACCATGGTCGCCTCGGCCCGCGCCTATGTGGCGGCGCTCAACAAACTGCATGCCCAGGCGGCGCGCGGCGCCCGCAAGCACGCCCAGCGCGACGGCGTCTGAAGCTCCCGCAAGCGTTTTCGCAGGGTTGCGGATCTTCGCTGATGGACAGGTAACGGGCGGCCTCTTGTCGCCCGTTACGCTTTTTGGGGCGGCGACGGATCTGGAGCGGAGCGAGGAGCGCTGGCGACCATGGCGCCTTGCCGGGGCTGCTGCTGCGAGCCAGTGAAGGGCGGCAATGTTATGCACAGACCGGCGGTTTTTCCCCAGCGTCATAAAAAAGTTTGGCAAAAAAGTTTGGCATGGCGCTTGCGGGCGCTGGACAACCGGGGAGGGGATTGGTATCCACCGCTCACCAAACGGCGGCGGCCACAAACGCCCTGCCGGACTGAAGATGGGCGCATAGCTCAGTTGGTAGAGCAGCTGACTCTTAATCAGCGGGTCCTAGGTTCGAGCCCTAGTGCGCCCACCATCTTCACCAAAAAGACCCCGCTCCGGCGGGTTTTTTTGTGCCTTGCGCAATGTTGGCGACGCCAGCGACGCTTTTGCAATCGTGAAATCCCGTCACAGCCGGCTGCCTTGGTTCGCCTGACGATCTGTGCCACGCTGCTCCCTGTTTTGGCGATGAGGGAGGAGCCGGCCAATGGCAATCGAAACCAGGGCTGAACGCAGACTGTTGTCGCGGGACGAACTGGAGCTTGTCGCGCTGACGCGGCGCACGGAAATCACCGCCGTGGCGGACGCTGAACTGCGCAAGACAGTGGGGCTGCTGCGCGAACGCCGGGACCGGGCGCGGACCATCGCCCGTCAGCAGCGGCGGGAAATGCGCGGCAAGGCCCAGGCGGCGTCTCCCGCCACGGATAACACTGGCTCCAAAATGAAGGCGCGCGTATTGTCCGGCGCCATCCAGCGGGCCAATCGGGAATTGTCCCGACGCAAGGTCGCGGCGGGGCGCCAGGAACTGGTCAGCAACTCCCGCCAGGCCCTCAAGCTGAAAAACGCCGCCAGCAAGCCGCCCATTCCCGCTGGCGGCCCGACCGCCAGCGAAGGCATGGCCCCCAAACCATCGAAGAAGACGAAACAGATCGGCAGCCCGATGGAGGCCGGCCGCGTGTCCCAGTCCGTTAAGGACGCGCAGGCGCGCAAGGATGCGCGTGACTAGAGCGCTTTCCGATCAGACGGAACCCGTCTGACCGATTGGAATTCGCTCAAAACAGGAAGGCCGGCGCAGCCCGCGCCGGCCGTTACATGCGCGCCGCGACGCTGCGGATCAGGGCGGCGGTGTCGTCGGGGGCGGTAATCGGCAGCATATGGCCGCGACCATCGAGCAGCACCAGGTCCAGATGCGGCGCCTTCTCCTTCATCGCCTCGCCCTGCAGACGGTAGTCGAGCAGGGTGTCGCCCCGGCCGTAGATCATGCCGAAGGGGACAGCCAGGGATGGGTATCGCGCCGTCATGTTGGGCAGGTCGTCGCCAGCCGCCAGCAGGTCGGATGAGGTATTGTAGAAACTGACCGGCCGCAGACCCAGCAGGCCGCCGCCGCGCGTCCCGAAATCTTCCGGGGCCGGATCAGGGGCGAAGACGAATTTCATTACGGCCCGGGCGCTGAGGATCGTCATCGGGATGGCCGTGGTCCAGGCGATGACCCTGCGCAGGGCAGGGGAGGGGATCAGCAGGCCCTTGAATGCCTTCGCTTCCGCCTCCTGGGGATGGGTCAGCGGGGCGATCAGGGCAAGGCCGCCGACCTGCTGGGGGTGGTTGAGCGCCAGCGCCAGGGAAATGACGCCGCCCAGCGAATGCCCCACCACCAGGGGGCGCTCCAGCTTCAGCGCCGTGATGAAATTGGCGATCGTCGCCGCCTGGGCCGCCGGATTGGCTGGCGCCCCATCCGCCCGCTCCGAGTAGCCGGCGCCAGGCCGGTCGAGGGCAATGACGCGGAAATCTCCGGCCAGCCTGTCCACCAGCGCGTAGGTATAGTTCCAGAGCGAGCCGCCAAGGCCATGGATCATGACGATGGCCGGACCGCCGCCGCCGGTGTCGACATAATGCATCTGCTGGCCATCAACCGTCACGAACTGGCCGATGGGCGGCACAGCCGCCTCAACGCGCCGTTGCGTGCGCGCCGCAAACCACGCCAGACCGGCGGCGAACAGCGCGATCAGACAAATCAGCCAGAGCAGAAACATGGCGCACCGATGCGTTCGACAGGGGGATCGCGCCCATAGTGGCGCAGTTGCCGCCGCCGGGAAACTGCCGGGTGCAGGCCAGCGCAGGGCGCCCGGCAGCCCCGTGTTCCAATTGAAGAGAAGCGCCGGGGTCTTTACCGCAGCGCAACCCGTCACAAAAAGCGCGGTCTGCGTTCTGGGCGCTAACACAGGCGTCTGCAAAACACCTGCTGGACGCCTGCAAAATCATTGCCACAGCCCGTAGCGCTCCCACTGGCTGCCGGGGATTTCGTCGCCCAGTTCGTAAGTGAAGCGCAGCACCGACAGCCGGTCCGCCGACGCCTCACAACTGAAAGATATCTGCCGCCATTTGCCCTTGCTGCGCACGGCGCCGCCCGCGCCGGAAAGCGTATCTTCATTCTCGCTGGGCGGCGACAGGGCGTCGAGCATGGCCCGGTCGGGACGCATGGCGTCGCTCCCACGGGCGATCATTTTCATCGCCGCGACGTCGCAAATCTGCTGGAAGCGTTGCGTCGGCTCAAGACGCATCAGGGAGCGCGTCAGCCGCGCATCGGCCGTGGTTACCGGGGCGGCGTTCGCCGCGGCGCAAAGACCCGGAACCATGAGAAACGCCGCCTGAACGCAGGCGACGGCGATTTTCCGAAACTCAGATCCAGACAATATTCCGTACTTCACGGGACGCGCCGGCGGCGCGCGGGGTGAAGCCTCTGTTTGGCGTCGCAAAAGCACAAAATCGCATGGTCGCAAGATCATTGGACCTGCGGAAACGCTCATGCCGTTGCGACGCAAATTGCATCATGTGACGCCGCCGGGCGCCATATGGCATGCACCGTTGCAATGGTCCCCGTGCAATGGATCCTGGCAAGCGCCCGTATCGCAAACAACGCATGTCGCGCTTTGACCAACTGACGCCAGACCCATGGCGGGACTTAATTCCTCATGCCAGACTGTTCGGGCCAGAATGTGACGCCAGCCCGTGGCGGCGTCGCGCAAACAAAAACGACGCGAGCTTCCGGGGCTTCGCACCGGCGCGTCATGGAGGAACGCCATGAAGCAGCAACTGATGCAGGGCGCCCCGCCAGGGCCGGACGGGCAGGTAACGCTGGCCAACTGGCGGCAGTCGCCGTTTAGCCAATGGGGATTTCGCAATCTGCGCAGCCTGGTTCCGACGGCGGCCGTCGCCGGCGCCACGGGTAGTGAAGTCACCGCGTTGCGCGAGGACTGGCGCGATCTTGGCGAGTTGGAGCTGGTTGACGCCGCCGGCCAGCGCATGCCTGGCCAGCGATATCTGCGCGCAAGCAACATTGATGGCCTCGTTGTCCTGCGTCGCGGCAAGCTGGCTTATGAATTCTATGACAACGGTCTGGAAGCCGGCCAGCAACACATCCTGTTTTCGGTCAGCAAATCAGTCACGGGCGCGCTCGCCGGCGTGCTGGCCGACCGTGGTCTGCTTGACCCGGACCGGCCCGCCGCCGATTACGCGCCCGAACTGAAAACCTCCGTATACGCGACCGCCACGGTGCGGCACCTGCTGGACATGACCGTGTCCATCGGCTTCAGCGAGGATTACGCCGACCCCAACGGCGACATGCCGGCCTACCGTCGCGCCGTGGGGTGGGACCCGGGCGGCGCCGTCGGTGGGGCTGATCTGCGCGGATTTCTCGCCAGCCTTAAAACGCCCGGGGAAGGCGCGCATGGCGAGGCCTTCCACTACGCCTCGGTGAATACCGATACCCTGGGCTGGGTGCTGGAGCGCGCTGGCGGCGCGCCGCTCGCCCAGATGCTGTCGGAGTGGATCTGGCGCCCCATGGGCGCGGAGTGCGAGGCCTGGGTCACGCTCGATTCGTTCGGCGCGCCGCGCGCCGCCGGCGGAATTTGCATGACCACGCGCGATTTGGCCAGGTTTGGCGAGATGATGCGGCGGGGCGGCCTGGCCAACGGCCGCCAGATCATTCCGGCCTGGTGGGTGGATGATATCCGCGCCAACGGCGACCAGGCGGCATGGCGGCGCGGCAATTTCGCCGCCATGGGTTTTCCCGCCAGCCGCTACCGCAGCAAATGGTATCTGTTCGATGGGGAAACCGGCGCCTTTGGCGGCGCGGGCATCCATGGCCAGTGGGTCTATGTCTGCCCGACCAGCGAGGTGGTGATCGCCGCCTTCAGTTCCCATCCGGTCGCGGCCGACATTCCCTACTCAGTGACATGGATCGCCAATTGCAAACGCATTGCGCGCGAACTCGGCCGCCTCTGAATTCAGGGGGCTGACGGTCCCATGGCCATGACGCTGCGCGTCCACGATGAGGCGCGCGCGGACATCGCATGGGCAAGACGGGCCGGGTAGGTTTCTGTCTTCGCATCCGGGGTTGCATCCGGGCTCGCGGCGGAAGCCATGGCGTCGCGGGCGCCGTCATGCGCCATGGCGATCCGCGCCGCCGACGATGTGGGCTCCGGGGCCGGCGCGTCCGGCGCCGGCAGTTGCGGCGCGGCGGGCGCGGCGCTCCGCCAGGCCGCCAGACGGGCGAAGGTCAGACTGGCGGCGCCCTGCGCCATCATCACCGGCGGGGCCTTGCGCACGCCTGGCCGGATGATGACGTCCCGGCCAGCGAAAGCCAGCGTCTCCGGGCGGCTGATGATGCCCAGCGAAGGGTGGTTGCGCATGCGGGCGAAGTGCGGGTGCATGCCGCCATCGGCATAGGTGATGCGGATGGAAGGCGCGCCGTCATCAATCTGCTTGCGGATCGCCTCCTGTTCCGCGCCGAGCCGGGCCATGGCGGTTTCTTCGACGCGTCGCTCCCTGTAGGGCGCGAAGGTATAGCGCTTGCCGGCAACATCGACCCGGGGCGGCAGGCCGGTCGCCTCGAACCGGTCGTAGCCGGTTTTCAGTTGCCGCCAGAAATCGATATCCGGATCGTCGCGCATCCGGGCCAGGTTCTTCGCGGTCATGCGGAATGGGAACGCCTGGAACTGCACGCTCTTCTGTCCGCCCCGGAAGGCGTCGCGCAACAAAGCGTAAACTTCCTCGATGCCGTCGTTTGTCATGGCGTAGCAGCCCATGGATGAGCAAACGCCGTGCACCATCAGATACGAGCCCGTATAGCCATTGGCCCGGTCGTAGGCATTGGGAAAGCCGGTGTCGAAGGAAAGGTGGTAGGATGAATTCGGGTTCATCAGCCGGGGCGTGATGTCGTAGAACCCTTCGGGCGACTGGCGGTCGCCAGTCTTGCGTTTGGGGCCCAGCCGGCCAGACCAGCGGCATACGGGGAAGGTCTTCAGCAGCGCATAGCGACCATCGGCGCGCTGCTTCCAGATTTCCAGTTCGGCCTCTTTCTTGAAGACGCGAACCAGCACCCCGGCGGTGGGCGCCATGCCTTTTTCGCGCATCAACATGGCGGTCTTGCCCGGAACGGGCGTATCAGCCTTTGAGGCAAGCGCCGGCGCCGCCGCAAGCAATCCCAGCAGCAGTGCGCCTGCATAACCCAGCCTGACCGTTGCGCGCATCGCCCTGGTCTCCAGATAGTCCGCGACATAGTTCGCGGCGATGAACCGATATCGCCATATGATTATCAGAACACAAATCCGGCGAAGATATTGCGCCAGTCAGCCCGTTTGATGAACCCGGTCTCTCCAGGCAAATCAGCCGCGCCATACCGCCCGTGCGCGCCGGCGAGGGCGGCGCCCACGGGAGAAAACGCGCGCATTCGCCGGCTGCGCGTCCCTGCGCCGTCAATCACCAAATTGTGAGGCCGGGTATTTCTGGACAATGTCTGAGAAAAACAAGGCGACCCCTGATAAAAACCCACAACATGTCGGAATTTTGAACTTCTACTTTTCCCGATATTGCGTAGATTGCATCATCCTGAAGGAGAATGCGTTATGGAGAGAGCTGAGGGAAGCGGGCAGATGGTGGTGATTACCGCCGACATCGTCGCTTCATTTGTCGCCAATAACCGGGTTGACCAGGATCAGTTGCCGGCGTTGATCGCGTCCGTACATGCGTCCCTGCAGCGTCTCGGGCAGGGTGGGGCCCCAGCCGCTGAGGAAACGCTGCAGCCGGCCGTGCCGGTCAAGCGATCGGTGACGCCCGATTACATCATCTGTCTTGAAGACGGGAAGCGCTTCAAATCGCTCAAGCGTCATCTGCGCACGGCCTACGACATGACGCCGGAGGAGTATCGGGCGCGGTGGGGGTTGCCTGCCGATTACCCGATGGTCGCCCCCAACTACGCGGCATCGCGTTCTGCGCTGGCGAAGTCCATGGGGCTCGGCCGCAAGCCGGAGGCGGAGCTTTCCGGCGACAAGGCGGCCTGATCTCCGCCGCTACAATCGTCGGCAAGCCAGCGCCGGAGCTTTCCACAGGGAGGGGCCGGCGCTTTTTTGTGGCCAAATCCCTGATCCATGAACAGGTTGGCTGACGTCGCCCATATTGGCGTCACGAGGCGGATCGCCTGGCGCGGCATCGAATTTGAACTTTTT
>NZ_JBLLJM010000021.1:0-925 GCF_053543495.1 Camelimonas sp. ID_303_24
CATTATTGCCGCGAGGTGTACGAAGCCCGCGAAGTTGATTGTCCTGCGGTCATAACGCGTGGCGAAGCGTCTGAAGTGCTTGAGGCGATTGAAGCAGCGCTCTACGCAGTTTCGCTGCCGGTAGGCCAGTCTGTCATGCGCGATGATGACCTTGCGGGTGCGGTTTGAAGGTATGACCGCCTGTGCGTTCATCGCGGCGATCCGCGCGCGCAAGGCATTGCTGTCGTAGGCCTTGTCGGCCAGCACCGCAGTGGTCGTCCGGCCTTCGAGCAATGCAGGCGCAGTGGTGACGTCCCCAACCTGGCCCGCCGTGATAACGAACCGGACCGGTCGCCCAAGGGCATCTGCGAGCATGTGAATTTTGGTAGTCAGTCCACCTCGGGAACGCCCCAGCGCCTGATCTTTGCCCCCCCTTTTCCGGTCGCAGCCTGCTGGTGCGCCCGGACAATCGTGCTGTCGATCATGAGATAGCGGTTGTCGTGGTCCGCTGTCAGGACCTCGAACACGCGCTCCCAGACGCCCTTGTGACACCATCGGCTGAACCGGCGATGGACGGTCTTCCAGCGCCCGTAACGCTCAGGCAGATCACACCAGTGCGCTCCGGACCTCAGGACCCACAGGCAGCCGTTCACAAACAGCCTGTTATCGGAGCCTGTGCGTCCAGGGTCGCTCGCCTTCCCGGGAAGCAAAGGCGCGATCCTCGCCCACTGTGCGTCGTCCAGCTCATAACGCCTGATGCTCATCGTCCGCCCCACGGGAATAACGTGGAGCTCTATGAATCAGAATGAGAACGCCAGGGGAATCCTGAATGTCGATCCGTCCTAACGCCAGGCAATGTCGCCGATATCTCCATGGCCATTCCCCTGCTGGAGGCTGCAGGCGCCACCCGGCGGCTCCTGGCGGACAAGGCCTATGATGCGGACAG
>NZ_JBLLJM010000022.1:0-108979 GCF_053543495.1 Camelimonas sp. ID_303_24
TTATATAGTCCCAAAATGGCATTATCCTGAGACGATGCGTTTTTCTATCCAGCGCTCCCGCACATGACGTGCACATGGAGTTCTGGTTATGAAGTTGTTTCTGGCGTCCGTCGCCGCTGCTACGCTTGCCGTGTCGTCGGCCGTCGCCGCCGATCTGCCCACCCGCAAGGTTGCGCCGGTCGCCCCGATGATCGCTCCCGTGTTCACCTGGACGGGTTTCTATGCCGGCGTGAACGGCGGCTACGGCTTCGGCGCATCGAAGCTGAAGAACGTGACCGTTTCGCGCGACGCCTACAACGGTCTTCCTGCCTGGTCGACCAAGGAAGATTCGTTCGCCAAATGGACCGACAAGCGTTCGGATTCCTTCGTCGGCGGCGCCCAGATTGGCTACAATTACCAGATGGGCTCGGTGGTTCTGGGCATCGAAGCTGACATCAACTACGCGAACCTGGCCGCGAAGCGCTCGGGCGTGAACGCCGAGCGGGAGTTCCTGCCGGGCTGGCGTTCGGGCAACTCCCTCATGGCCAAAAGCACGCTGAACTGGTTCGGCACGGTGCGCCCGCGCATCGGCTTCGTGGCGACCGAACGCATGATGGTGTTCGCCACCGCCGGTCTGGCCTATGGCAATGTGCGGAGCGCCGCGCAGTACGCCGACACCCTGAACGGCGCGGTCGACGACAACTGGGTCGGCAAGCCGAACAAGATCCGCGCTGGCTGGACCGTCGGCGCTGGCGCTGAATACGCCCTGACTGACAACGTCGTCCTGAAGGGCGAGTACAGCTACATCGATCTCGGTTCCTCCACGATCAAGACCTACGTGGGCGACAAGAAGGTCCTGTACGTCACGGGCAAGGACGACCTGGGCTTCCATGTTGTTCGCGCCGGTCTGAACTACAAGTTCTGATCAGCTTCTGACGATTTTCACTCCGTTTTTGACTTTAGCCCGGCTTCGGCCGGGCTTTTTTTATCCAGCATGCGGAGGGATTAAGAATTCAGGCGGTGGACAGATGGTAAAATGAGGCGTTGTATGGTTGCAACATTATATGTCTGAATATTGATTTAAGAAATGCTGCCATTTACTTCGGGGGCGGTTAGTGGGAATGTCCGTCATCGGATCGGGTGGCGGCGCGTTTTGGTGATATTATCTCACGAATAACGCTTCGTTTCTTCAAGTAGACGCATTTTCTTTAAGGAAAGTGGCGTTCATCTTTCCGGAAAATGCTCCAGCCAATGGGGACATTAATGTACAGGTCGCTCGGCCTTGCCATCGCAATCGTATCATCCATGGCCGCCGGGGCCGTTGCGGCGGATCTTCCATCGCGGAAGTATGCGCCTGTCGCGCCCATCATTGTGGCTCCAGCTTTTACATGGACCGGGTTTTATGTCGGCCTGAATGCCGGTTACGGTTTCAGCGATTCACAGGTCGGGAGGGTTGCGCTGCGTAACGACGCGGGCCCGGGCTACGCCGCCTGGGCAACCGACGATCGTTCGTTTTCGCAGTGGAGCAACAAACGCAACGGCTCATTCGTAGGTGGGGGGCAGATCGGTTATAACTACCAGTTCGACGCCATGGTGATCGGCCTGGAGGCCGACATCAACTATGCGGACATTTCTTCGGAGCGCTCCGGCTTCAATCATGGGCGGGGCAATTACGACAGTGAAAGCATTGTGGCGAAGAGTTCCGTCAACTGGTTCGGCACGGTGAGGCCTCGCATTGGCGCGCTGGTCAGCGATCGTCTGCTGATTTTTGCCACCGGTGGTCTGGCGTTCGGCGGCGTGGAGGCCTCTGGCCGTTATATTTACGGGAATGGCTGGGCCGATCGCGGGATTGGCGGCAAGCGCTCGTCAACCCGTACGGGATGGACCCTTGGGGCTGGTCTGGAGTACGCGATTACCGACAACCTGACGCTGAAGGGTGAATACGCTTACGTTGACCTCGGCTCAAAAACATACCGTTTCTCGGAAAACTATCAGAACCGCACCAATGTTTACTACACGAGCGCGCGCGATGAAGCGCACTTCCATGTCATTCGCGCCGGGTTGAATTACCGCTTCTGGTAACTTCCGGTTGCACGCCTCCTCACTCTGTCAACTTGACGCCCGGCTTTTGCCGGGCGTTCCTTTTTGGCGCGCCATTCATGACCGGCGCTTGCGGCCGCGGGGGCTTTTTTGCCGTGCGGCGGGGTCTGGCCGCTGCGGCGCCACATAGTCGTCAGCTCCCAGGGGCAACTCGCGGTTGTGGGGCCCCATCTCGTCCAGGGTCGGTTTGCGCGCCCGTGACTTCGGCGGCTCATTGGCCGCCCTGCCGTAACGTCGTTCGCCGGCATAGCCGCCGGCTTTCTCCTCCACGGCCGCCTGCCGCGCCAGCGGGTCATCGGCAATGGCGAGCTCGGTCGCCTGCAGCCGTTTGACCTCGTCGCGCAGGCGCGCGGCGGTTTCGAAGTCCAGGTCTGCGGCGGCGGCGCGCATGCGCTTTTCGAGGTCGGAAATCACCGCCTGCATGTTGTGGCCAACCGGGGCGGCCTCAGCGGAGAGGCCGGCGTCGACGGTGACGCGATCCCGTTCGTAAACGCTGTCAAGAATATCCGCGATGTTCTTGCGCACGCTTTGCGGGGTGATGCCGTTGGCTTCGTTCCAGGCGACCTGCTTGTCGCGGCGCCGCCGCGTCTCGTCCAGCGCCCGCTCCATCGATCCGGTGACCTGGTCGGCGTAAAGGATCACCCGCCCGTCGACGTTACGGGCGGCGCGGCCGATGGTCTGGATCAGCGAGGTCTCCGAGCGCAGGAAGCCCTCCTTGTCGGCATCGAGAATCGCCACCAGGCCGCATTCGGGAATGTCGAGGCCTTCACGCAGCAGGTTGATGCCCACCAGCACGTCGAAGGCGCCGAGGCGCAGGTCGCGAATGATCTCGATGCGCTCCAGCGTGTCGATGTCCGAATGCATGTAACGCACCCGCACGCCGTTCTCGTGCAGATATTCGGTCAGGTCCTCGGCCATGCGCTTGGTCAGCACCGTCAGCAGCGAGCGATAGCCCTGGGCCGCCGTGGCGCGGATTTCGCCGAGCACGTCGTCAACCTGGGCGCGCGCCGGGCGCACCTCCACCGGCGGGTCAACCAGGCCGGTGGGGCGGATGACCTGCTCAACGAACACGCCGCCGGTCTGCTCCATTTCCCACGCGCCAGGCGTTGCCGAGACATGCACGGTCTGCGGCCGCATCGCCTCCCATTCCTCGAAGCGCAGCGGCCGGTTATCGAGGCAGGACGGCAGGCGGAAGCCGTACTCGGCCAGCGTCGCCTTGCGACGGAAGTCGCCGCGATACATGGCGCCGATCTGCGGCACGGTGACATGGCTCTCGTCGACGAACACCAGGGCGTCGTCGGGCAGATATTCAAACAGCGTCGGCGGCGGTTCGCCGGGACGGCGGCCGGTGAGATAGCGCGAATAGTTCTCGATGCCGGCGCAGGCGCCAGTCGCCTCCATCATCTCCATGTCAAATGTGGTGCGCTGCTCCAGCCGTTGCGCCTCCAGATAGCGGCCGGCGCGGTTGAGCTGGTCGAGCCGCTGCTTCATCTCTTCCTTGATGCTCTTGACCGCCTGTCCCAGCGTTGGTTTGGGCGTGACATAGTGCGAATTGGCGTAAACCTTGACGAAGGACAGATCCGCTGTCTTGTGGCCGGTGAGGGGATCGAACTCGGCGATGCTGTCGATTTCGTCGCCAAACAGGCTGATGCGCCAGGCGCGGTCTTCCATGTGGGCCGGAAACAGCTCCACCACGTCGCCGCGCACCCGGAATGTGCCGCGGGCAAAATCGGCCTGGATGCGTTTGTATTGCAGGGCCACCAGATCAGCCAGCAACTGCCGCTGCTCGATGCGCTCGCCCACCTTCAGCGAGAAGGTCATGGCGGTGTAGGTTTCGACCGAGCCGATACCGTAGATGCAGGACACCGAGGCGACGATGATGACGTCGTCGCGCTCCAGCAGGGCGCGGGTGGCCGAGTGGCGCATCCGGTCGATCTGTTCGTTGACCGAGCTTTCCTTCTCGATATAGGTGTCCGAGCGCGGCACATAGGCTTCGGGCTGATAATAATCGTAGTACGATACGAAGTATTCGACCGCGTTATCCGGGAAAAATGATCGGAACTCGCCGTAAAGCTGCGCCGCCAGCGTCTTGTTGTGCGCCAGGATCAGCGCCGGGCGCTGGGTCTGCTGGATCACCTGCGCCATGGTGAAGGTTTTGCCGGAGCCGGTGACGCCAAGCAGCACCTGGTCGCGCTCCCGGGCGTCGACGCCGGCGGTGAGGGCGGCGATGGCCTGGGGCTGGTCGCCGGCCGGCGCGAAGTCGGAGGCCAGCCGGAACGGGACGCCGCCTTCGGACTTCTCCGGCCGCGGCGGGCGGTGCGGCGTCCACGGCTTGGCGTCGAGGCGAGGATCGCCGCTCGCCAGCAATTGCTCCAGAGCGGTGCGGGTTGCCTCGGCGCCGGGCGTCGCGGCGGGGTCATCGTCGTCCGGCATGGCGGCGACATTGCCTTCGCGCACGCGCCTGGGCGCGGCCTTCAGCAGGTCGTCGCGGGTGAGCGCGCCGTCAGCCTCACCCCATTTGCGGGCGCGCTTGCCAGTCGCGTCCGGGGCGACGGCCTCATCCGGCGGCGGGTTGGCGCCGGATCTGGCGTCATAGCCGGCCTGTGGGGCCTCTTCGAATCCATCGGGGACGCGCGGCGTCGTTCTGGCGCGGTTTTTCGCCCGCAGGTCGGCGTGGTCGCTGGCGGCGCTTCCCGGTCCGGCGCGGCCCTTGTTCAACGCCGGATTGAGCAGTTCAGCCAGATGGACGTCGAGCGGAACCAGCTCGGGGCGGGTGGCGCGCGATCGCGGCGTCGCAACCTTCGCGGCGCGCTTGCGCGGCGCGGCGGCGGAATCAGCCGTGGCGTCGGCGGCGTCCGGATTTTGGGGCTTCTTCGGCATGGCCTCCAATATGGGGGCAACCGCCGCCAGCGCCAATCGTCGTCACAACATTTTCGCCAGGCGCGCACCGGCTTCCGTAAAGAAAAGGCGCCGCTCCGCATGCCTCGCGCCGACCCCACGCGCGCCGCGGTCCTGCGCCCCCCGGTCATGCTTCCGGGAGGTGATGCGGTGCGGGGCCATCCGGGTGGGCTAACGCAAGGTCAAGTCCCGAGCAGCCGCACGGTTTCCAGGCTGACGCGGCACAGCCAGGCGATGCGCCGGGTCAACGCGTCCTTGTCGATGGCCGCATCCTGGCCGCCCGCCGTCGCTTTGGCGCGCCAGGCGGCGAATTCCAGCTCCATCACCGCATCCTCGCCCACCGCGTGCTCCCAGATTGCCGGCGGCACGTTGCACAAGGTGGTGAGGGCGTCGACGCGGATGGTCCCGAACGCCTTCTGCGGCCGCAACAACAGACGCGGCGCGCCACGCATGCCGGCGCCGGCGGCGTCCATATCGACGCGCAGCACCGGCCAGGGGGGCATGGCGCCGCCGTGCAGCTCCAGCAGCCGCGCCCCGGTTTCCCGCGCGCCATCGGCCCGATGGACGATGGCCGCGTGCAAGTCGGCGGCGGAGCCGAGGCCGTCGAGCACGGCTGCCAGGCGATGCAGCGCCCCGTAGGCGGCGGCCAGATCGACCTGATCGCCAGCGGCGGCGCGCACGGCGCGTGCGATGGCGGCTGGCCGCTCTTCCGGTTGCAGGCCGGCGCCGGCGAATGCGGTCAGGGCTTCGCGCGCCAGCCGGGCCGGCGCGATTCCGGCGGAGGTCGCCAGCGTCGTCATGATGCGGCGCCCGGTTGCCGGTCGAGGGCATACGTTGTGGACCTGTGCTTCAGGGGGCTGCGCGTCATGGACCTGTTTTCTCCCGTCTGGCCGGCCGCGCTTGCCAGACGCCGCCGCTCTCCTTTACCTGCACACCATGATTATCCGCCCAGGCCGGCGCCCGCCAGCCTGGCGGGCCGGCGCCGCCCCGGAGCGCGGACATGCAGGGCGCGAAAATACAGGGCGCGGAAATACGGAGCGCGGACATGATGACGGACACAACCCGGCTGCGCTGCAATATCTGCGGCGGCGAAAATTTCGTGGACATGCCGGAGCGCCCCAAAGTGCGCTGCGCCAGTTGCGGCTCGCTGGAGCGCACGCGCGTCTGCGCCCTGCGCCTGCAGGGCGATCTGGCGCCGCGGCCCGGCGCCAATGTGCTGCACTTCGCGCCGGAGCGCGGGCTGTCGCAATTCTTGAGGACCCTGTCGCAGGGCAATTATCGCGCCGTGGATATCGCGCCGGAGAACTATCCTGGGCTTGGCGCGGAGCGCTTCGACCTGTGCCGCGATGTCTTTTCCTTGCCGGAATCGACATACGACATCATCGTCATGAACCATGTGCTGGAGCACATTGAGTGCAATTATTCGGCGGTGTTGCTGCGCCTCGCCCGGGCGCTCACCGACGACGGCGTGCTGATGTTCTCCGTTCCCGTGGACGGGGAGGAGTTCCGCGACAACATCGCGCTGGGAACCGACGCGGAGAAAGCCGCGCGCTTTGGCGCCTTCCGGCATTACCGCAATTTCGGCCGGGCATCCATTGGCCAGACACTCGGCATGCTGTTCGACATGCCGTCAGACTATGATCTGACCCGCCATGTCACCGAGGCGCAGTTGCGGGAGGCGGCTATCCGGCCGCACCACTGGCGCAAGGTCACTGGCGCCAGTGTTTTCGTCGTCCGGCGCCGTGACGTAAGGGTGTGAGCGCATCCCCAAGGTTCTGCGCGCCCAAGGTTATGCGCGGGGACCCTGTCCATGGCGGCGGAGCGGCCTGGCGCGGCTGTGCCTGATGCGACCTCCGCCGCGTTGCCACAGTGGACAGGACCCAGAAGCGCCATCTCAGCGCACCACCGTGTAGCTCAGGTCGCCGGCGTCATCATTGTGGGCGATCTGCGGTCCGTCCGTCCGGGCGGAGCCCAGCGGCAGGGTGGCCGCCGCCGCGATGGTGCCCACCACCAGCGTCAGCACCAGCGCCAGTGAAAAGCGGAACTGGCGACCGGCTTCGGCGCGGCTGACGCCGCCCACGCTGAATGCGCTGCGGGCAGCGTTGCGGGTGAACTCTTCAATGCGAATCGGGTCATTGGCTTGCATGTCGCTGACTCCGTCAATCCCGGCCATTGCCCGGCAGGCCGTTCCGCCGTCGTCCTTCTGGCGATGACAATGCGTCAGGTCGTCCAGGGCGGCGGTGGGCCGGCGCACGGCGCACAATGGCGCGAATTACCCATACGCTCCCATCCGGGACGATCCCCGTCCCGCTTTGGCAGCATGCGTTAAAATCAAGGATGAAGCGCGTTCACGGTTTCATGTGGCGCGCATTCACTTCAGGTGCGTTACCTTGCGCCGCAAGGTGGCCAAGATCCGGGCATTCACGACGCGGCGTTCGTAAACCTTGATGAAACATGAACGTCTGACGCGATGTCAGGTTCCCGTTTTTTCGCGCTTGCTGGCAATAAATGTCGCAGGCGGCCGATTTTTGCGCAGGATCGATGAAATTCGCCACTTGCATGGCGCATCTTCGTATCCGGCGCTTGCGCGCGCCAGCCGGCGGGCTTACATCAACCCGCCCCCGCAGGAGGGGGACAATTCACCTGACTGTTTAAGGAGATCAGTCGTGGCTTTCCTTTCCGACGCTCTCGGCCGCATGAAGCCTTCCGCCACGATCGTGGTGACGCAAAAAGCGCGCGACCTGAAAGCGCAGGGTCGCGATGTGATCTCGCTCTCGGTTGGCGAGCCGGATTTCGATACGCCGGAGAACATCAAGCGCGCCGGCATTGCCGCCATCGAACGTGGCGAAACCCGCTATCCGCCCGTGTCCGGCATCCAGCCGCTGCGCGAGGCGATCGCCCGCAAGTTCAAGCGCGAGAACGGTCTGGACTACAAGCCGTCGCAGACCATCGTCGGCACCGGCGGCAAGCAGATCCTGTTCAACGCCCTGATGGCCACCATCAACACGGGCGATGAGGTGGTGATTCCGGCCCCGTACTGGGTCAGCTACCCGGAGATGGTTGCCCTGTGCGGCGGTACGCCGGTGTTCGCCGAAACCCGCATCGAGGACAATTTCAAGCTCCAGGCGGCCGAACTTGACCGGGTCATCACCCCGAAGACCAAATGGGTGATCCTCAACTCGCCGTCGAACCCGTCGGGCGCGGCCTACAGCCACGACGAGATGAAGGCGCTCACCGACGTTCTGCTGCGTCATCCGCACGTCTGGGTGCTGACCGACGACATGTATGAGCATCTGGTCTATGGCGATTTCAAATTCGTCACCCCGGCCCAGGTCGAGCCGAAGCTGTATGACCGCACGCTGACCATGAATGGCGTCTCCAAGTCCTACGCCATGACTGGCTGGCGCATTGGCTATGCGGCGGGTCCGGAGCAGCTGATCAAGGCCATGGACACCCTCCAGGGCCAGCAGACCTCCGGCGCCTGCACCATTGCCCAGTGGGCCTCCGTGGAGGCGCTTGACGGCCCGCAGGATCACCTGAATGTGTTCCGCAAGGCCTTTGAGGAGCGCCGCGATCTGGTGGTGTCGATGCTCAACCAGGCCCAGCACCTGAAATGCCCGACGCCGGAAGGCGCGTTCTACGTCTATCCGTCTTGCGCCGGCGCCATTGGCCTGAAGACCCCCGAGGGCAAGGTCATCGGCAATGACGAGGATTTCGTCACGGCCCTGCTGGAGTCGGAGGGCGTTGCCGTGGTGCACGGCTCGGCGTTCGGTCTCGGCCCGAATTTCCGCGTGTCTTACGCTACGTCGACCGCGGTTCTTGAGGACGCCTGCACCCGCATCCAGCGCTTCTGCGCGTCGCTGCGCTGAGGCGTTTCCGGAGGCGTCTGCGGAAACTTCCGGGAGCCGCTTCCGGTCATCTGTCAGAAGGCCGCCCTCAGGGCGGCCTTTTTCTTTGGGCAGCCCGCGCGCTTGTCCTTTCGTCGTGTCGACCGCGGGGCCAGCAACAGCTAGTCTATGCAGATACTTACGCTCCGGCGCGAAAAGACGCCGGTTCACGCCGCGCGCATGCGCGACTTGCGGAGGGCAGGATGAACGAGGTTTCGGCAACGGTTGCGGCTGGGCAGGACCGGCCCTGGTTGCAGCATTACCCGCCGGGCGTTCCGGCGGATATCGATCCGGCGCGGGTGGGCACGCTTGTTGACCTGTTTCGCAACAGCGTCGCCGCTTACGCCGGCCGCCCCGCCTACGAAAGCTTCGGCGCCCGCCTGACCTTCGCCGACCTGAAGCGGGAGGCGGAGGCGTTCGCCTGCTGGCTGCAGGCCTCCGGCGTGAAAAAGGGTGACCGCGTCGCCATCATGATGCCCAACGTGCTGGCGTTTCCGGTCGCCATGTTCGGCGCGCTGATCGCTGGCTGCACCGTGGTCAACGTCAACCCGCTGTACACGCCGCGAGAGCTGGAGCACCAGCTCAACGATTCCGGCGCAAGGGTGATGGTGGTGCTGGAGAATTTCGCCGTCACCGTGCAGCACGCCCTGCCGCGTCTCAGCCTGGACCGGGTGCTGGTGGCGGCCCCTGGCGACCTGATGGGCCTGAAGGGCTTCATCGTCACGGCCGTCTCCCGCTACGTCAAAAAGGCGGTTCCGGCCTGGGACATTCCTGGCGCCATCCGCTTCACCGAGGCGCTGTCGCAGGGCCGGGGCAAATCCCTGGCGCCCGTGGCGGTGACCGGCGACGATCTTGCTTTCCTGCAATATACCGGCGGCACCACGGGCGTTTCCAAGGGCGCCATGCTGACCCACGCCAATGTCGCCAGCAATGTGTTGCAGGCCGATCTGTGGTTCAACGCTGGCGGCTCAGGCGAAGCGGACCCGGTGATGGTGACGGCGCTGCCGCTGTATCACATCTTCGCCCTGACGGCCTGCTGCCTGTTCATGCTGAAATCCGGCGGCTGCTCGCTGCTGATCGCCAACCCGCGCGACATCGATGGCTTCATCAAGATACTGAAGGGCGCGCGCTTCACCCGCATGTCAGGCGTCAACACCCTATACAACGCCCTGGGGCATCACCCGGAAATACGCAACGTCGACTTCTCGCACCTGGCCTTCTCCGTCGCCGGGGGCATGGCGACCCAGGCGCCCGTGGCGAAGCTGTGGAAGCAGATCACCGGCAAGCCGATCCTGGAGGGCTACGGCCTGTCCGAAACCTCGCCGGTGGTGACCACCAATCCGCCAACCCTGGAGGAGTTTTCGGGCACCATCGGCTATCCGATGCCATCAACCTTGGTGGTGATCCGCGATGAGTCCAATAACGATCTGCCCCCTGGCGAGCCGGGCGAACTGTGTGTGAAGGGCCCGCAGGTGATGCCAGGCTACTGGAACCGCCCGGATGAAACGGCGAAGGTGATGACGCCGGATGGCTATTTCCGCACCGGCGACGTGGCCGTGATGCAGCCGGACGGACAGTTCCGCATTGTCGACCGGGCCAAGGACATGATTCTGGTCTCGGGCTTCAATGTGTATCCCAATGAGGTCGAGGAGGTGCTGGCCAGCCATCCCGGCGTGCTGGAGGCCGCCGTGGTTGGCGCGCCGGACGACAGCAGCGGTGAGCGCGTCGTCGCCTATGTGGTGAAGCAGGATGAAAACCTGACCGAGGACATGGTGCGCGCCTTCGCCAAGGAGCATCTTGCAGCCTACAAGGCGCCGAAGCAGGTGATCTTCCGGACGGAACTGCCCAAGACCAATGTGGGCAAGGTCTTGCGGCGCGCCTTGCGCGATGGCGGCTGAGCCGATGCGGGCCAGCGGGGCGGGGCGGTAGTCCCGCGCAATACCGCCCTGTTGCGCCAGACCGCAGCTTGACTGTTGCGATCACGCGGTAGTGATATGCATTTCAGACAGAAAAAAAGGTCGGGTTCCACCAAGGGACCCGACCTGAGTTGTTCCGTGAACAACGGAACACTTCCAGAGGGGAACGGTGAAAACTGGACTCAACGCCGGGAGGCGGTGCGGAGAACTGTTTTCAACCGTGTGTCATTTTGCCGGCGGTGCGGGAATTGGCAAGTTGCGGGGCGTCATGACTGCCATGCGCGCCAGGCATGTAGTCACAGAGTTGCGAGGCTGGCCGCCGCCGGGGGGCTGCGCCTGAAGCAGGCATGCTGCTGTCGGGGCCCGAACAGCGGCTTTCGGCCGAAAGCTCTCCATGCAGGCGTCGAAATCAGGGTCGTAGCATTTCCAGAATTGACGGGTCAGGTCCGAAAAACGCCCGCACTTCCTGCTCGCCTGGGCGTCGCATATGTCAAATGGCGCTGAACTGATCGCGTTGCCGGCGGCGGCGTGCGCCGTGATGAGGGCCGTCAGCGTTGCGGCCGTCGCGGCAAATATCCATTTCATGTCTGTCATGGCTCTCCGACGCCTCATTGCGGCCCGGCCGGATGTGTCAGGGCGAGGGCCGACAGGATTGCACGCTGGCATGCAACCCGTTGACGATGAGCCGGAACTTGTCCGTTCAGGCGCGCCGCGCGCGCCCGGCGCCATGCCAGCTCCGGTGAGCCTGGCGCATGAAAGCTGTCAGTTGCCTGGCTTGTCGCGTCGCGCCATGCACGAGTCAACGACGAGCTGATGGCAGTTGCTGAAATTGATGGGGTTCACAAAGCGCTTGCAGTTGCTGGTCGCGGCGGCGTTGCACGAGACCAACTCGCCGTATCGGGGCGCCGTTTGACCAGCCTGGGCTGACGTGATGGCGGCGCCCGCCGCCAGCGCAACGATCAACGGAATGCGGGCAAGCAAACGTACATGCGTCATGTAAGCTGTCCTCTCGTGTGAGTTGGCGTCATATGCTGGCCAAGTGGGCAGGCGGCGTGGAGCTCCAAAGGCATGCGCGTGGAGGCCCCGTGGGCCCGTCGACGACGACCTGTGTGTGCGCCCACGTGGGCGCGCTGCTGGATGGCTCCTCTGGACAGCTCCCTTTGACGTGTCCCCTGGCGCGCCCTCTCGGGATGCGCTGCCTGGGGGTCAGGGACGCTGCGCGGCGTCGCTGGCGGCGCACGCCTGGAGCACCCGGGCGAAGCAGCGTTCGTAGGAGTTGAGGGCGTTGGCCTGGGGGAACTGGAAAGCCGAGCCGACCACGCACTGGTTTTCCACGGCGGCGGCGGCGCAGTTCTGGGGCGTCTGCAACCCGGCGGCCTGCGCGGCGTCCAGCATCTGGACGATGCCGGCCCCCCCGGCAGCGCCGGTGAAGATCACCACGACCAGGGGGGTAATGGCGTACTGGCGGCAGAAGGACAGTATGGATGTCATCGCGATGGCCCGGATCGACAGGAGGGCTTTGCTTATCGCCGTTCCTGGGCGTCCGGGGCATTCCCATTTGGGGAGGGGCGCAAATGGGGAGCGCCGGCCGGTGGCGCGTGCGGCGTCGCCGTCGGGGCGATGCCTGCTTTACGCCAAAAGCCAACGTCCGGCGCGGGCGCGCCGGACGTCTCTTCTGCAGGAGATGGAAGGGCAGGAGATGGCGGGTTCTCCGGCTGGCCTGGGCGTCAGTGGGACCAGCGCTGCGCCTTGCTGATGAGGAAGTCGCGGAACACCTGTACGCGGGCGACGGCCTTCATCTCTTCCGGATAGACCAGATAGGAATCGAGCGCTGGCAATTCATTGGCCGGCAGCACCTGAACAAGGCCGGAAGTCGGCTCGACCAGGTAGTCCGGCAGGACGGCGATGCCGATACCCACGTCGACGGCGCGCTTTAGCGCCGAGATGTTGTTGACGATCATCTGGTAGGCGCGTGGGTCCTTGGGATCGCGGCCGGCGGTCGCCAGCCACTGCGCCGTGGCCAGGAAGGGCGGCACGGTGCCGCCGTAGCTCATGATGCGGTGCCGGTCGATTTCCTCCAGGGTTTCCGGAAGCCCGTGCCGCTTGGCGTAGTCCTGCGAGGCGTAGACGTGGAAATGCACCGCGAACAGCCGGCGCTGGATCAGGTCGCCCTGCACCGGCTGGCGCAGCCGCAGGGCGATGTCCGCCTCGCGCATCGACAGGTCCAGCTCCTCGTCGGTGAGGATCAGGTCGATTTTCACGTCCGGGTACAGATCGAGAAATTCGCCGAGGCGCGGCGTCAGCCAGGCGGCGCCCAGCCCCAGGGTGGTGGTGACGCGCAACTCGCCGGAGGGCCGCTCGCGTGAATCCGTCAGGCGGGCCCGGGTGGCGTCCAGCCGCATGGTCATTTCACGCGCGGTGCGGAACAGCAGTTCGCCCTGCTCGGTCAGGATCAGGCCACGGGCGTGGCGGTGAAACAGGGGCGCCTTCAGCTCCCGCTCCAGGGCGCTGACCTGGCGGCTCACCGCCGACTGGCTAAGACCCAGGTCATCGCCCGCGCGCGTGAAGCTCCCGGCTTCGGCGACCGTATAAAATATCCTGATCTTGTCCCAATCCATGACATCCCGTTCCCTCTGTCCGCCGGCGCGCTCTGGTTGATTCCGCCTTGCTGGCTGCGCGTTCCGGTTTCAATCAATGCTGACGCGCCGCGGCCGGAGCCTCCCTCCGGTGGTCGCGACGCATCCGTGCAAAAGCGGCCTATTCAGCCGCCTTCGCGGTTTCCGTTTCATTGGCGGCCAGCCAGCGTTCAGCTTCCAGCGCCGCCATGCAACCCATGCCGGCCGCGGTCACCGCCTGACGGAAAACGTCGTCGGTGACGTCGCCGGCGGCGAACACGCCCGGAACGCTGGTCGCGGTCGAGTCGCCCGCCGTCCAGATATAGCCGCCGGCCTTCATCTTCAGGCTGTCAGCGAACAGTTCGCTGGACGGCTTGTGACCAATGGCGACAAACACGCCGTCCGTCTCCACGGTCCGGGTATCCTGGGTGCGCACATTGCGCAGGTTGACGTGCGTGACGCCGGGCGGGTTCTGGCCGCCGCAAATTTCTTCCACCACGCTGTCCCACACCACCTCGACCTTCGGGTGACGGAACAGGCGATCCTGCAGGATGCGCTCGGCGCGCAGGCTGTCGCGCCGGTGCACCAGGGTCACCTTCGCCGCGAGGCCGGCGAGATACAGCGCTTCCTCGACCGCGGTGTTGCCGCCGCCGACCACCACCACATTCCTGTTGCGGAAGAAGAAGCCGTCGCAGGTGGCGCAGGCCGAGACGCCAAAGCCCTGGAACGCCTGCTCGGAGGGCAGGCCCAGCCATTGCGCCTGGGCGCCGGTGGCGATCACCAGGGCGTCGCAAGTGTAAACATCGCCGCTGTCGCAGGTCACGGTAAATGGGCGGGCGCTGATATCGACGGCGGTGACGTAGTCGGAAACGAGTCGGGCGCCAACATGCTCCGCCTGGGCGCGCATCTGCTCCATCAGCCATGGCCCCTGGATCGCCTCGGCGAAACCCGGGTAGTTTTCCACATCGGTGGTGATGGTGAGCTGCCCGCCAGCCTGGTAGCCGGAAATCAGCACCGGCTCCATCATTGCGCGGGCTGCGTAGATTGCCGCGGTGTAGCCCGCCGGGCCGGAGCCGATAATCAGGAGTTTGGTGTGCTTGCTGGCCATTGTGTCGCCTGAAATGCTCTTGGTCAGTTGTGGGGCGACGCCAAAGTCGCGCAGGGCGTGTGCGCCTGCGCGTACGCCCTCATGATTGCATCAGCGATGATTGGCGTCGAGTTTATGGGGGGGTATGCGTCTCCTGCAAGCGTTCCTGTGAATTCGTGCACAACTGCGCGCGCTTTCAGGCCGTCCAGCAGGAAGCGGGTTTTGCGGTCGTCGGGGCCGGGCGAGAAGGTCAGCACCGGCCGCCCGGTGGCGGCGGCCTCGCCAATCATGTTGGTGGAGTCGGTGGTCACGACAACCGCGTCCGCCAGCGCCATCATGGCGGGGTAGGGATTTTCGCCGGCGCCGTCCCAGAAATAGCCGCCGCGGCTGGCGACGAGGTCGCGCACCGCCGCCGCCAGCGCCGGCGGCGTCCGTCGCGAGGTGGTGACCATCAGGAATGCGCCGCTGGCGACCAGGCCGGCGAGCCGGGCGCAGAAATCGGCAATGCTGGCGGCGGTGAAGCGGTGACGGCGGCTGTCGCCGCCCACCAGCACGGCGACGCGCGGGCGGCCGTCATCAGGCAGGGCTTCCGCCAGCGCCGGCGGCGGCGCGGCCCGGGCTGCTGCGAGGCGTTCTGGCGACAGCCGGTGTGGGCTGGTGAGGGTGGCCAGCACATTGGGGCCGCGCAACGAATCATGCTCCGGAACCCAGATGAAGTCGGCGACGCCGGGGGCGAGGCGCGGGTCCTTCAGGATGACCGTGAACGTGCGCCCGCCGGAGAGCCGGCGCACGGCCCGCGCATAGGGAATGGCGCGGCGGCCGGAGGCGACCAGCAGATCAGGAAACGCGCCGCCAATCGGGCTGCCTGGCCGTTCCCGCGCCCCGGCGGGATCGACGGGGCCGCGCGGCGCCAGCCAGGCCCAGGGGCGGCGGGGGGCGACCCTGCGGATATCCGGCGTCAGGCCCAGCGCTTCAATCACCGCGGCGCATTGCAATTCGTCGCCCGCCTTGCCGTCGCTCAACGCCCAGGCCGTCGCCGGAACGCCAGCCCCAGCCGGCCCGGGCCGGGCCGCCCCGTCGTTCCGGCTCCCCTGAGGCTCCGCGTCCCTGGTCATGCTGCCCTCCGCCTTCCAGTGGCTGCGCCCTGTATAGGACGCTTCCTGGCGCCAGGAATACCGCCGGATACCGCAATACCGCTGACGCCAGCAATTTCGCCGGTCCAGGGCGCTGGTCCAGGGCTCCCGGCCGGCAGGGCGGACGGCGACGCGGGTGTGGGAAGCGTCGCGGGCAACTGTCACGGGTTGCCTGCGTAACGCGCGCTCCAGCTTGCGAATGATTTCACCAGGTCGCGAAGTCGGCGGAAGTCGGCCTCAACGCCATTCTCACCCTGCGCCGTTGATGACGGCGCGGAGACCGTCACCGGATAGCGGTGGAGGACCTTGCCATCCGGGGCCAGCACCAGGGTTTCGCCATCCATGCGATCGGTGGTCTGCAGGCTGGCGCCGCCGGACTGGTTGTCGAGGCCAAAATTGGCCGGAATGACGATTTCCGTGACGCGGACCACCAGACGCGGCTTTGTGGCGTCGCCGGTAATTTTGAATCGACGTTTCATTTCCGTCTGCATCATGGCGCGCAGGCGCTCGCCCGTCGGGCCATAGAGTGAGGCCCCGAGCGGCGCGGTGTCGACGGTGACGGAGGCATATTCAGTCGCAGCGCGGGCCGCCGCGCGGTCCGCGCCGCTCAGGGCCGGGGCAAGGACGAAGCCACCAGCGACGGTGAGGCCAAGCGCCAGGGCCAACAACAGGCGGCGTGCGAGAGTGGAAACAGAAGAGGGCATGGGACAGGCATCGCAGTGTTGCGTCCGCGGCGACAGGGCCGGCTGCGCGGATCAGGTCAATGCCGAGATAAGAAGTCGGGAGCAATGGCCATGTGCGACAGCGCACATGTCGTCGACCAGCATCCGGAAATGCGGGTGTCCGCGCGTAATCGTGAATGTCGCGGCCCGCCAGATGCTGGCGCTGGCGGGCCATTTGCCTGTTTCAGGCCGTCAGGTCACCGGAAGGCGATATTGACGATTTCGTATGATTTGCCGCCGCCGGGGGCATTCACTTCGACGGAGTCGCCGACACTCTTGCCAATCATGGCGCGGGCGATTGGAGACTTGATCGATACCTTGCCCTGGCTGACGTCGGCCTCGGGTTCGCCGACGAACTGGTAGATCTTCTCTTCCTCGGTGTCCTCGTCGACGAGGGTGACCGTGGCGCCGAATTTCACCGTGGTTCCGCTCATGCGCGAGGTGTCGAACACCTCGGCGCGCGAGATCAGGCCTTCCAGCTCAAGGATGCGGCCTTCGTTCAGGCTCTGGGCTTCCTTGGCGGCGTGATACTCCGCGTTCTCCGACAGGTCGCCCAGCGCGCGCGCCTCGGCGATCGCCGTGATGATCCGCGGACGCTCAACCTGCTGGCGGCGCTTCAGCTCTGCTTCCAGCGCGGCGTAGCCAGAGGTCGTGATCGGAACTTTTTCCATACATACACCCGTATCTGTATATCGGACCCGCTCCAGGGCTGGTTCCAATGAACGCAACATGCCCTGGCGGGTCCGGACGGAGCATTTTCAGGCAAAACGGACATCGCGTCGCCCGCGGGCAAACGCGTGAACCGCGTACGAAGGCCGGTGCGCGGGCAAAGCCTGACGCACCTGGCCATGAAGAAGTCCGGGCCAGACAATATGCAAACGCCCCGCCCGTCGCCGGTCGGGAGCGCACCATGATTCCCGGACTGTATTTCTGCGCACAGCTTGCCCCGGACTGGCGCGCGCATCAAGCCTGCGCGGCAAGGCTGGGGAAGCGTTTGCGGACAGACCAGTCTGGCCGCAAACGCCCTGTTGCTTTGGCCTGACACATTTCCTGGCGAAAAGCGGGCGCGCTTTTCAGGAATGCCTCAGGCATGCCCCCAGGGGCTTGCGCGGCCGCCAGCGGCGGCCGCGATCAGGAGCCCGGAGCCTCCTGCTCTCAGAAGTCCTGGTCTCAGAAGTACTCTTGCAGGGCGCGCACCTGCAATTCGCCGCTGCGATAGGCCTTGATGCCCTCGCCGGCGGCGATGGCGCCGGCCAGCGTGGTGTAATAGGGCACCTTGTGCAGCAGCGCCGCGCGGCGCAGCGAACGGGAGTCCTGCAGCGCCTGGGCGCCTTCCGTGGTGTTGATCACCAGCTGGATGCCGCCATTCTTGATGGCGTCGACCACATGCGGGCGCCCTTCGAGCACCTTGTTGATGCGGTCGCAGGGGATGCCGTTCTCGGTCAGGAAACGCTGGGTGCCCGAGGTCGCCTTCAGGGCGAAGCCCATGTCAACCAGCGAGCGCATGGTCGGCAGGATGCGCGCCTTGTCGCCGTCGCGCACCGACACGAACACCGCCCCGGCGGTCGGCACAGCCGTGCCGCTGCCGAGCTGGCTCTTGGCGAAGGCCACGCCGAAATTGGTGTCGAGGCCCATCACTTCGCCGGTGGAGCGCATTTCCGGGCCGAGCACGATGTCGACGCCGGGGAACCGCGCGAACGGGAACACCGATTCCTTGACGCCGATGTGGTCCAGCTCACGCTTCTCGAGGCCAAACGACGCCAGCTTCTCGCCGGCCATCACCCGGGCGGCGATCTTGGCGATCGGCGAGCCAATGACCTTGGCGACGAACGGCACCGTGCGCGAGGCGCGCGGGTTGACCTCGAGCAGATAGATCACCCCGTCCTTGATGGCGTACTGCACGTTCATCAGGCCGCCAACCTGCAGCGACTTCGCCAGCTGCGTGGTCTGGCGCTCCAGTTCGGCGATGATCTCCGGCGTCAGCGAGCGCGGCGGCAGCGAGCAGGCGCTGTCGCCCGAGTGGATGCCCGCTTCCTCGATGTGCTCCATGATGCCGCAGACGAAGACCTCGTCGCCGTCGGCCAGCGCGTCCACGTCAACCTCGACCGCGTCGGAGAGGTAGCCGTCGAACAGCAGGGCGTTCTTGCCGAGCAGGGTGTTGATCTGTCCCGTCTTGTCGTTGGGATAGCGGATCTTGATGTCCTGCGGCACCAGCGCCGGCAGGGTCTCGAAGATGTAGTCGTTGAGCTGGGTTTCATCGCGCAGGATGGCCATGGCCCGGCCGCCCAGCACGTAGGACGGGCGCACCACCAGCGGGAAGCCGAGTTCGCCCGCCACCAGACGCGCCTGCTCCACGGAATAAGCGATGCCGTTGTTCGGCTGCTTCAGACCCAGCTTGTCCAGCAGGCGCTTGAAGCGGTCGCGGTCTTCCGCAAGGTCAATCATGTCCGGCGAGGTGCCGAGGATCGGGATGCCGGCTTCTTCCAGCGCGTTGGCCAGCTTCAGCGGCGTCTGGCCGCCGAACTGCACGATGACGCCGTGCAACTGGCCGCGGCTGCGCTCCAGGTCGAGGATCTCGATGACGTCCTCGGCGGTCAGCGGCTCGAAATACAGCCGGTCCGAGGTGTCGTAGTCGGTCGAAACCGTCTCGGGGTTGCAGTTGACCATGATGGTCTCGTAGCCCGCGTCCTCAAGGGCGAAGGCGGCGTGACAGCAGCAATAGTCGAACTCGATGCCCTGGCCGATGCGGTTGGGGCCGCCGCCGAGGATCGCCACTTTCTTGCGGTCGCTCGGTTCGGCCTCGTTCACCGGACCTGCTCCGCCGAACGGCGCGGCGTAGGTCGAGTACATGTAAGCGGTCGGCGAGGCGAACTCGGCGGCGCAGGTGTCGATGCGCTTGAACACCGGGCGCACGTCGAGGGCGCGGCGGCGCTTCGTCACCTCGGCTTCGCTGAGGCCGGCGAGGGTAGCGAGACGGGCGTCGGAGAAGCCCATGGCCTTCAGGCGGCGGAAGGCGACCGGCGTTTCCGGCAGGCCGTGGGCGCGGACCTTGGCCTCGGTGTCGGTGATGCCCTTGATCTGGGCGATGAACCACGGGTCGATCTTGCAGGACTCGTGGATCTGCTGGGCGTCGACGCCGAGACGCAGCGCCTGGGCCACGGCCAGCAAACGCTCTGGCGTCGGCGTGCCGAGCGCGGCGCGGATGGCGTTCTTGTCGTCGCCCTGGCCAAGGCCGGGGATCTCGATCTCGTTGAGGCCGTTCAGGCCGGTTTCGAGCGAGCGCAGCGCCTTCTGCAGGCTTTCCTGGAAGGTGCGGCCGATGGCCATGGCCTCGCCCACCGACTTCATGGCGGTGGTCAGGGTGGAGTCGGCGCCCGGGAACTTCTCGAAGGCGAAGCGCGGAATCTTGGTGACGACGTAGTCGATCGTCGGCTCGAAGGCCGCCGGGGTGGCGCCGCCGGTGATGTCGTTGTCGATCTCGTCCAGCGTGTAGCCGACTGCGAGACGGGCGGCGACCTTGGCGATCGGGAAGCCGGTGGCCTTGGAGGCCAGCGCCGAGGAGCGCGACACGCGCGGGTTCATCTCGATGACGATCATGCGGCCGTTGGCCGGATCGACGGCGAACTGCACGTTGGAGCCGCCGGTCTCGACGCCGATCTCGCGCAGCACCGCCAGCGAGGCGTCGCGCATGATCTGGTATTCCTTGTCGGTCAGCGTCAGCGCCGGCGCGACGGTGATGGAATCGCCGGTGTGGACGCCCATCGGATCAATGTTCTCGATCGAGCAGACGATGATGCAGTTGTCCGCCCTGTCGCGGACAACCTCCATCTCGTACTCCTTCCAGCCCAGCACGCTTTCCTCCACCAGAACCTCGCTGGTGGGGGAGGCGTCGATGCCGCGCTCGACGATGTCGATGAACTCGGCCTTGTTGTAGGCGATGCCGCCGCCGGTGCCGCCAAGGGTGAACGACGGCCGGATGATCGCCGGCAGGCCGATGTCGTCCAGCGCGTCCAGCGCTCCGGCCAGCGTCTTCACATGGTGCGACTTTGGCGTGTCGAGGCCAATCTTGGTCATGGCCTCGCGGAAGCGCTCGCGGTCCTCCGCCTTGTCGATGGCGTCGGCGGTGGCGCCGATCATCTCGACGTTGAACTTCTCCAGCACGCCCATGCGCTCCAGCGACAGGGCGCAGTTCAGCGCCGTCTGGCCGCCCATGGTCGGCAGCAGGGCGAAGCCGCCGGGAATGACGTTCCGCTCCTTCTCGATGATCTTCGCCACCACTTCCGGCGTGATCGGCTCGATGTAGGTGGCGTGCGCCAGATCCGGATCGGTCATGATCGTCGCCGGATTGGAGTTGACCAGAACGATGCGATAGCCCTCGTCCTTCAGCGCCTTGCACGCCTGGGTTCCCGAATAGTCGAACTCGCAGGCCTGACCGATGACGATGGGGCCGGCGCCGATAATCAGGATCGTGGAGATGTCAGTGCGTTTGGGCATCGGGTCCGCTTTGTCAGCCAGGCGCGTCTCACGCCGCCTTCCGCAAGGGAAGGCAACGGAACGCCGTTATAGGGCGATCACCGTGACCTGCAGGCAAGGCGCGGCGCCCGGCGGTGCAAGCGTATGATCCTGTGCGTGATCCTGGACCGTCGCGCATAAAAAAAGGCCGCGACGCGGGCAGTGCGCCGCGCTGCGTCCTTCGGACTGGCGTGGGGTCGGAGGCAGCCGGATATGGCGCGCCAGGCCCGGGATCGACGTCGTTTAAACGATATCAGCGCCCGAGGGAAGGCCTGAAGCGCGATCCATGCCGGCGTTTGTGCGTGTTTATGATCCGCGTCTTAACCATCCGGCGGGTTTTTCGCGGTTTCCGGGCTTTCGCGGGCTGGAAAGCGGACAAATTGTGGCGACCGCTATTTACTTTCCGGCCGGGCGTGGTCCGCTGCGTCAGAAGGCGCATACATGCCAGCGGCGGCAATGGGCGCCAGGGCGTAACCCAGGCCTCGCTGCCTGGAGCGGCTCCGCATGGGCCGTTGCCTGACGAAGTGGAGACGCATCATGACAGACACATCCAATTCCACCCCGCGTGGTCCGGCGCCAGGCGCGCCTGGCCTGACGCCGGGCTTCGGCGGGCTGCGCAAACGTCTGCGCGACAAATGGGGCTGGCTGCTGGCGCTCGGCCTGCTGATGTCGGCGCTGGGCATCATCGGCTTCGTCATGTTGCCGTGGCTGACCCTTGTCACCGTGTGGTGGATCGGCGCCCTGCTGCTGGTGGGCGGCGGCGCCCAGGTCGTTGACGCCTTCAGCGAGAAGAACTGGGGCCCCTTCGCGCTGCACCTGCTGATCGCCGTGCTCTACATGGTTGCGGGCGCCATCGTCATCTGGAACCCGGTGCTGGGCGCCCTGACGCTGACCCTGATGGTGGCCATCGCGCTGTTGGTGATCGGCGTGTTGCGCTGCATCATGGCTTTCCAGGTGCGGCCGGCCGGCAACTGGTGGCTGCTGCTGCTCAGCGGCCTGCTGTCGATCGTGCTTGGCGTCATGATTTATCAGCAGTTGCCGACGTCAGGCATCTGGGTGCTTGGCCTGTTTTTCGCCATCGAGCTTTTGTCGGAAGGCATCGCCTTCATCGCCCTCGCCCTGGCGGCGCGCAAGGCCGCCTGATTCCAGGCCAACGGGGCCAGAGCAACAAAAAACGCCGGCGGTCATCCGCCGGCGTTTTGTTTTCTGGCTCGCGCTGCTGCAGGCGCGCCCAGGTGCGTCAGTGCGCCGGCGTGGCCTGGGTCAGGCGGCGCTAGCTTTTTCGGCGTCGATCAGCTCAAGGAAGCGGTCGAACAGGTAGTGGCTGTCGCGCGGCCCCGGCGAGGCTTCCGGGTGATGCTGCACCGAGAACGCCGGCCTGTCCGTCAGGGCGATGCCGCAATTGCTGCCGTCGAACAGCGAGACGTGCGTCTCCTTGACGTTGGCCGGCAGCGACTCGCGATCCACGGCGAAGCCATGGTTCATCGACACCACCTCGACCTTCTTCGTGTCGAGATCCTGCACCGGATGGTTGGCGCCATGGTGGCCCTGGCGCATCTTCACCGTCTTCGCGCCGACGGCCAGCGCCAGCATCTGGTGGCCGAGGCAGATGCCGAAGGTCGGCACGCGCCGCTCCACCAGCTCCGAGATCAGCGGCAGCGACCACTGGCCGGTGGCGGCTGGATCGCCAGGGCCATTGGAGAGGAACACGCCGTCAGGCTTCAGGGCGAGGATCTCCTCAACCGAAGAGTTGCCAGGCGCCACCGTCACCTTGCAGTCCCGCCCGGCGAACAGGCGCAGGATGTTGCGCTTCACGCCGAAATCGAGGGCGACGATGTGGTACTTCGGCGCGCCGGAGACGCCATAGCCGCTATCGAGGCTCCAGGTCGCCTCGGTCCAGTCGATGCGCTGGGTGGTGCTGACGCCAGGGGTCAGGTCAAGGCCGACCATGGAGGGCAGGGCCGCCGCGTCGCGCTTCAGCGCCTCCACGTCGAACTTGCCGTCAGGCGCGTGAGCGACGACGGCGTTCTGCATGCCCCTGTCGCGGATCAGCGCGGTGAGGGCGCGGGTATCGACGCCGGTGATGCCGACGATGCCGCGCGCCTTCAGCCAGGCGTCCAGGTGGCGGTTGGCGCGCCAGTTGGCCGGTCCGGTGACGTCGGCGTGCAGCACGACGCCGGTGGCGCCGTTGGTCGAAGCGGCGTTGACGGACTCGATGTCCTCGTCATTGACGCCGACATTGCCGATGTGCGGGAACGTGAAAGTGATGATCTGGCCGGCGTAGGAGGGATCGGTCATGATCTCCTCATAGCCGGTCATGGCGGTGTTGAAGCAGACCTCGCCGGCGCGCTGGCCTTCGGCGCCGATGCCGTAGCCTTCGATGACGGTTCCGTCTGCGAGAACCAGCAGGGCGGTGGCTGTCGGTTCGCTCCAGCCGGTGGTGCTGTCTTGAAGCATGGTCGCCATTGTCCTAAGTCCGGGGTTCCGGTCGCGGCGCGCGCCCTGACCGCCGTTCGTCGCCCCGAACGTGGATCCGTTCGTGGATCCGTTCCTGGCGACGCCGGCGATCATGCATGCCCGACTTCATCTGATTTGAGCGGACACTTAGGGTGAGCGTCCGCAGCCGTCAACGACAAGAGCTCAAATAGCGGAGATTTATCATGCTGCGCGAGGCTTTCGCCACTGCCCAGAAAGACGCCCTGCGCTCCGGTGACAAGGCGCGGCTTGCCGCCGTCCGCCTCGTTTCCGCAAAGCTGAAGGATGAGGACATCGCCGCGCGCGGCGATGGTCGCGAGCCCCTTTCCGACGCCGAGATCCTGGCGTTGCTGCAAAAAATGGTGAAGCAGCGCCGTGAGGCGGCTGACATTTACGCCAAGGCTGGCCGCCAGGAACTCGCCGACCAGGAGCTTGGCGAAATCGGCGTTCTGGAAAGCTTCATGCCGGCCCAGATGGACGCTGCCGCCATCGCCGCCGCGGTTCGCGAGGCGATCGCCGAAACCGGCGCCGCCTCCATGAAAGACATGGGCAAGGTGGTCGCGGCCCTCAAGGCGAAATACACTGGCCAGATGAATTTCGCCGAGGCCAGCGCGGCGGTGAAGGCGGCGCTGTCGGCCTGATTTTGGCGGCGCGACGTTTTGCCTGACGGCGGACGCGGCGCCAGCTCTGCCCCAGCGCGCCGTTCCAGGGGCTGCGTTACCTGACCAGAAATGAAAGTAGAGCGGCGACGCTTTGCCGGTGTGGTAGGGTTCCAGGCCCGTTTTTCAGGCGGAGGCGACTGTCGTCTCCGCCGTCAATTTTTGTGACAGGCTGATGCGTTTTCCACCGTCCATTCTGGATGAAATCAAGGCGCGGCTGCCGGTTTCGGCGGTTGTCGGCCGGCGCGTGCGGCTGATGAAGGCCGGGCGCGAATGGAAGGGGCTGTCGCCGTTCAACGCCGAAAAGACCGCGTCGTTCTTCGTCAATGACGACAAGCAGCGCTATTTCGATTTTTCCTCCGGCCGCAACGGCGACATCTTCAATTTCGTCATGGAAACCGAGGGGCTGAGCTTTGGCGAGGCGGTGGAGCGCCTCGCCGCCGAGGCTGGCGTCAGCCTGCCGCGCGAGACGCCGGAAGAGGCGCAGCGCGAGGCGAAGCGCCAGGGTCTGCACGAGATCGTGGAACTGGCGACGCGCTGGTTCGAATATGAGTTGACCAGCGAGCGCGGCGGCCGGGCGCGGGACTATCTCGACCGGCGCGGCCTGGGGCCCGACGTGCGCCGTCGCTTCCGTCTTGGCTACGCGCCCGCCGGCCGCCACGAGATGCAGAACGCGCTGGCGGCGAAGGGGGTCCCTGTCGAGGCAATGATCGACGCCGGCCTGCTGATCGCTGGCCAGGACATTCCCACGCCCTATGACCGCTTCCGCGACCGGGTGATTTTCCCGATCTGCGACGCGCGCGGCCGGCCCGTGGCCTTCGGCGGTCGCGCCATGGCGGCGGACGTACAGCCCAAGTATCTGAACTCGCCGGAAACGCCGCTGTTTCACAAGGGCGCGCTGCTCTACAATTTTCACAACGCCCGCAAGGCCGCGCACGCGGGCGGCGACGCCTACGCGGCGTTCCCCCTGATCGTGGCGGAAGGCTATGTCGACGTCATCGCCCTCGATATGGCCGGCGCGCCCCAATCCGTGGCCACCCTTGGCACGGCGATGACGCCGGACCACCTCGCGTTGCTGTGGCGCTCTGTCGATGCGCCGGTGTTGTGTTTCGATGGAGACAGGGCCGGCCGGCGCGCCGCCTTCCGCGCCCTGGACGTGGCGCTGCCGTTGCTGGCGCCAGGAAAATCAGTGAATTTCGTTCTGCTGCCTGAAGGGCAGGACCCGGACGACCTGCTGCGCGCCGGCGGCTCCGAGGCGGTGATGGCGGCCCTGCGGGTTCAGGTTCCGCTCATCGACATGCTGTGGACGCGGGAGACCGAAGCTGGCGCCCTCGACACGCCCGACCAGCGCGCGGCGCTGGAACACCGGCTGCGCGACGTGGCCTCCCGCATCCAGGACGAGACGGTGCGCCGCCACTACCGCGCGGAAATCGACATGCGCATCGCAACCCTGATGCCCGGCGCCCAGGGGCGCGATGAGCGTGGGTTCGGTGGTCGCAATGGTAGCTGGCAGGGGAGGCCGCAGGGCTCCCGGTCAAACGACTCCTGGTCGCAGGGGAGCGGCGGCGGCCGGTTCCAGGCTGGCGGCCGGGGCGGCTTCGGCAGCCGCGGCGGCGGCCAGATCAGTCCGGGCGCGCCGCTGGCAACGCATCCGGGCTTTGCCGCATCCGCTGAATATCCGCGCGAGATGATGATCATCGCCCTGCTGATCGCCCATCCCGATTTGCTGGCTGACCATGGCGAAGAGCTGGCGGCGCTGGAGTTCCGCGGCCCGGAGGTGCGTCGCGCCGCCGCCGGGCTGCTTGACTGCATCGCCGCCCACGGCGCCGATCAGGATTACGGCGCGGCGTTGCGGCGCGCGGTTCAGGACGCCGGCCTGCCGGCGCGGCTCGACGGTCTGCGCAAACGCATGGCGGCGGGGGCCGCCTGGGCGCTGGCCCCTGAGGCCGATCGCATGGCCGTGGAGGGCATGTTGCGTCAGGCCATGACCTTGCAAAGCCGCTCCGGCGCTCTACATAGCGAACTGGCGGCTGCAGAGCGCGCCTTTGCAGAGGAGGAGTCTGAAGCGAATTTCAGCTGGCTGTGCGACGTAAAGGCCCGGCTGACCACTCTGGAAGGGGCTGAAGCCCAGGCTGATGAAGGCCGCTGGTGAGGCGGCAGCGCTCGCATGACTGTCCGGCGCAAATGATTCGCGTCATATCAGCGCAAGCGCCCGGCTCCGCCGCCCCGCAGCGGGCGCGCCTGTGGGCGCATCGCGGCCCAGTGGTGAAATGACCGCGACAGCGGCTGGCGCAACGATTTGTAAGGGACCTCAAGGCAAGCTGGCGGTTATGGTAAAGGCGCGCCGCAGGCGCTCCGCAGCCATGCGGAGGGGCGGTCCGCAGATGGTCATTGTGCTGAATCCGCGCCTGTCTGGTAAAATTGGGAGACAGCCGCACATTCAACTGATTCGACTTTTGCCGTCGCCCGGCGCATGACCATCAGCCGCCGGCAGCGGACACGGTCGGCCGTGGAGCGTAAAAAGCCGGAATGGCGCGGCGGTCCGGTCAGTTTCTGGCCGGAGCGCTTTGGCATTTGCCGGTTCAGCCGTCACGACGCGGCGCGGCGGATGCGGTTGGTCAAAACCTGTTCGCCGATTGTGTCGGCAACGTGATGCGTTGTCACGTGGTGGTGGACAGGGCGTGGCGGCGGGTGCGGGGCTTACCCCTGAAGCATTTCCCCTCGGGCCGGGAGCCCGAGGGGAAATGCCTCGGCGGGCTGACGGGATCAGGACGGGATCAGGGTGACTCACCTGACGTCATTCACCTGACGTCATGGCGACTTCCGGGGCGTGGGTGTGGCGCGCCAGGGCAAGTCTCCAGAGGGGGAAAGTCTCCAGAGGGTGAAGGCTCCGGGGTAATCTCCAGGGCCGTCAGATCAGGACGCCAGGTCGGGAGCCGTGGGCGGCGCCGTTATGCTGGCCCGAGCATGCGCGCGGCCGCGACTGAAGGCGCCGGCAACGGACGGAGCCCCTCACGGGGTTGGAACATTCAGACGGTTTCCCCCGCAAGGGGAAATCTGGTTATGCGCTAGAGCGCGAGCCCCGTTGACGAAACCGCCGGACGGTTCCGTTAACGGGAGGATCGCCCTCTGAGATGTTGGATAGAGGCGGGTTTGCCGCTCATCCCGGGTCGCGCCAGCGATCCGGGATGAGCGGGACCGGCTCGGGGCCGCCGCGCCTGGCGGCTGACAGTGGAGCTTGAGCGAATGGCGACCAAAGCGACGGAACGGGAAGACGCGCCGGAAGCAGCCGAAACCCAGACCGACGGTCCTCTCCTCGACCTGACCGACGCCGGCGTGCGCCGGATGATCAAGCTCGCCAAAAAGCGGGGCTATGTCACTTACGACGAACTGAATGAAGTGCTGCCGCCGGAGGAGTTCAGCTCCGAGCAGATCGAGGACGTGCTGTCCCAGCTCTCCGAGATGGGCATCAACGTCGTCGAGGCCGACGAGAACGACGACAACCAGGAAGGCGAGGCCGAGGAAGAGGAAGCCGAGGGCGGCGAACTCGTCGAGGCGGCGCCGCGCGCCGTCGTCGCGCCCACGCCCACGACCCGCGAGCCTTCCGAACGCACCGACGACCCGGTCCGCATGTACCTGCGCGAAATGGGTTCGGTCGAGCTGCTGTCGCGCGAGGGCGAAATCGCCATCGCCAAGCGTATCGAGGCCGGCCGCGAGGCGATGATCGCCGGCCTGTGCGAGAGCCCGCTGACCTTCCAGGCCATCATCATCTGGCGCGATGAGCTGGTCGAGGGCAGGGTGCTGCTGCGCGACATCATCGATCTGGAGGCGACCTACGCCGGGCCGGACGCCAAGAATGGCGCCGCCGCCGCGGCCGAGAACGCCGAGGGCGAGGAAGAGGCTGAAGGCGAGGGCGACGAAGCCGCCGGCGACATGGACGAAGAGGACATGGAGAACAATATCTCCCTGTCCGCCATGGAGGCCGAGATCAAGCCGAAGGTGCTCGAAACCTTCGACAGCATCGCCGACAATTACAAGCGTCTGCGCCGCCTGCAGGACCAGGACATCGAGAACCGCCTGCAGAGCCTGCGCCTGTCGCCGGCCCAGGAGCGCAAGTACAAGAAGCTGAAGGACGAGATCGTCGCTGACGTGAAGTCCCTCTCGCTCAACGCCAACCGCATCGAGGCGCTGGTCGAGCAGCTCTATGACATCAACAAGCGCCTGATTGGCATGGAAAGCCGCCTGCTGCGTCTTGGCGAAAGCCATGGCGTCGGCCGCGAGGACTTCCTGCGCCAGTACCAGGGGGCGGAGCTTGATCCGAAGTGGATCCTGCGCGTCTCCAAGCTTGGCACCAGGGGCTGGAAGAATTTCGTCGCGGCGGAGAAGGACCAGATCCGCTCCATGCGTCAGGACATCCAGACCCTGGCGGCGGAAACCGGCCTTGAGATCGGCGAGTTCCGCAAGATCGTGCTGATGGTGCAGAAGGGCGAGCGCGAGGCCCGGCAGGCGAAGAAGGAAATGATCGAGGCCAATCTGCGCCTCGTGATCTCCATCGCCAAGAAATACACCAACCGCGGCCTGCAGTTCCTCGACCTGATCCAGGAAGGCAACATCGGCCTGATGAAGGCGGTCGACAAGTTCGAGTACCGCCGGGGCTACAAGTTCTCCACTTACGCCACGTGGTGGATCCGCCAGGCGATCACCCGTTCGATCGCCGACCAGGCCCGCACCATCCGCATCCCGGTGCACATGATCGAGACGATCAACAAGATCGTCCGCACCTCGCGCCAGATGCTGCATGAGATCGGCCGTGAGCCGACGCCGGAGGAACTGGCCGAAAAGCTGGCCATGCCGCTGGAGAAGGTCCGCAAGGTCCTGAAGATCGCCAAGGAGCCGATTTCGCTCGAAACGCCGATTGGCGATGAGGAAGACAGCCACCTCGGCGACTTCATCGAGGACAAGAACGCCATCCTGCCGATTGACGCGGCGATCCAGTCCAACCTGCGCGAAACCACCACGCGGGTGCTGGCCTCGCTGACGCCGCGCGAGGAGCGCGTGCTGCGCATGCGCTTCGGCATCGGCATGAACACCGACCATACGCTGGAAGAAGTCGGCCAGCAGTTTTCGGTGACCCGCGAGCGCATCCGCCAGATTGAGGCCAAGGCCCTGCGCAAGCTCAAGCACCCGAGCCGCTCGCGCAAGCTGCGCAGCTTCCTCGACAATTGAGCCAGCGGCGCTTCACGTCATCCTGGAGGCCGGCGACCCATTCGCCGGCCTTTTTTCGTTGGGTCGCGCAGCGGCCGCAGACTGCGCCAGCGCCAGACCTGCGCCCATCCCCCGTCAGCGGTTTGTGAAGCGGCGTCGCATGCTTGCGCGGGAGAACTCCGTCCCTGGCCCGAGGACGGCCTTGTGGCGGCGCCGGGCAGATGAAATGCTTGCAACCGGGATGATATGCCCGATTCCGGCGCACGCGGCGGTGGGTCAGGCGCAACGGCGTTGCGGGGTAACATGCGGGCGGCCAATGATGATCGCATTCACATCAGCGCGGCCGGCGTCGCGGCGGATATAGATCCCTTCGGCGCGGAACTGTGCGTGCTGCGCGATGGCGAGGGCCGCGACCTGCTGTATGACGGCGATCCACGCTGGTGGACCGGGCGGGCGCCGTTGCTGTTCCCCATCGTTGGCGCGCTCGCTGGCGGCGCCTACCGCCTTGGCCGGGAGGCATGGCGGCTGCCGCAGCATGGCTTCGCCCGCCACAGCCTTTTCACTGTGGAGGCGCGGGAGCCGGATTCGGTCAGCTTCCGCCTGCGTGAGAACGAGGAGAGCCGCGGCGTCTACCCGTTTCCGTTCCAGCTCGATGTGACCTATGCCGTGGCCGGCGCGGCGCTGTCAGTCCAGGCGCTGGTCACCAATCGCGGCCGCCGGCCGATGCCGATGGCGCTGGGGTTCCATCCCGCCTTTCGCTGGCCGCTGCCCTATGGCGGCGCCCGGGAGGAGCACGAGCTGGAATTCGAGGTTCCCGAGCGCGGCCAGGTGTTCAGGCCCGATGGCGATGGCCTGCTGACCGGCCCCCGGCGCACGCCGGTGCGTGCCGATGGCCGGCTGCCCCTCAATGATGATCTGCTGGCTGACGGCGCCATCGTCTTCAAGGAACTGGCCAGCCAGCGGGTGATCTATGGCGTCAGGGGGCGGCGCCGCATCGCCGTGGATTTCGCCGGCATGCCGAGCCTCGGCGTCTGGAGCAAACCCCGCGCCGATGCGCCGTTCCTGTGCGTGGAGCCCTGGCAGGGTTATGCGGACGACGCGCCGCTGCCGGGTGATCCGGCGAAACCCCATGACCTGTTCGACAAGCCGGGCATGATCGAGCTGGCTCCCGGCCAGAGCCATGTCTTCGGCATGCGGGTGTCGCTGCTGGAGGCCTGAATGTGGGACCGGATCCGGGCGCGACCTGCGATTTCCTGCCGCTACCCGGCCAGTAGGGTTATTTCCAGGCGTAGTTGAAGCTGATGCTGATGCGCTCGTCCTCGGACTCGTTCATCGGCACCTCATGGCGCAGCCAGCTTTCCCACAGCAGCACCTCGCCAGGCTCCGGCGTCACCCTGACGAAGGGCCGGTTGGCGGCGCTGCGCCGGGTCGGCGCGGCCATCATGAAGGCGAGGCGCGGATCCTCGAAACGGATCGCCGCCGAACCTTCCGGCAACGCCACATAGAATGTGCCGCTGATGACCGAATGCGGATGCAGGTGCGAAGAGTGCATGCCGCCGGTCGGCAGCACGTTCACCCACAGCGAGTCGCATTCCAGCCTGCCCCCCTTCAGGTCGAAATCCAGGGTTTCAGCGAAGCTGGCCACATGCCGGTCGAGCTGTTCGACCAGCTGGCCAAACACCGGAAACCGCCACGGCAAATCATCCAGCGAGGCGTAGGAGGTGTAGCCGGGGTAGCCATTGGCTTCGCACCAGTCGAGGCCCGCGTCGTCGTCCTCGGCGAGGCTGCGGCAGGCGCCATCCAGCTCCTGGACAAGCGGGGAGGTCGCCGGCGCCAGAGCGGCGCGATAGATCGGCGTGGCGAAGTGCAGCGAGACGGTGGGGGCTTGTGCGCTCATCAGGCTTCCATAGAGCATGTCGCGGCGGCGCGGAACCGGCTTTCCGTCCGCGCCGCCGCGAAGGGCGTCGCGGACGTGGCCACGCTCTCCCGTATTCGCGCCGCGCGCCCTTGCGAGCGCTGCTGCGGGAACACAGGGGCCGGCGCCTCTCACTCGCCGGTGAGGAAAATGAACGGCGGCGCCTTGACGAACTGGCCGGAGACTTCGCCGGCATAGACCTCGCCCTTGTCCAGGCTGAGTTTGAGGCTTGGTGCGCCCGGCTTCAGATTGAGCTTCTTCAGATCGACCCAGAACGTGTTTGGCCGGGTGGCGGAGTCAAAGAAGTAGATCAGATTGGTCTGGTCCGAGGCGGTGCGCCAGATGGTCGAGGAGATATTGGGCTGGTCGGGAGTGGTGATGCCCAGCGGCACAGACACCGCCCGCATCAGGCTGAGCACCTGGGCGCGCGCCTGGTTGGCGAAGCTCTGGCCCGGAATGCCGGCCAGATATTGCGGCGCGGGCGCCTTGGGCAGCGATTCCAGCAGGAACGAGGCGCGGGCGAAGCGGTCGGCGGCGCGGTTTGTACCCGGCAGGAAGGTCAGGCCGCCAATTTCCTTCCAGTAAGCGTTGAGGGCCAGTTGCTTGTCGTAGGTCGGTGAGTTGGTCATCACCGTGTACTGGCGGCCATGGTGGATAACCAGTTTGCCGCCGATGTACTCGAAGATGGCGGAATCGCCGCTGGCGTCCGAGACGGACAGGTGCAGCATCGCCTTCGCGCCATTGGGCGCGTCGGGCGTCAGCAACGAGAAGTCCTCGCGCGCCAGCGCCTGGACGGTTTCATCAACCGTGGCGAAATTGTCGAGCACATATTGCGCCCAGGCGGCGATCGTCAGTTTTTTCCGGCCAGCTTGCACCGGGCCATATTCGGATTCGGCCAGATACAGCAGATTGGCGGCGAGGCCCTTTTCATTGAGGCCGTCCGTCGTGCCGATGTCGTAACCGGCGGCGATGACGTTTCCATAGCGGGACGTCCAGGTCAGGGCGTCGGCGGCGTTGGCGCCGCGACGCTCCATGCCGGCCGGGAACACATGCAGGTTGGTGTGCATGTCCTCCTTCCAGTCCATGTTGCGGCCGGTGATGACGGTTTTGTCATCGCCGACATACAGGGCGCGCGTGCAGGCCCGGGCGTCGCCCGGCAACAGGCTGGCCGAGCCGCCGAGAACAATGCCGACGGACACAGCGGCGAAAAGGCGAGAAAAACGCGGCATCGGTTACCTCCGTACAGATTGCCCGGCCCGGCTGACCAGCGCGGCAGCATAGCCAGGCCCCCGCCTGCCGCAAACCTTTGGGGGGGCTTGGTCTGGTCTCTTCGCCGGCGACGCGCAGCCAGGCAACGGGAGTGGATGGAGGCGTGAAGGGCCGGGGGGCTGCAAGCTGAGGCCAGGAGACCGGGAGGGCGCCGGCAAGGAGGGCTGGAGCCGCCCCCATTGCCGGCGCCCAGGCGGGGCAGGCGGGGCCGTCAGGCTTGAATCATCGCTCCGATGGGCACATCTTGAGCGTATTGGCCTCACAGGAGGAACGCCAATGACTTCCAATGTCGCAGAACGTGGACTGTACAAAACCAGCGATGGCTGGGTGCAGGTAGTCGCGGGCGAGCAGCTTCGCCGTATCCGGGCTCAGGCCTACATTGCCAGCGGGGCGCAGCCGCCGCTTGAGCTTTTGCCTTTGCGTAATCCTGAGCAGCAGGAACATCCGGACGGGGCTGTGGAGCGTCGCGAATACACCCACTGACGTCATGGAATCGAGCGGATGGTTGGGCGTGCGCCGGCTGCAGCCGGGGCGTGTGCTCGCGTGGGCGCGCGCTCCCGATAGCCGCTCGCGAAAGTTGCTCGCGAAAGTTGTTCCTGGAAACGATGTCGCCGCCTGCGTGACAGTGCGGGCTGGCGCGGGTTGCTGGCCGTCCGACCGGGCTGCCCCGGGCGAACGGCACGCCGGTTTTGAAGGCTCGCCCGCAAGGGAGCGGCGAGGCCAGGAGCGTCCGGGCCGTTTCAACGCCCCCGGGAGGCGGCTGGACGGGCGGCCGGTTTCCTGGCTGCGGGTTTCTTGGCTGCGGGTTTTTTGGCGATAGCCGTCCGGGTTGTGGTTGCGCGCGCCGCTGGTTTGCGGGCAGGCGCTTTCGCCGCCGTTGCTTTTGGCTTGGCCGCCGCCCTGGGCGCCGTCGTTTTCGCCGCCGTGGCCTTGCGCGCTGGCGCTTTCACCGCTGTCGCCCGCGCCGTTGTGGTTTTGACGGCGGCGGGTTTTTTGGCCGCCGCGCGGGCAGCCGTCGTCGTGCGACTGGCTGGTTTGGCGGCGGGCGTCTTCGTCGTGGCGCGGGTGGCGGATTTTCGCGCCGCCGCGGCCGCCTTCTGCGGCTTCAGAAGAAAAACCATGTACTGTCTCCTGTAATATTCGTGCGCGTCGCGATGCGGCACAACGGAAATATTGTCGGAAGTCATGAATAATAAGTAAAAATTGATCAGGCCGCCGCAGTTATGCTGGTGTGTCTGTGAATTTAATCTGTATAAAACTACATAATTCTAAAAGATCTGCCGTTGTTATTTCTTGTCGCGCATCGAAGTTTGGCTCTGTAACTGTGGTGTGTGCGCCAGGCAGAGCCCGGCAAACGCTGGGATGTGGGCGCAAATATGCCGCGACGCCTGGCGAGAATTGCGCGCGACAGTACTCTGGCCGGTTTGAATATTGCTGTGATCGCTCCGCCCGCCTTCGAAGAAGGGGGGGCGGTTCAGGTATATTTTTATGGCGCGTCTTTCATTCCGGCCTAAGCTGCCTGTGCGCGGCGGGCCAACCCCGCGCATGACATGTAAAGTCGTTGATAAAACCTGGTGCGCAGACATCAGGGACAACAGGAAGGAAACGACATGACGTGGGCGACAAGAGGCGCTCTGGCGGCCGCAGTGTTGTGCGTGCTGCATGCTGGCTCCGCCATGGCTGAGAAGGCGTACAGCCCCGGCGCGACGGATACGTCGGTGAAGTTGGGACAGACCATGCCCTACAGTGGGCCGGCGTCCGCCTATGGCACGCAGGGACGGGCGGAAGTTGCCTATTTCAACATGTTGAACGCGGCGGGCGGCGTTAACGGTCGCAAGGTGGAGCTGCTGTCGCTCGACGACGCCTACAGCCCGCCGAAAACCGTGGAGCAAACCCGCAAGCTGGTCGAGTCCGAGCAGGTGCTGGCGCTGGTGAATTCCATCGGCACGGCGACGAACGCGGCCGTGCAGCGTTACCTCAATACGAAACAGGTGCCGCAGCTGCTGGTTTCCACCGGCGCCACGCGATGGAATGATCCCGCCAAATTCCCGTGGACCACGCCGGGTTTCGCCTCATACTCGTTCGAGGGCAAGGTCTATGGCCGGCACATCGCCGCCACCACGCCGAACGCGAAAATCGCCATTCTCTGGCAGAATGACGATGCAGGACGCGACTATGTCAGCGGCTTCAAGGAGGGCCTTGGCGAGGCTGTCCGCAATGTGGTGAAGGAGGCCAGCTACGAGGTCACCGACCCCACGGTCGATTCGCAGGTGATCCAGCTGAAAAGCTCCGGCGCCGATACGCTGTTCATGATGGCGACGCCCAAATTCGGCGCCCAGGCCATTCGCAAGATCGCCGAGATCGGCTGGAAACCGGCCTTCTATGTCGCCTCGGTCGCCTCGTCGCGCGTCCAGACCCTGCAGCCGGCAGGTCTGGAGAACGCCAAAGGCATCGTGACCGCAACGGCGCTGAAGGATCCCAGCGACCCCGAGTGGGCCAATGACCCGGCGGTGCTGGCCTACCGGAAGTTCATGCAGGACTGGTACAAGGAAGGCGATCCGCTCAATAGCGGCAATGTCTTCGGCTATACCGTGGCGCAGACCGTGGAGCACATCCTGCGTAACGCCGGCGACAATCTCACGCGCGAGAACGTGCTGAAGCAGGCCACCACCATCAAGAACCTGGCGCTGCCCATGTATCTGCCAGGCGTGATGATGAATGTATCGCCCACCAATTACACCACCGTGAACGCCCTGAGGCTGCAACGCTTCGATGGCGATCGCTGGGTGGTGTTTGGCGAGCCGATTGCCGTTGAGTGAGCCGGCGCACCAGGCGCGCGGGGTCTGCCAGAACCCCATGAGCAGATCCGTTGGGCTCCGGTGAAGCCGGGAGGCGCGCGGCGCGTCCTGCAAGCGCGTGCGACGTGGATGTGAGTTTTCCGGATCACGCAGGCGCCGTCAACGCTGCACCGGGGATGTCGCGCCACGATATCCAGCAAAAAAGGCCCCGCAATGCTGCGGGGCCTTGTTCGTTTTCACAGACCGGCGACCGGCATGCTCACCAGTTGACGCGCACGCCGACCTTGCCGTCCCAGGAGCGGCGGTCGCCGCCATGGCCGATGTTGTAGCTGGCGTCGGCATAGAGGGCGACGTTGCCATTGAGCTGGGCGGTGACGCCGCCGCCAAGCTGGGTCCATGCGCCCTTCATGTCGGAGCGGAACGGCACGAACCCGTCAGCGCTGGAGAACCAGGTCTTCGGATTGCCAAGGAACTCGTTCCACAGATTGGCCCGGGCCCAGACATTGATCTGTTTTGGACCGTTTTCGGCGTCCAGCGTCCAGGTGCGCGACAGCCGCGCGCCGATGCGGCCGGCCAGCGACTGCGCGTCGCTGAAGCGGACCTGGGCCGCGCCGTCGTAGCGGGAATCAAGCGAGATGCTCTGGTAGATCAGCTGGGCCTGCGGCTCGACAATCCAGCCGCCGCCGAGTTGCACCGGATAGCCGGCTTCCAGCGACAGGCCGACGCCAAAGCCGTCAGGCGACAGTTGCATGAGCCGCGTCGAACTGGCCTTGGCGTTGTACCAGGTGCCCTGGGCCACCGCGTCCACATACCAGCCTGTGGCGCCGAAGTGGGTCCAGTAGGCGCCAATGGTCTGGGCGTCAAAGCGGTTCTGGCCGGCGCGCGCGCCCGTGAAATGCTTCACGCTGCCTTCAGACTGACCGACGACGAAGTAGACGCCGGCGTGATCGCGGCTGCCATCCGCATGTTGGCGGCGATAGAGGTCGAGGCCGAGCTGGAACGCGGCGACGTCCTGGTCATAGGCCGGGCCGCGGCCGTAGATGCCGCCGGCCGACGTGGACTGGCTGACATGCTGGCCAATGATGCGGCCCCACACGCCGTTGACGAACGACGGGCCATTGGCGCTCTGGCGGCCGCGCAGCAGTTCCTGCTCGCCGACGCGCTCATGCAGCGTGCCGAGAATCGACTGGCCGTAGCCGAGCGCCATCGACGGCAGGGCCGCATAAAGGGAAGTTTCCTGCCGGTAATTGGGAAGCCCCGGCGTCGGCGCTGGCCCCGGCGTCGGCGTGGGGCCCGGTTCAGGCATGGGGGCCGGTTCAGGTGTCGGCGGAACTGGCGGCAGATCGGTGCGCAGATACCAGGACTGGCGGTCGCTGGAATCGCGCGCGCCGCGATACAGCGTGTATTCGTAAGGGCCCGCAACCGCCGGGCGCGCCAGGGTGAAGGCGCCGGCCGACGTCGTCGCGCCATTTTGCGCGCTCACCACCTGGATGCCGTTGCCCCATGTGATGGCGCCGAGACCACCGGCATTGGTGACCACGATGGCTGATCCGCCGGTGGCGGAGCCGCCGTTGATCACCAGGCGGTCGGACGGGGAATTGTCGCCGCCAAGCACGGTGTTGACGCCGATCACGCCATTCTGGCCAACCCAGGAGCCAACAACCAGGTTGTTGCCAACCGCGCCGCCGCCGATCTGGGCGTGGCCGGCGTTGGTCACCACGCCGCCAATGGTGAAATTGCCGCCTGGCCCGCCAGTGAAGCCGGGGAAAGCGTCCGCGACGGCGATCGTTCCGTTATTGACGACATTGCCGGCGACAGAGCCGTAGCCGCCGAACGTCGCGCCGGCCGCCACATTGACCGGGCCGCCGCCGGAGAGCGCTGCGCCGGGATGAGCCGCGTTGCCAACCGCAAGCCCGCCGCGCTCGACCGAGGTCACGCCAGCATAGGTGTTGTTGGCGGTGAGGATGGTCGTTCCGGCGCCGATCTGCCGGACATTGCCAGATCCCGAGATGGTTCCAGGGAATGTGACGGTATCGGCGCGGTTGAAGATGAGGGCGCCGTTGTTGGCGACGTCGCCGACGATGGAGCCTGTCGTTCCGCCGTTGCCAAGTTGCAGTGCGCCTGCGGCGATGGTGGTGCCGCCGGTATAGGTGTTGTTGGCGGTGAGAATGGTCGTTCCGGCGCCGACCTGCTGGACATTGCCAGATCCCGAGATGGTTCCCGGGAATGTGACGGTATCGGCGCGGTTGAAGATGAGGGCGCCGTTGTTGACGACGTCGCCGACGATGGATCCGGTCGTTCCGCCGTTGCCGAGTTGCAGCGCGCCCGCGGCGATGGTGGTGCCGCCGGTATAGGTGTTGTTGGCGGTGAGAATGGTCGTTCCGGCGCCGACCTGCTGGACATTGCCGGAGCCGGAAATGGTTCCCGGGAATGTGACGGCATCGGCGCGGTTGAAGATGAGGGCGCCGTTGTTGACGACGTCGCCGACGATGGATCCGGTCGTTCCGCCGTTGCCGAGTTGCAGTGCGCCCGCGGCGATGGTGGTGCCGCCGGTATAGGTGTTGTTGGCGGTGAGAATGGTCGTTCCGGCGCCGACCTGCTGGACATTGCCGGAGCCGGAAATGGTTCCCGGGAATGTGACGGCATCGGCGCGGTTGAAGATGAGGGCGCCGTTGTTGGCGACGTCGCCGACGATGGATCCGGTCGTTCCGCCGTTGCCGAGTTGCAGCGCGCCCGCGGCGATGGTGGTGCCGCCGCCATAGGTATTGGCGCCGGTGAGCACGACCGCGCCATCGCCGCTCTTGGTGATGGCGCCAGGGCCGGTAATGCCCTGGGTTACCGTGCCGGTGACGCCGGCGCCCGCATACAGGCCGCCATTGTTGCTGGTAACGGTGACAGGACGTCCGGCTCCAAGGGTAAAGCTGGACGCGAAGCCGAAGGCGCCGCCGTCGAGGGTGATCCCGCCCGCAGGCGCGCCGATGGCGCTGTCGGCGTTGGCCGCCAGCACGCCTCCCTTGATGACGGTTCCGCCAGAATAGGTGTTGCCCGCCGGTGCGACCGGGGCCAGCGTGACCATGCCGCCGCCGGTTTTCTCGACAGCGCCGGTTCCCACGATCTGGCCGATATAGGGCGCGTCATCGCCCGCCGGTTGCGTGAAGCGCAGCAGGCCATTGTTCTGGATATTGTTGAGATTGTCGGCCGGATTGGTCTTGACCGGGAGACTCTGGGCGCGCGCTTCCAGTATGCCAGTCGGGTTGACAATGGCGCTGCCGGTGTAACCGGCGTTGTTGCCGGTCAGGGTCAGCGTGCCATCCCTCACCGTTACGATGGTGAAGCCCGTCAGGCTGCCAGACATGGTCCACTGGCCTGGCCCATCCTTCGTCAGGGTGGTGAAGTTGGTCACGTGTCCGGGCAGCGTGTCATGTGAGCCAGCCGCGCCCTGCAATGTCAGGTTATTGGTTCCGCCGCCGCCATTGATGGTCCCGGTGACTTTGGAGCCCGGCTCGAAATAGAGGTCATCATTGCCGTTGGCGAAGCTCAGACCGCCGATGACGGTGGCATTGGTGCGGTTATAGAAATTGATGCCGTTGTTGCCGCTGGCGCCGATAACACTGCCCGTTCCGCCAACGCGTTCGATTGTTCCGTAATTGTCGACCGTGTTTTTCGAGCCGGTTGCCGCGTCCTGAAACCAGATGGCGGCGCTGCTGGTCGCCTGGATCAGGCCGTAGTTAAGAACGGTATTGCCGTAACCCATGACATTGACGGCTTCAGCCTGAGCGCTGGTGCCTGTCTCAATCACGCGGCCGCCCGCCAGAACCGTCAGGACGCCATTGCTGTTGAACTCGATCGTGTTGGGGCCGGTCCCAGGATAGAAGCCGCCCCCGCCTGGCGTCGTGGCATTGGTGACAAGCGCATTGTTGTTGACTGTAATTTGCGCGCCATCATGCAGGCTGATCGCGCTTGTGTTGCCAACACTGATGTCCGCGCCGCTCTGTACGTTGACGGTGACGTTGTCATTGCCAGAAGCGGGGCCAGACCCGACGGAGGAATTCGTTGTTCCCGTGCATGTGACGACTGCGCCGTTACTGACCGCTGGCGCACAGGCCGCCCATGCCGGCGCGGCAAACAACAGCGGACTGCCTGCAGCCATAAGTACAGGAGCGAGGCGCAGGGCGGTTGATGCGTTTAGACGGCTTTTGATGCGGATCATATGCGGCAATCGTCCAAAAAAAGCGTGATTTGCCCACATATTAACCAAATTGGATTGCTATTGTCACGATTGCGTGATTATTGTCAATTTTACATTATCGTTGTCGAAATAGTTTAAATATTTATTTTATTTTGAAAATAATTACATAATTATGCCGCTGTTTATTTTGCATAATTTATTGTTGGCAACGATAATTGCTAGCTTTAGCTTGTCTGTAGTTGCTGGATTATTATGTGTCGTTGCATAAAGGCGACACCGGTCGGGACCCGGCGCCGGCTCCAGATTTTGCCAGACTGATGTGCGAGTCTGATGGTTGCAAAGGGAATTGCAGGGGGGGCGGCGCGCCCGTCTGGTTTGGCGCGCGCGCGCCGATGGCGCCCCGACGGCGCCGCGGGGCGCGGCGAGCGGACGAGCCAGTAAAGAGAAATCCATCCAGTATAAAGAAAGCCCATCAGCCGTTGGCAGGTATCGCGGCGAAATGACTACAATGATTCCGGGTCGCATTGCTCCGCATGGCCGGAGCAGCGCCAGATCTGCATCGGCGTGACTCTCCACCGCATGCGTGGCTGGCGGGGACCGGCCTCGCCGGCCAACCATTCCGGCGCGAATGGAGCGCTGGTCAGACACAGGTCAACTTCCCCGCCGCCGCATTTCGGGCGCCGTCGATTGCACGACCACGGTGCGGTCATGTTCGATCCATTTGAGAGCGCACAATGAATATACAGGCGGGAGGGCAGGGAGTTTAAACCCCTCGTGCGCCTGCAATCTGGGGGATGAAAACAGCGCAAGAATAAAATGCGCTTGAAATATTGAAGTGATGTGGTGGGCCCGGCAGGACTCGAACCTGCAACCAGACCGTTATGAGCGGTCGGCTCTAACCATTGAGCTACAGGCCCGATCCGCGCCAGCTGGCGTGGAAGGGTAGCGAGCGAGCGCTACTGGCGCGGGTAATGCCATGGCGGCGGCATGGCATCAAGCGTTTTGGGAGGTCGTTGCCTGGCGGACGCCCATCGGCGGCGGAGCGCCATGGGGCGTGGCCGTTGCGGGCTGGCCGGCATTTTGCCAGCTGCGGCGGCCTGCCAAATCTCCCGGCGCCGGGTTTGCGTCATTTGGCAGGCCGCCAGCTTTCATGGACGAAAGCCCTTTCTGTGCATGCACAGGCGGTAGAGGTGGGAGCGGCGGCGCTCGGCGCCGGGCTCATGAATGCGTGGAACCTGCCGCGCCACTTCCTGTTGGCAGGCGATCTGCGCCCTGACCTGGGGCGTCGCCGGAATCTTGCGTTGCTGGGCTTCCGCCGCACCCGCAAGGAAGACGGCGCCCAAAGCGGCGCCAAGTACGGCGCCAAGTACGGCGCAGACGCCAGCCGTCCGGATCGGGGTGTGCTTCATCGCCAGTTTCATTGAAAACTCCTGTAGCCCAGACGCGCCGGTCACGGGCGATAGACCTTGATTTCATCGGGTATGCCCTTCAACGCGAAGGCGCCTACCAGTTCATACATGCCCCAGAGCTGCTCGGTCAGGGCCGCGGACATGATGAGCGGTTCGCCCAGCGCCTTGTTGAGGCCCGCGAGTCTGCTGGCGACATTGACGTCGCGCCCGATGATCGTGAAGTCGAGACGCGCCCCGGAGCCGACATTGCCATACGCCGCCTCGCCGTGATGCAGGGCGATGCCGGTGGCGATCGCCTGGTCGGGATGGGAGGCATTCCACGCCTCCAGCCGCGCCAGCGCCGTCCGGGCGGCGTCGAGCGCTGCCTGGGCGGCGCTGCCGGCGTCGTCGCCGCGATCCCTGAAAATCGCAAGCAGGCCATCGCCAAGATACTTTAGCACCTCGCCGCCTTCGGCCTCGATGGGCGGCACGATGCAGTCGAAATAGGCGTTGAGCAGGTCGACGGTCTGCTCCGGCGACAGTGATGACGAACGCTGCGTGTAATCGCGCATGTCGGCGAACAGGATGGCGGAGCGGATGCGCGTGACATGGCCGCGCCGCACGTCGCCATCCAGCACCAGCCGGTGCGGCTCATCGCCGATATAGGTGCGGAGCAACTGGTGCACGGCTTCGTAGCCGGCATAGATTTCCAGCACCGCCTCGATGGTTGGGGTGAGGGCGCGCAGCAGGGTGAGGTCGCTGTTGCTGAAACCGCCAGGCGCGCGGGTGGCGAAGCTGATGCCGTTCTGGTGACCGTTGGCGAACAGCAGCGGCGCGCAAAAGTAGTGCGTGTAACCCTGGGCGCGCAGATCTGGCACGATGCCGAAGCGGTCATCCGGGGTTTCAGAAACGCGGAAGTTGATGGCGGCGTGGTTGCGGTGCGCCGCCGCGAACGGGCTCGCCTCGTAGACCTTTTCCGAGAAATCGCTGTAGGCGATGGCCTCTGCCTCCAGGCCCTCGGCGCGCTTCCACTCCATGGCCATCGCGGCCTGCTCGGCGTGCAGCGTCTGCAACACCAGCATGGCCCGGTCCACCGGGATGTCGGCCTCCGCAAGCCGCTCGCACAATCCGGCGACAATCAGTTTGAGATCGGACGCGGTGCGCCCGTCGGTGAGCAGCCAGTCGCGGATGGCGAGGCCCCGGGCGAGCGTGACGTCGTCGAGTTCGAGCCACGAGGTCCCGGTGACGCCTGGCTGCATGGCGGGGGCGGACGGGGAGTCAGCGCTCATGACGGCTTCCGGCCCTCCAGGCCAATGCTGGCGCAGGCCTGGCCGGGCTGTGCGCCGGCCTGATCCTGTCACTTTCCGTCATGAGCCCGTGATGGCCATGGTGACGGGGCATGACCGGGCCGAGCACGATACAACCTCGCGGCGCCGCGTCAAACCTGCGGCCGCGCGGCGCGTGCGCCGCCCCGGAGCCAGGCTCGGGCATCAGGCCCTGGCGAATGCCTGGCGCTCGCCGCCGCGCTGGCGCATCAGCAGGAACAGCACAATGGCTCCGTTGAGAATATTGAACAGAAGGCCATTCAGGAAGGCGAGCTGGTATGAGCCCGTCATGTCGAAGATCCGGCCAGACATCCAGCCGCCAAGCGCCATGCCGATGACGGTGGCGAGAATCAGCAGGCCGACCCGGCCGCCGGCTTCCTTCACCGGGAAGTATTCGCGCACAATGATGGCGTAGCTGGGCACGAGGCCGCCCTGGAACAGGCCAAACAGCGCCGAGATGACATACAGCGACGGCAGGCTGTCGAACATCAGATACAGCGCCAGCGCCGCGCCCTGGGCAATGGAGCTGAAAAACAGGGCGCCGAGGCCGCCGATCCGGTCGGCGATGTAACCGCAGCCAATGCGGCTGATGATGCCGCAAGCCAGCATCAGCGACAGCATTTCCGCGCCACGGGCCACGCCGTAACCCAGATCGCCGCAATAGGCGACAATGTGCACCTGGGGCATGGCCATGGCCACGCAACAGCCAACGCCGGCCACCGCAAGCAGGGCTTGCAGCCGTCCTGGCGATACGCCCAGCGCCTGCTGCGGCGCGGCGTAGGTCTGGGTGGCCGCGCCCGTCGCGGTCGCGGCGGCGTCCGCCGGCGCGCGCCGCCGCAGCAGCAGCGTCAGCGGCAACATGGTCGCCACACAGAAAATGGCGATGCCAATGTGCGTGGCGCGCCAGCCCCACAGGTTGATGGCGCGCTCAACCACCGGCGGCCAGAAGGCGCCCGCCAGATAGTTGCCGGAGGCGCAGATGGCGACGGCGAGGCCGCGCCGCTTGAAAAACCAGCAGGAAATATCCGCCACCAGGGGGCCAAAGCAGGCGGACGAGCCAATCCCGATCATGGCTCCAAAAACAATGGCGAAACTGACGATGCCGGGGGTTAGCGTGGTGAGCACATAACCCAGGGCCATAATGACGGCGCCCAGCGCCATGGGCAGCATGATGCCGACGCGATCGGCCAGCCGGCCAAACGCCACGCCGCCAACGCCAAAGCCCAGCATGGCCATGGTGAACGGCAGGGACGCCGCCGCGCGATCGACGCCAAACTCCGCCTGAACCGACGGCAGGGCAACCACGACGGACCACATGCCGACGCCGCCAACCATGCTCAGCAGAACAGCCGCAAAAAGGCGTCGCCACGCAACGCCGCTGTCTATTTCGCTCATGCCCCTGCGCGTTCCCAACTCGCGCGCTTCTGCCTGTCGGGGCGTTCAGGCGCCCGCTGGCGGGCGCGCTTCCCCCAAACGAAAAAATATTCTACCAGGCTGGCCGTTCTGGCGCCATTGCTTTCGGCGCATGCCACAGGATCCGCTGCGATCTGTCCCGCATGTCGGCGCGGGATTTGTCTTCCGGGAGGCTTCCTTGCGGGCGGGGGGAGCTTCCGCAACGCCTTCGCCTGTGATCCAGTTGTGTGATCGGGCGGCGCGGCCGTCATGGATGTCTGGCGGCAGGCCGGAGGAGCAGGAGCAACGCATGCTGCGCATGTGGGTTATCTGGGTTGTCGCCAGCGCGGTGATTGGCGTGGCCATCGGCTTTCGCGCCGGGGCGCGGGTCGCGGTGATCGCCGGTCTCGCCATCGGCGCGTGCGCTTTCACCATCAATGCGCTGCAGGGCGATGCGCTGGTATCCGCCTTCTGGTCAATGATGGCGGCGGGCGGCGGTCTTGTCGCCGGCGGTTTGCTGGGCGCCGCCGTCATCGCCGTGCTGGGCGGGCGCGACGCCTGACCCGCGCCTGGACAACGATGGCGATGGGCTCCGGAAATCCGGAGCGCAACAAGGGATGGAAACATGCAGACGGATCAGGGACGCGTCATCATTGTTACGGGCGCGGGCTCCGGGATCGGCGCGGCAACGGCGGCGCGCTTCATCGCCGCCGGCGATCGGGTGGCGTTGCTGGACCGGGACGAGGCGGCGCTGGGGCGTCAGCTCGGGCGTCATGCGGACGCGGCGGAGCGCATGATGGCCCATCGCGTCGACATGGCGGTTTCCGCCGATGTCGACGCCGCCATTGATGCGGCGGTCGCCCGGTTCGGCGGGGTTGATGTGCTGGTTAACAACGCCGGCATTGGCGGCTTCGGCCATGTCGACCGTCTGCCTGATGAGAAATGGCGCCAGGTGTTCGCCGTCAATGTGGACGGCGTGTTCTACGCCAGTCGCCGCGCCCTGCCGCATATCATCGCCCGGCGCGGCAACATCGTGAACGTCGCCTCCATTTCCGGCACCGGCGGCGACCACGGTTTCGCCGCTTACAATGCTTCGAAAGCGGCGGTCATCAACCTGACGCGGGCCATGGCGCTGGATCATGGCGGCGAAGGCGTGCGCGTCAACGCCGTATGCCCGGGGCTGGTGCAGACGCCGCTGTCGCAGCAGTTGTGCGAAACGCCCGAGGTGGCTGCGCGTTACATGGAGGCGATCGCCCTGGGGCGCCTGGCGCAGCCGGAGGAAATCGCTGAAACCATCTTCTTCCTGGCTTCCCCCGCGGCGTCTTACGTTACGGGCGCGGCGCTTGTCGTCGATGGCGGCCTCACGTCCGCGACCGGCCAGCCCAATTTCACGCGTCTGCTGACCGGCGAGGTCCGCACCGGAACATGACCCGGCGGCGCGGATCCCACCGCTCATACGCCTGCTTCGGGCCCGGGCGGGCCAAACTGGCGGCTCTGGCTGCCAGTGGCCAGAGCGCTTTCCGATCGGCCGGAACCGGCTGATCGATCAGAATTCGCTCAGAACAAGGGAAACTGGAGCAGTTTGCGATCCAGATTGATCGGGAACTGCTCTATGCTGGCCATATCTGACAAGAGGGAGGATGTCCGTGGATGAAACCATCACAGGCGGGCAATGCGCCGCCGCGCGGGCGCTGACCCAGATCTCGGTTGCGACGCTGGCCGGCCGCAGCGGCCTGGACGCCGATCTCATCAGGAAATTTGAAGCCGGATCGACGCCGCCGGATGTGCCGGGGCTGCTGGCGCTCCAGGCCGCGCTGGAAAGCTTCGGCGCCCATTTCATACCGGAAGATGACATGGGCGTTGGCGTGCGGCTGCGGTTTACCCGCAGCCTGTCGCGCAAGGTCGCCGGCTGGGAGAATGAGGGCGGCTCGGTTGGCGATGACGATGTGCCCTGACCCGTCAGCTCTCCTGCCGGGACAATCGCGCCTCGCGCCGTGGATCGCCAGTTATGTGGCGGCGCGGCGCGTGGGGGCGGCTGGTCGCGCCCTTGCGGAGAATGTTGATGCGGGCAGGCTGCCGGATGCTTGCGCTCACCGGCGCTGGCCGTTGGTTCCCGGCGCGGGTTGACAAATCATCGACGTGAACAAATAACGAACATGCGACCGCTCCGGTCGGGAGCATCCGCCCGGAGATGGCCATGGAGACGCTCTTGGGAGGCCTGCCCCTGGGAGATGCATTCCTGAACGCCGATGATGCAGGCGCGGGCGCGCGACGGCGCCCCGCTGCTGGCCGGGCCGCTGCGATTCGGGGCGCAACAGGCGCGACGGCCGTCCGGAAACCTCACATCCCGCCGGGTTTGTCCGGACAATCCGGCCGCGCGGCCGTTGCATGGCGCGACGGGCCGCGCCCATGGCTGTTCGGGGTTCCAGAACTGGACAATGTGGTGGCCGATGGCGGGCTTGCTCCGGGCGCGGCGCATGTGGTGGAGGCGGCCAGCGGCGGATCAGTGGAGCAGGCCGCCGGGCATGCGGCGGCGGCGGCCGCGTTCGCCGCCGGCTTTGGCCTCCGGTCCCGGGGCGGCGCCTGCTGGCTGGGGCCGCCCGCTGATCTTCTGGGCCATGGCGTCCTGCCGTTGGGGGAGGCCGGCGGCCTGCCTATCATTGAAACCTGTTGGGATGGCCGGCCTCGCATCAACCTCGCGGCGACGCCGGCGCAGGTGCTGGTGCTGGATGTCTTGCGGGCGCACCGGTTGTCGCTGCCAGTCCGCCTTGCCCAGGCCGCCCTGAAGCAGGGGCGGACCGTCGTCTTCCTGATGCTGGACGCCGCCCGGGTCGCTGCGCCGCCGGATGTTTCGCCAACCCGCTGGCGTATCGGCCATGCTGGCGGCGACGTTCCTGGGGGGCAGAGCCTCTGGCAGGTGGAGCTGACGCGCGGCGAGTCCGTGCGGCGGATTCTGGTGAGCGCCTGCGACGCGGAGGGCCGGATGAGGGCGGCGCCCCGTTCGTCCGCCAATGGCGGCAAGGAAATGATGCGCCGGTTCGTCCGGACCTGAGCCACGCCTGACAAGCCAGACACGCCGCTGACGGTCGCGAACCCGGCGCTGGCCATGCCGACGGATGACGTTGCGTTCAGCGCCCGTTGCGCCGGCCTGCGGCGGCGAAGCCAGAGCCATCTGGGGCCATGCGATTGTTGCCCGCGATCGCTTCGATCATCATGTCTCTCCAGGCATGGGGCATGGCCATGCGTCGCAGATCCTGAAGTTCATGCATGGCGCCAGGGGGCGCCGCAGGCTGGCCTGGCCGGCGGCGTTGCCTGGCGCCGGGCGGACAGCGCGCGCCCATGGCGTCGGCCTGATGCTGGAAAAAGGAAATATGCAATTGCAAATCGTTTGCAATTGCATATGATCCGCACCGCGGCGGTTGCCGTCGCGCCATAAGTGGAGGGAGCGCCGGAAGATGTGGCCAACGGGTATGGACCCCAGGAAGCTGAGATCGGGGGGAGGGCGGTTCGGGCGGATCATTCTGACCGGCGGGGCGCTGGCGATGACGCCTGCGACCCAGATTGGCGCTGTCCAGGCGGAAGAGGTCGTCCGGAGCCGGTCGTCGCCCGAATTGATCGCCGCGAACGGCGGGGCAAAGGCGAAAGGTGAGGTCGCCCGAAGCGGCGATGAACCGCTGGACACGGAACATCTGTTCGGCTTCGCGGAGGGCTCGGATATCGGTCAGCCCGGCGAGCTTGAACTGGAAACGGAGGCAACAGGGCGTTTTGGCAAGCGCCATGGCAGCTTCTCCGCCATTGACGCCGCCATTTCGCTGAAAGCGCCGGTTACGCGCAGCTTCCGCCTGTCGCCGGGGTTCATCGTGTCGCGTTACGACATTCATGGCATGCCGGATCAGGTCGACCGTCACCGCACGGCGCTGGACGGCGCCTTTCTCGACATGCGGTTCCGCGTGCTGGACCGCGCCGTCGCGCCGGTTGGCCTGACGCTGGGCGTGACGCCGGGGTTCGGCGGCGTCGAGCCGGGCACGGGTCTGCGCTCGCGTGAATACGGCGCCAGTTTCAAGGTGTTGATCGACCGGGAAATCATTCCAGGTCAGCTCATCGCCGCCCTCAACCTCGACTACGACATGGGCGTTTCAAGGCCGCACGCCAGCGGCGTTGGCCACGGGTCCGGCGTTGGCGTCACCGCCGCCCTGTCCTGGCGTCTGCGGCCGGATGTGTTTGTCGGCGCCGAAGCGCATTACGCAAGGGCCTATGAAGGGCTTGGGCTCGACCGCTATGCCGGACAGGCGCTGTTCGTCGGGCCAACCCTCTATGTGGCGTTTGGCTCGCATCTGTGGGCGTCGGTGGCCTGGCGCGCCCAACTCGCCGGCGATGCCCGCCACCATGCCGGGCATTTCGATCTGGACCAGTTTGAACGTCACCAGGTGCGCCTGCGCGTCGGCGGCCATTTTTAGAGTGCTTCCCGATCAGACGGAACCGTCTGACCGACCAGGGTTTACTCCGAATAAAGGACGCTGGGGCCTTGGCCGATCCAGTTCCATCGCAAAAGGCTTCAGGCCGCCGGCGGGCTGACAGCCTGGCGGGTGCGGTCGGGCGAATGCGCGGGGCCGGCGCCCTGATGCAGCTATTCTCTCATCAGGCTGACGCGCGGCGGATCGTTTCCCATATAGTGGGACATGTCGTGAGGCATGGGGTCTCGCCGCCGCCGGGCGCGCGCCGGGATCCCCGACAGATTTTCAGGAGGTTGACGCCATGTTGTTCGGGCGAAAGCAAACCAGCCTGCCGGGGCCGGGCGAAGCCCTGCCTGGCCGCCAGACGCCGCTTGTCACCAGCCAGCGCCATTTCGTCAGCGATGCGCCGCTGCATGGTCCGTGGCCCGGCCTGGCGCAGATCCAGCTTGGCCTTGGCTGTTTTTGGGGCGCCGAGCGGCTGTTCTGGAACCTTCCGGGCGTGGCCGTCACCGCTGTTGGCTATGCTGGCGGCGCGACGCCCAACCCCACCTATGAGGAGGTATGCTCCGGCATGACCGGCCACACCGAGGTGGTGCTGGTCGTCTATGACGGGACAAGGCTGCCTGTGGCGGAGCTGCTGGCGACGTTCTTCGAGAACCATGATCCAACCCAGGGCATGCGCCAGGGCAATGACATCGGAACCCAGTACCGCTCGGCCATCTACGCAACGACGCCGGAGCAACTGGTGGCCGCCCGCGCCGTGCGCGACCAGTATCAGGGCTCCCTGAGCGCCGCCGGGTTCGGGCCGATCACCACGGAAATTCGAGAGGCGCCGCCGTTTTACTACGCCGAGGACTATCACCAGCAGTATCTGGCCAAGAACCCTGGCGGATATTGCGGCATCGGCGGCGTGGGCGTCGCCTGCCAGCGCGGCGTCGGCGTGGCGGCAGGCTGAACCCGGCCGCATCTGCCCTTCGGGGTCCGTGAGATTGACCCCGTGAGCCTGGATGTCATGCGACTGGACGGTTGATGTCACATGCGCGCCGCGGGTGCTTCAGGCGTCCGTCACGGCGCCTCAAGCACCGCCTGACAGGCCGGCGGCAGGTCGGCCATGGTCAGCGCGCGCGGGGGCTTGCCAGGCGGGCGTGGCTTGGGATGCAGCACTTCCGGCCTGAACCACCAGTCCAGTTCCTTGCCGCAGCCATCGCCAGGCGGCGGCGGCGGCTGGTTACGGCAGGCGTCGCCGCTGTTGCAGCTGAGGCGCACGTGGAAGTGGTAGTTGTGGCCCCACGTCGGCCGGACCTTGCGGAGCCAGGCCCGGTCGGCGCCAGCATCGCGGCACAATGCTTTCTTGATCGCCGGATTGACGAATACGCGCGCCACCAGCGGGCTGGAGGCGGCGAGTTTCAGCAGTTGCACATGGCTGGCGCTGTAGGTGCGCGGGTCGATGTCCAGTCTGTCCTTGCGCACCAGGTCGGTGGAGGAGATTTCCTCGCGCTCGGCGGCGGAATAGACGCGATCTGTCATCGGCCGCAGCCAGATATCCGCCTCGATGCCCAACTGGTGCGAGGCGTGCCCCGTCAGCATCGGCCCGCCGCGCGGCTGCGCCATGTCGCCGATCAGGATGCCCTGCCACCCGGTGACGTTCGCGGCGTCGGCGGAAAACTTCTGAAGGAAACGCACCAGGCGCGGCGTGCCCCAACTGCGGTTGCGCGAGAGGCGCATCACCTGCCAGGTCTCGCCGGTGTTCGTCATCTGGACGCCGCCGGAATAACAGCCGCGCGAATAAAACCCGATGGCATGCCCGGCGCCAGGCGCTGGCGTCGTTACCTGTCCGAACAGCCGCCGCGCGGCTTCCGGCGGCAGGGTTTTCAGGGCCTGGGCGCGCCGGGCGGCTTCCTGGCGCGCATTCTCCTGGGCCGTCGCGGGGCTGGCAATCAGGGCCGCTCCGGCAATGGCAAGGCAAATCAGTTGCTTCCACATGCGGAAAGGGTCTCACAGTGATGCGGCGCGGACAACCGGGCCCCTTGGCGTTCTCCGGAAAAGGGAAATCTGATTCGCCTTAAGAAAGTATGCCGGATCAAATGGATGGAGCGCGGGCAAGGCCCGCTTCTGGCGATCTGGCCGGGGGACCCGCTCCCGATCGCCCGGTTCAGGCAAGGCATGTCCTGGCACATTTCGTCCGCCTGGATGTTGCGCATTTGCGGGCCGGTGGTAACGGGATGGGGCGCATATCCAATTGAGGCTTGAGGCCCGCATGAGCCTGCTGTCGCCCGCCGTCCTGCCCATCCTGCTGCTGCTGGCCTCGAACGTCTTCATGACGACGGCCTGGTATGGCCATCTGAAGTTCCCAGGCGCGGCTCTGCCGACGGTGGTGCTGATTTCCTGGGGCATCGCCCTGCTGGAATATTGCCTGGCCGTGCCCGCCAACCGCATTGGCCACGCCGTCTACAGCGCCGCGGAACTCAAGACCATTCAGGAGGTGATTTCCCTGGTGGTCTTCGCCGGCTTTTCGGTGGCGGTGCTCGGCGAACGCCTGACGCTCAACCACGCCGTGGGTTTTGTGCTGATCGCGCTCGGCGCCCTGTTCATTTTCAAGGGCCCGCTGTAGGCCGCCAGAGAGGTTGCCAGGCGGGACCCGCTTCGCCGGACAATGCCCTGGACCTATACTTTGAACGAATTCTGCCCGATCAGACGATTCCGCCTGATCGGAAAGCGCCCTAAAGCCAGCCCGCCCGCCTGAAGCGCAGGTACAGCAGGCTGCACAGGCCCAGAATGATGGAGATCACCACGAAGTAACCGTACTCGGTCTGCAACTCCGGCATGTTCTTGAAGTTCATGCCATAGATGCCGGCGATCGCCGTCGGCACGGCAAGAATGGCCGCCCAGGCGGCCAGCTGGCGGGTGATCTCGCTCTGGCGCTGCTGTTCGAGCAGATTGCTGGCCTCAAAGACCGAAGTCAGGATTTCCCGCAGGCTGGCGACGCGACTTTCCACCCGCGTTACATGGTCATGCACATCGCGGAAGTAGGGCCGGGCCTGTGGGTCAATCGACGGCAGGTCCAGATGCGCCAGCTTGCTGCACACCTCCGACATGGGGCCGAGAATGCGCTGGAAGCGGATCAGTTCGCGGCGCAGCGTGAACAGGCGGCTGACCTCGTTGCGGCCGATGAACGAGTCGAGCATGCGCAGCTCCATCGCCAGCACTTCTTCCTCAATGTTCTCGACGATCGGCAGGTAGCCGTCGACGATGAAGTCGAGGATGGCGTGGAGCACATAGTCCACGCCCTGCTGCAGCAGCCCCGGTGCCGCTTCCAGCTGATGGCGCAATTCGGTGTGGGCGCGGGCCGAACCATGACGCACGCTGATCAGGTGATCGCGGCTGACGAACACAGCCGTTTCGCCATAGGCGATATGGTCGCCGTCGAGATGCGCGGTGCGGGCCACGACGAAAAGCTGGTTGCCGAACACCTCGACCTTGGGAAGCTGGTGCGCCTTCAGCGCGTCTTCGACGGCGAGGGGGTGCAGGTCGTAGTTCTCCTGCAACAGGCGCAATTCATCTTCATTTGGCTCGTGCAGACCGATCCAGACAAACTCCGACCGGTCGCTGGCGCACATGGCCGGCTGGTCGAGGGGCACCGGGGTGACCGGGTGGCCATGACGGTAAAGGTAAGCGGCGACAACAGTCATGCGGTTTCATCCAGAGGCGCACCGGCGGGCTGGGCCCCGGTCTTCGATAACGCCGCGCGAAGCTCCCAGACGTCAGGGGTCAGGCTTCCGGGCTTTCAGACTCCCAAGTGACCGGAAGACCCGTTGTGTATTGGTTAAAGCATCGGGACGCCGACGCGACCACGCCGAAGCCCGGCGCACGCTTCCCTTGCGTCAAGGCGGCTCCGGGTCGGGATGGACAGGTCGCCGGCCCTATACGGTCTCGGGCCGGCGGTTCGCCGGCGCGCCATTGCGCAGGGAGCGCAGGACCGAAAACAGGACTTCCGGACGGAACGGCTTTTCAACCACCGGCGTGTCAGGAAAATCCTGCGGCAGGTGGGCGCGTCCGTAGCCCGACACAAAGCAGAACGGGATGTTGCGCCCCGACAGCACGATGGCGACCGGATCGACCGGCTTGCCGCCGAGATTGCCATCCAGAACGGCGAGATCAATGGCCGCGGTTTCCGCGACGGCAAGCGCATCGCTGACCGTAGCAGCGATGGCGACAATCTCCGCGCCCGCCTCTTCCAGTTCGCTGCTGAGGTCGAAGGCAATAAGCGGCTCATCCTCGACAACGAGAATACGGCAGCCGCCAAAGTCGCCATCGTCCGGCTGCGGCGCAGCCGGGACGCGCGCCAGCGGCGGCGCCACGGCCACATGGGTGACGCCGTCCGACAGGCGGATGGTCCAGAGGACTCCGGATGGCCGCCACTCCACAGAAATGGCGTCGGGGTCCGCGCCCGCGCCCGAGCGGATCAGCGTGGAGCCGAAACCGGCGCGCCGGGGCGGCGTGACGGGTGGTCCGCCGCGCTCTTCCCATTGCAGCTCCAGGCCATCGCCCAGCCGGCGCCAGCTGATCAGCACCTCGCCGGCGGGCGTCGAGAGCGCTCCGTATTTGGCGGCGTTGGTGCCCAGCTCGTGCAGGCTCAGCGCCATGCGCAGGGTATTCTCGGGCGACAGCTCCACCTTGGGGCCATGCAGACGCACGCGGTCCGGGTCCAGCGTTCCCGCCTGGAACTGGTCCTGGACCAGCTGGTCGAGCAGGGTGCTGGACCAGGTGGCGTCCGACAGGATGGCGTGGGCGCGCGACAGCGCCTGCAGCCGGCCGCCAAAGCTCTGCTCGAAAGCGGCCAGGCTGTCGCTTTGCCGCAGCGTCTGCCGGGCGATGGCCTGCACATTGGCCAGGGTATTCTTGATGCGGTGGTGGAGCTCCCCAGTCAGCAGGGCCCGCACCTTCTCGGACCGGTGGCGTTCGCTGACGTCAAGGATCTGCAGCGACAGCGACAGCCTGCCGGTGATGGGATCGCGCAGGACCGAGCCGTAGATCTCGCAATGAATGTTGGCGCCGTCCGGTCCCAGGGCGTTGGCCTCGGCGGCGTAACGCGGCGGCACGTCCGCCTCCGGGCGCAACCATCCGCGCAGCACGTCCAGGCCATCGGCGGCCAGCCAGGCGACGTCGCTGGCGCAGCGGCCAGCGACGGCTTCCGCGCTGCGGCCGAACATTCGCTCCGCGCCCGCCGACCAGGCCAGAATGGTCAGGGCGCTGTCGACTTCCACATAGGCCAGCGGCGAGTTGTCGGCGTGGGCTTTCAGGCGGGCGATCGCCAGGTCGCGGTGGCTGGCGATGGCGCGCAGCTCGTCGCGCTGCTGCTCCAGATCGCGCGCCTGCTGGCCGATCCGGAAGAAAACCTCAGCCTTTGATTTGAGCACCAGCGGATCGATGGGCTTGAAAATGTAATCCACCGCGCCGGCTTCATAGCCGCGGAAGCGGCGGGTGTCGTCCCGCTCCGCCGCAGTGACGAAAATGATCGGAATGCGCCGCGTGCGCTCGGCGCCGCGCATCAGCTCCGCCAGTTCATAGCCGTTGGTTTCCGGCATGTGCACGTCGAGAAACGCCAGCGCATAGTCGTGAACCAGCATCAGCTCCAGCGCCTCGGGCGCTGAGGAGGCATGATGGATCTCAAGCCCGTCCCGCCGCAGCAGGGCGTCCAGCGCCAGCAGGTTCTCTGCGACGTCATCGACGATCAGGAAGCAGATGGGGTCAGCGGGCATGGGTCACGTCCTCACTTGCCGTGCGACGCCAGATACGCTCGCGTTCATTGAATGGAGACCAGGCGGCGGATGACGCGGAAAAACGCAGTGTTTCATGGGCGCCGAGCCCAAGAAAACCGCCGCGCACCAGCGCGCCTGAGAACAGTCCCAGCGCCCGGTCCTGGAGCGCTGCGTTGAAATAAATCAGTACGTTACGGCAGGACACGAGATGCACCTCGGAAAAGACCTGGTCCGTGGCGAGATTGTGCTCGGAGAACACGGTGCGGCTTCTCAGGCTCCGGTCGAAGACGGCGTGACCATAGCCTGCCGTATAGTAATCGGAAAGGGAGGCCCGGCCGCCGGCCTGCTGGTAGTTGGCGGAGAAGCTGGAGATGCGGTCGATGTCGTAAATCCCCGCCGAAGCCTTGTTCAGGGCGCGGCGATTGATCTCCGTTGCGTAAAACAGGGTGCGTTCGAACAGTCCCTCCTCATGGAAGAGGATGGCGAGTGAATACAGCTCCTCGCCATTGGCGCAGCCGGCGACCCAGACTTTCAGCGAGGGAAAGGTCCGCAGGTGCGGGATCACCTCCTCGCGCAGCGCCAGGTAATAGGCGGGATCGCGGAACAGCTCGCTCACCTGCACCGTCATGGCGTCGAGCACCTGCGGCAATACCGTGGGCTCGTGCAGGACCCGCTTCTGCAGGTCGGAGATGGTGTCGCAACCCAGACGCTCCCGCGCCAGCTCCGCCCGTCGCTGCAGCGAGGCGCGGGAGTAGGAGCGGAAATCATAGTGGTAGCGGCGATAGAGCGCTTCCAGAAACAGTTCCAGCTCCACCGGCTCCACGGGCGGCGCTGTCATCGGGTCCGTGGTCATCGCGACATCCACACCCGGGTGAGCGACAGCAGCTTGTCGACGTCAATGGGCTTGGGGATGTAATCGTTGGCCCCCGCGGCGAGGCAGATGTTCTGGTCCTCGACCATCGCCTTGGCTGTCAGCATGATGATCGGCAGGTTGGTCCAGCGGTCGATCCTGCGGATCTCGCGGGTTGCCGTCAGGCCGTCCATTTCCGGCATCATCACGTCCATCAGCACCAGATCGACGCCCGGCGCACCGTCCACCACGCGCCCGAGCGCTTCCAGCGCCTCCCGGCCATTGCGGGCAACCTGAACGTCGACGCCATGCGGCTCGAAGATGCCGGTCAGGGCGTAGACGTTGCGGATGTCATCCTCGACCACCAGGATCCGGCGTCCTTCCAGTATGGAATCGCGGTTGAGGGATACCTTCAGCATTTCCCGCTGACGTTCCGGCAACCCGGCCACCACCTGGTGGAGGAACAACGTCACCTCGTCGATCAGACGCTCCGGCGACTTGGCCCCCTTGATGATGATGGAGCGCGAATAGCGGCGCAGTCGCAATTCTTCGGCTTCATTGAGGATGCGGGCCGTATAGACGATGACCGGCGGGAACGACGCCGCCTCATCGGCGTCAAGCTGTTCGAGCACGTCAAAGCCGGATGCATCGGGCAGCGTCATGTCCAGCACGATGCAGTCAAACGTGCCGGCCCGGCACGCGGCCATGGCCTCCGCAGCGGTCGCCGCGCCAATGGTTTCCACCTGGTCGCTGGCCAGCAGCGCCTTGAGGCCGGCCAGCTGCGCCGGGTCATCCTCGACGATCAGGACGCGGCGCATCCGTTGCTCCATCCGCCCTTCAAGACGCTGGATGGTCTGCGCCAGCTCGGTGCGGTCGACAGGCTTCAGCAGATAGCTCATCGCCCCCTGGGCCATGGCTTCGCGCATGTGGTCGCCCGCCGAGACGACGTGGATGGGAATGTGCCGCGTCTGGATATTGCGCTTCAGCCGGTCCAGCACCGAAAGCCCGGAATGGTCAGGCAGCCCCACATCGAGAACGATGGCCTGGGGCAGATAACGCTGCGCCGCGCTCACCGCGTCTTCGGCGCGATCAACCACGATGCAGCGGAATTCGAGATCCCGCGCCAGATCAAGCAGGATCCGCGCGAACGCCGGGTCGTCCTCGACCACCAGCATGACGCGATCACCGTCCTGGATGTGGGCGCGGTCATCCTCGACGCCGGCCATGCCGCCGATGCCGGCGCTCGGGTCTGGCGCGGTTTCCGGCAGTGGGGGGCGTGATGGCGGCGGCGCCTCGGCAACAGCCGCGCGCCGGCGCGCCGGGCTGCTTTCCGGGAAACGCCGGGGCAGGGTCAGGGTGAAGGTGCTGCCGGCGCCTGGCGTGCTTTCAAGCGTGATGCGTCCGCCAAGCAGACCGGCCAGTTCGCGCGAGATGGACAGGCCGAGCCCGGTGCCGCCATAGCGGCGCGATATGGCGCCATCCGCCTGGCGGAAGGCCTCGAACACGCCTTGCTGGTCGCCGTCCTTGATGCCGATGCCCGTATCGCGGACGGCGAATGCGACCCCGTCTTCGACAGCCGAGACCCGCAGCGACACGCTGCCCGTGTGGGTAAACTTGATGGCGTTGGAGAGGAAGTTGCGCAGGATCTGCTCAAGCCGCGCGGGATCCGTTTCAAGGGACCCGATCTCGCTGGCCACGTCGATTTCCAGAACCAGCCCCTTGTTCTTCGCCTGCATCTCGAAACCGCCAAGCAGCTTGCTGGCGACGTTGCCGGGAGAAACTGGCATGGGCGCGACATCCAGCTTTCCAGCCTCAATCTTGGCCAGATCGAGAATGTCGTTGATCAGCGTCAGCAGATCCTGCCCGGCGCCCGTGATGGTCTGGGCCCACTTCACCTGTTCGCTGGACAGGTTGCCGGTGCGATTTTCTTCAAGCAGCCGCGCCATGATGAGCAGGGCGTTCAATGGCGTTCGCAATTCGTGCGACATGTTGGCGACAAATTCAGACTTGTAGCGGCTCTCCTGGGTCAGCTGGTCAGCCTGATCCGCCAGCTGGCGCCGCGAGCGCACGAGGGCGTCGCGCTGCTCCTCCAGCTGCTGCGTCTGGGTTTCGAGCCGGGCGTTGCTTTCCTCGAGCTCGATCTGCTGTTGCTCAAGCTGATCGCGGTTTTGCTCCAGCAACTGGGTCTGTTCTTCAAGCTCTTCGTTGGAGGCCGCCAGCTCCTCGGTGTGGCTGCGCAGTTCCTCGGTCTGCCGGCGGGTTTCCTCAAGCAGCTCCTGAAGCTGCTTGCGGTAACGGGCGGAGCGCAGGGCCACGCCGATGCGCTCCGGCATGTTTTCAAGCAATTTCCGGACGCGTTTGCCTGGCTCCGCATCAAAGCCCAGCTCCATGACGCCATTGACCTGCGCGCCGTCGTGGGTCGGCGCCATGATGCTCCAGGCAGCGCGTCCGCTCATCAGCCCGGAGGTCCATGCGAGCTGCGCCTCATCATCGCCGTGAATGTCGACCAGCGCATTGCTGTCAATCGCCCGCCAGAGGTGACCGGCCCCAGGGGACACCTCAGCTGGAAGTCGCGCGGCGTCGGCCCCCCAACTGGCGACCTGCAGCAGTCCGGTGGCCGAACGCGCATAAAGCACGCCGGCCCGGGCCCGTGTGGACTGACACAGGGCGGCCAGGAATTTTTCACCGATCTGCTCGGCTGAAAGATCGCCCTGAAGCGCTTGCGCCGCCTTCACCTGACCGGTTTGCACCCAGGCCCAGGCGGCGGTGGCCTGACGGCCGCGGATCAGGAAGTAGCCGGTCACGCCCATGATCGTCATCATCAACGCGCCCATGGCGCGGTTGATGATGGCGACGTGAGGATCAACGCCAGCGTGAGCGATGAAATATCCGGCGACGATAGCGACAATGATCAGGGCGGTGAAAATTGGCGCAAGGATAGCCCGGGTCGCCATGAAAGTGAGCGCCAGCGGGAGCGCATACAGCGCCCAGATGGCAGTGCCGATGGGAAGCTCGATGTCCGCCAGCAACGTCGCGATGGTTATCGCAAGCGCCGCGATCGTGATTGTCAGGTTCTTCCGGTTGGTCAAGGCGCTCACTCACACACAGCTTCGGATGACGACCTTGCCTGATCGGGGGGGGCCTCCTGGGCGTATGCCAGGATGCAGTGCGCCAGGATGAAAGCGGGGGCTCGCATGGGGATCACTGGAGGCGAAAGGTCTGCGCGACGGGCGCTTCTCTGGACAAGGTCCACGAATTGGCCTTCTGGCCTGGTGTTTGTTGACATGTCCTGAAGCCCAACCCGCAGATTTGCACCAAATGATAACCGCCACAGTATCGATAAGTTCCAGCTTTTTGGAACAAACTGGCTGGAATGGCGTTTGGCACTGGACGGTATGGGCGCCGGACCCATGGAGACAGCCAGTTTCTGGCATGAATCTTCAGGGCTCTTGCGCTGGGGCGACCGGCAGATTTGATGCGGATTGCGACAGGGAAGCACGCAATGATTTTGGCAAATGGGCGCGTCGGGGAGGCCTGGGCGCAATGAGCGGCTGGCGAATGGATGAGAACAGGAATGCCGCCAGCTGGGGCGGGGATGATGCGGCCAGTCTGTCGCATGGCATTGCAGACGCGGCCGTTGCAGCAGTCGGCCAGGCGATCGGCTTGCAGCTTCGGACCGTGTACAGCGAGGCGGTGCGCAACCCCCTTCCGGAGCGGTTTCAGGCGTTGCTGGAAAAGCTGGATAACGTCTGAGCCCGCGGACCCTTGTCAGCCGCGCGGCGTCAGCCACGCGGCGCTCAGCCTCCGTCGCGGGCCTGTCAGAGCTGCTTCTGCATGATGACGAAGGTTTCGCCCGCTGACGCGAACTGGTCGATGACGCGCCACCCCATGCGGGCGTAAAGGCCCGGCGCGGTGGACGTGTAAAGCGAGAGCCCCGTGATCCCGAGCTTGCGGGCGAAGGTTTCGAGTTCGTTGATCAGAAGCCGCGCATGGCCATGGCCGCGGTGCGGCGGGTCTACATAAAGTCCGGCCAGCCAGGGGTTCAGTTCTGGCCTGCCGGGAAGATCGTCAAGACAAAGCGCTATCATGCCTGCCGGCCTGTCCTGGACGAGCAGCGCCATCACCATTGGCAAGGGGCCGGGCCCTGCCGCGCAGGTCTTTTCAAGCGCGATGATGTCGGCGCGTGAACGGTCTCCATCACTGAAGAAGGCGTCCCAGCGCCATGCGCCGGTTGTCTCCGCCAGGTCCGGACGCTCCGTCAGCTTGACAATACGCGTTGCGGGCATGGGCGGGGCGGCGACATGGCTGCCTGTCTTTCCCCTTGAGCCGTCGCTGGCAGCAGGAGTGGGGGAGGTTGCGCCCCCGGCTGGTCTGGGCGGCCAGTTGTCAGGCATGGAGCAGTCCAGAAGCGTGTGAAGCCCGTCATGCGGGCGGGTCTCTGGTTGATGGCATGTCCATGCCTCCGGCGCCACCCTGATCCGCGCTGCGGCATGATGGGTGGTCTGCGTGACGCCGGCGGGGCTGGCGGCGCCAGGTATCCTCATGCTTTTGATGACCGGGCGCGCGCCGCCGCCAGGCAGGTCGGTGTTGCAAGTCCGTATCGAACCCGCGCCCGGCGTCCGCCATCTCGCGAAGCGCGCAGCCTGGAGTCGCCATGGCAGCCGGCAAGGGCGGGATGGGGCGGGTGGCGGGACGGATTTCAAAGCGCGTCAACCGTTGCCGTATCTTGACCAGTTCCCGGATCAGGCGCAGCTTTACAGCAATTCCGCAGGCTTGATCTGCCGGCTTTTTCCAGGACAGGAGCTACATATGCAGCAAATACAGAAGCGTGCTGGTCAAACTCCCTTGCGAGGCCTTCTGGCTGGAGGAACGGGGCTTGTGTTCGCAGCCGTTGCTGGAACGATCGCGCTATCCGCCTGCCAGACCAAGGCTCCGGCTCCGACGGGCAATCTGCTCACCGCCGCCGGATTTACCACGAAAGTGGCGGACACCCCGGCCCGGCAGGCCAAGCTGGCCGCCATTCCGGCTGGCAAGATGATGGCCCGGCAGGTAAAGGGCAAGACCGTGTATGTCTTCGCTGATCCGAAGGGGTGCAACTGCGTCTATATCGGCGATGAGACGGCCTATCAGAGTTTCAGGCAGTTGGGGCGCAACCGTTCGCTCCCCTCCGATCAGTCGCTGGTCGCTGAAATGAATTCGGAGAACAGTTGGGACTTCAATTCGATTGGTCCCGGACCGAACTGGTAAGCTGACGCCGGTTGAACCGCCCGGCCTCCGGGGGAAATGCCCGGAGGCAAGCGGCGGGCTCCCGTCCGGAGCGCCTTCGCGAAACGCGGGACCTGCTTTTCGCGAAGGGAATGCATATTTTCGGCGCGCCCATTTCTGACGCACTGGAAATGCCCCGCGACGTCCTTCGCGACGTCCGCCATATAGATCTGCGCGTTGCGGGTCGTGGATACGCCAGCGCCCTGGCGGCCAGAGCCTGGCTCAGGGCTTGCTCCAGGCGCTGATGCGCGTTCAGACGCGCGACGCCGGCCCGCATGGCGCGGCCCCGGCTCTTGATTCAGGACTTCCTGGGCCAAAATGCCCTTAGCCATGACCTCGTCAGGGTCAAACCATCTGCCGGAAAATCGCGTAGAGCGCGCCGGAAAGCAGGATGGCGCACGGCAGGGTCAGCACCCAGGCCATCAGCAGGTTACGGATGGTCGCGAACTGCAGTCCCGAGCGGTTCGCCGCCATGGTTCCGGCGACGCCTGAGGACAGCACGTGGGTTGTGGAAACCGGCAGGCCGTAGACGTCCGCCGCAAAGATCGTGCCAGCGGCGACAAGCTCCGCCGAGGCGCCCTGGGCGTAGGTCAGATGCGATTTGCCGATCCGCTCGCCCACCGTGACGACAATGCGCTTCCAGCCCACCATGGTGCCGAGGCCAAGGGCAAGCGCCACGGCGATTTTCACCCACAGCGGAATGAAGCGGGTGGCGGCGTCCAACTCGGTCTTGAAGGCCTTGAGTGTTGCCGCCTGCGCAACGGTCAGGCCGCTCTTGCTGTCTTTTGTCAGCAGGCGGATCGCCTCCGAGGCCAGGTACAGGTCGTTGCGGATATTGCGCACCGAAGCGGCTGGCGTCTTGCCGAGATCGCCGACCCGGGCGGCCTGGGCCGAAATATCATTCACCAGGGCCGCCAGGGCCGGATAGGTCGTCGCGCTGATGGCGCGGGTCGCGATGTAGTGCGACACGGCCGGACGCGGATCGCCTGAGGCGCCATTGTCTTCCAGCCCGCCATGGGTCGCGGCCATGGCGGTCATGACCTGGGCGGCGTCATGCGCGGTGACGTTGAAGGCCGCGACATGGTTGGGCGCCGGCGAGCGGTTCAGGGCATAGGCTGTCGGCGCGGCGCCGATCAGGATCAGCATGATCAGGCCCATGCCCTTCTGGCCGTCGTTGGAGCCATGGGCGAATGAAACGCCGGTGCAGGTGGCGATCAGCACGCCGCGGATCCACCATGGCGGCTGGGCGCCTTTGGGCTCGGCATAGAGTTCCGGCTTGCGCACGAGAAATTTCAGGGCCAGCAGCAGCAGCGCCGCCATGCAAAAGCCGAACAGGGGCGACAGCAGCAGCGACCAGCCGATCTCGGTGGCCTTCGACCAGTCGACGCCCGAGGTCCCGTTCTGGCCGGCAAACAGCGCATTGGCGACGCCGACGCCGATGATCGAACCAATCAGCGTGTGCGAGCTGGAGGCGGGGAGGCCGAGCGCCCATGTGCCGAGGTTCCAGATGATCGCCGCGATGAGCAGGGCGAACACCATGGCGAAGCCGGCTCCCGTGCCCGCTTGCAGGATCAGCTCGACCGGAAGCAGCGCGATGACGCCAAATGCCACCGCCCCGCTGGAGAACAGCACCCCGAGGAAATTGAAGACGCCGGACCATATCACGGCGACGTTGGCGGGTAGCGCATTGGTGTAGATGACCGTGGCGACCGCGTTCGCCGTATCGTGGAAGCCGTTGACGAATTCGAAGCCGAGCGCGATCAGCAGGGCCAGTACAAGCAGGGCGAATGGCGTCAGCGCGATGGCCGGCGCATCCGCCGCCATGACGTCGCTGTAAAGGCTGAAGGCCGCATAGGCGAGGCCAGCCGCGAGCAGCCCGAAGAATCCGGCAAATGCGGCGAAGCTGGTTTTTTGCGCGCGCTGGGTCCCCGTTACCGGGGCAGACGCTGGACGCGATAGCATGAGTGTGGTGTCGGCCATGGTCGCACTGGAGACATCGCGTCAGCCGGCGCCTGGCTGGCGCCGTCATTAAGCCGTCACATGACAAGCGAAGGCCTTTTTGGCAAGATGCGGCGGACGCGAAATCCCGTCGAATTCCCGTTCGCATTGATTGACGCGGGTTCCGCGGCCCGGATTCAGCTTTCAATTGCTCGCGATATCTGATGGCTTTGGCGCCTTGTGGCGCCTGCGGGCTCCGGCAGGGCGGCCCGGTCAGGTCCTGGGGCCGCCGGCGTCTTTACGGTCATCGAAGCCCGAAGCGGTTTCTGGCTCCGGTTCGTGGTGAAGCAGGGAACCGGGGCGGTATCGTGCGTCCGGTTGCCCGGAAACGTCCAGATTGCGCTGGGCAGGCGGAAGGGCGCTCATGTCGACACTTGTTGTCATTCTTGGCGGCGTCGGGCTGTTTCTGCTCGGCATGACCGTCATGACCGACGGCCTGAAGGCCCTTGCCGGCTCCTCGCTGCGCACGGTGCTGGGCAAGGCGGCGGCCACGCCGGTCTCCGGCGCCTTCTGGGGCGCGGTCATTACCCTGCTGGTGCAATCGTCAAGCGCGGTGACGATGACAACCATCGGCCTGGTCAATGCCGGCCTGCTGACTTTCCCCCAGGGGCTTGGCCTGGTGTTCGGCGCCAATGTCGGCACCACGGGCACCGGCTGGCTGGTGGCGTTGATCGGCGTGCGGGTCTCGCTGTCCACCTATGCCCTGCCGCTGATTTTTGTGGGCGCGCTGACGCGGCTGCTGGCCAGCGGCCGCATCGCCGCGAGCGGCGGCGCCCTGGCGGGTTTTGCCCTGGTGCTCTACGGCCTCACCACGCTTCAGCAGGGGATGGGTGGCCTCGCCGAAAGCCTGCACCCCTCCGATCTGCCGGCTGTGCTGGGCATGCCTGGGGTCAACTGGCTGCCCGGCATGGGCAGCCTGATGGTCCTGATCTTCGTCGGCCTGGCCATGACCGCGGTAATGCAATCGTCGACCGCCGCCATCGCCGTGACCATCTCCGCCTTTTTTGCCGGCGCGGTGAGCCTGGAGCAGGGCGCGGCCCTGATTATCGGCCAGAATATCGGCACGGCGACGAGTTCGGCGCTGGCGGCAATTGGGGCCAGCGTCACCGCGAAGCGTCTGGCCCTGGCCTATGTACTGTTCAAGCTGATCGCGGCGCTCATCGCCATCGCGGCGTTTCCGCTGACCACGCGGCTGATGCAGGGCCTGTCGTCGACGCTCGACGGCACGACCCTGCTGGCGGCCTATCACACCGCCTACAATGTGATCGGCGTCGCCGTTCTCCTGCCCGCCACCCAATGGTTCACCCGGGTGGTCACCCGGATGTTGCCGTCGCGGGAAACGGCGCTGGAGCGCGCGCTTGATCCCAGCGCGCTCGCCAGCCCGGTGATCGCTGTCGAAACGGCGCGGCGGGTTGTGGCTGATGTTCTGGAAACCACGGCTGCTTCGGCTTCCGCCGCCCTCGCCGGCGGCAGGGGCGCGGTCGAAACCGGGGCCGCCGCCGCCACGCTGGAGAAAGTATGGGCGTTCCTCTCCGGGCTGGAGGAAAAGCCGGAAAGCGCGGAGGAGCGCCTGCGTCTGACCAGCACATTGCACGCGCTCGATCATGTCGCGCGCCTGATCGAGGCGCTTGGCGCAGAGCCACCCGGCGCCATCCCGGCCGATGCGCCGGAGAGCGCCGCCGTCGCGCTTTGCGATGCGACGCTGCGCGACGTCCGGACAATTGCCGGCGCCATCGCCACGGAAACCGCGCTCAGCACCCAGGCGGCGTCCATTGGCTGGACCCCATCGGCGCCGGACGCGGCGGCGCTGGCGAGAATGGCCGCCGCGGCGAAACAGCTCGGGGAGATGCAGCGGGGGCTCCGGGCTGAGGCGCTCGCCGCCGTGGCGTCTGGCAAGCTGACCGCGTCAGAGGCGCTCACGCGGATCGATGCAACGCGCCGGATGGACCAGGTCGCCAGTCATGCCTGGCGCGCCGCTGCCCACCTGCTCGGCCAGGGCGGACCCCGCGTCGATCTCAACAACGCCTGAGGGGGACAATGAAAGCGGACGCGGGCGGGGCATGCCGTCTCGGCGGCGCTTTCCCCGCCCATGGCGCCAGACAAGGCGTGCGCCCAGCATTGTCCGCTCAGCGGGCGTCGTGAAAGATGATCCCGACGGTGTGGCGCATCCCCGAGCGGACGCGGCTGACGCCATGACGCAGATTGACGCGATAATTGCCCTTTGCGCCCCGGACCGGCCGGTTGTGGACCGCAAAGGCGATGGCGTCGCCCTGCCGCAATGGCGCCACCTCAACCCGGCTCTGCATGCGCGGCCGCTGTTCGGTGAGCGCGAATTCGCCGCCGGTGAAGTCGCGCCCTGGCTCGGAAAGCAGGATCGCCACCTGGAGTGGGAACGACAGGTCGCCGTAAAGGTCCTGATGCAGGCAGTTGAAGTCGCCGGGGCCATATTGCAGCAGCAGCGGCGTCGGCCGGCTCTGGCCGGCGTCGTGGCATTGTTGCAGATACGAGGCGTGATCGGCGGGGAAGCGCTGGTCGATTCCCATGCGCCCGTTCCAGTCGTCGGCGATGGCGGCGAGACGCGGATAAAGCGCCGTGCGGAGGCTGCCGATCAGGTCCGGCAGCGGATATTTGAAGTAGCGATATTCGCCCTTCCCGAAACCGTGCCGCGCCATGATGATATGACTGCGGAAATGGCGCTCATCGCCATAGAGCGCGGCAATGTCGCCGCATTCCGCCGGCGTGAGCAGTTTCGGCATGACCGCGCAGCCGTAGCTGTCGATTTCGCTGGCGAGCGCCCGCCAGTCGCAGGCGGCGACCCGCGCTTCCACGGACATATCCGTAGGCGCCGGGGCGATGGCGTTGATGGAGTGCTGCTTCATGCCACCGCCTCCTTGCGGTTCTGCTGGCGTTTGCGCGTGACGTTTCATGTGCGCGATGTCTTTGCGTGTGGCGCCTTCGCGCGGCGCCCTGGGCGACATCGGGCCAAGGGGCCTCAAAACGACCCACCGTCGCCCAGACTGGGGCGCGTGGCGCTGATCGAGGGGTGGAGCACGGGCTGGTAGCCCGCCGTCAGGGTCAGAACAGTCGACGGCGGGGTGAGCAGCCAGTCCGCGGTGCGCAGAACTTCCGGTCTCCCATAACCTTCGGCGGTCCAGCGATGGCCAAGGCCCCCCCGCAGGACCCAGGCCTCGCCGCCGACAGCAACAACCGCCCCGTCCGGCAGGTCCGCAGGAGGCCGCATGGGCGGATGCAGGCGCTTGCGCGCATGATCGGGACGTTCGGCATCGAGACGCTCGGCGTGGAGCACGCGATCCATCTGCGCGGCGGAGGGGGGCATCTCGCCCCGCGCTGAGGCCCAGCACGCCTGAAACCGCCTGGCGGCCTCACGGCGGCACAGAAAACAGGGGCGGTGCCCGGCGGCGAGCGCCACGGCTTCATCAAGGAAAAACAGCTCCGTCCATGACCGACGCGCCATGACGGCGCGACGCCGGCCCCTGTAGGCGCAGTCGCACACAAGCCAGGCCCGCGTCGCCCAACGTCTGGCCAGCAGGGTCTTCGTCGCCGGGTCGTGGATGATGCCGCGATTGCCCGTAAACAGACCCCGCTGGGCGATGGCGACGATCTCGCCAAACGGCGTGACGCGGTTCTGGAGAGGCATGGCATTCCTTTCGGGCCGCACGCTCCGGTCACGGTTCCTGCTGGCTCTGCCACACCATGCGACGGGCGCGGGCCGCAGGCACTCCGGATCCTGCTGTCAAATTCTCCGGTGCGGCCAACGACTGTTTCTGCGGCCAGTTGGGGCGCGGAAGGAGCCAGTGACGCCAGGCGGCCACCGCCGGATCAGCGCCCCCGATCGACGTCCAGGCGGGGCGTTGCCGGCGTCATGCGCGACGCCAGCCTTCTCCGGTCCTGAAACCTCGTTCACCGCATGTCGGCGCTGATCAGCTCACCTTCCATCACCCAGCTCACGCCGTTGAAGCGTCCAATCTGCATCTGGCGAATGGGCGAATAATCAGCAGGCGACGTATTCACCCGGATGCCGGGCAGGAGCATGGGCAATTCAACCTCAGACAGGTTCGTTGCCTGTTTCAGCAGGTTTTCCCGCGTCAGGTTATCGCCGCACTGTTCAAGCAGACGCACTGTCAGATAGGCCGTTGCATAGGCGATCACATTGCTGCTTTCCGAGATGTTGCCATGCTTGTACCATTCATCGAAGAATTTCTTGTAGGCGATCACATCCGGCGCATTGGCCCAGTAAGGATCATCCGCGCGCTTGAAAGCAAAGGCGCTGAGGAAGCCTTTGGCATTCTCCGGGCCCGCCGGCCGCAGCACCGTGCCGATGGATGCCGTCACGGCCGCAAGATAAACCTGCGGTTTCCAGCCGGTTTCGGCAATTCTCCGGATCGCCTGGGCGCCGAATTTGGGCGTCGCCATCAGGAAGAGCGTGTCGGCGCCGGTGGCTTTCAGGGCGACAATCTGGGAATCAATGGTTGTTTCAGATGTTTCGTAGCTGAGTTCCTTGACGATCATCGACGCGGCGGCCGCCCCGAGGCCATCCCGGAACCCCTTCGCGTAATCACGCCCGGCGTCATCATTCTGGATCAGGATGCTCACCCTGGCCTTGGGGTTGTGCTTCAGAAGATGTTGGGCGAACACCCGTCCTTCCATTTCGTAGAGCGCATAAAGCGCTGTTGAATATGGATAGTTCTCCGGATCGTTCCACTTCGAGGCGCCAGAGGCGATGAGCAGCTGCGGAACCTTTTTGGCGTTCAGATATTTCTGGACGGCGGAGCTTGTGACGGTGCCCACCTGGCCGATCATGGCGAACACTTCATCCTGCTCGACGAGCTTGCGGGTTTGCTCAACGGTTTTCGCCGGATTGTACGCGTCGTCCAGGCTGATGAACCTGATCTTGCGTCCGTTGACGCCGCCGCGCGCATTGATCATCTCGTAATAGGCGGCGCTGAGATGCCCGACGGCGCCGTAGGCTGATACGGGCCCGCTATAGGGAACGGTGTGGCCAATCCGTATTTCCCGATCATTGGCGCCCTTGCTGTATTCCGCCGCTCCGGCGGGGGGACCGCAGGACAAGATCGCGGCGGCGAATACGGGAGCCAGAACAGCTCTGATGCCTGACATCTTCCTCTCCTTTGCAGACGATCATTGATCGCACTGGGGCCGGGAGCATCCAGATGCTGGCCAGTGCCCCCCGGCGCGGTTGCCAGCCAGACGGCAATGTCTGGTCGGTCAGAACGCACTCAAAACAAGGAAAACAGCAGCCGTTGCCGGGCAATATGGATCGGAAAACGGCTCTAGTCGCCGGTCGGCGGCGCTCCCGTCCCGGCAGCGCCTTCCTGGGCAATTCCTGTGGCAAGCGCGTCCAGATAAGACTTCGCCACGGCCTGCAACGGGCGCGGGCCGTCTGGGCGCCACCATTTCGTCAGATGGTTGAAGGCGCCGAACAACATGCTGGTGGTCAGCAACGGGTCGCAGGGGCGGATGGAGCCATCCTCAATGCCGGCGCGCACGAGGTTGCGGACATCGCGATGCAGGGCGCGTTGCCGTTCACGGCTGCTGTCGCGAAGCGGCTGGGGGATGTCGTTGAGATTGATCAGGACGAGGCAACGTCCGAAGTCGCTGCAGATCAGCTCCGCATAGCGCTCGAAGAAGATGCGGACCTGGCCATAGCCGTTGACGCCCTTCTGCTGTCCTTCAGCCAGCGCCGCCTCGATCGACTGGAGGGCCTGTTTGCGACAGTTGTCCAGAAGCTGGTCTTTCGATTTGGCGTAATAATACAGCGCCGCCGCGGTCGTTCCGAGTTCGGCCCCGATGTGGTTCAGGGAAGTATTGTGATAGCCCCGCCGCGCGAATACGCTGCCGGCGGCCCGAATAACCTCCTGACGTTTGTCCTGATAGCGTTTGACCCGCACCGTTGCATCCATGAAAGCTGACAGCCCTGTTCGCAGTTACGTTCTGCTGGAACGCGCTCCCGGAGAGGAAGCCCCGGGAACGTGCTCTTGACATGCGATTCACTACATATCAATTTTATTGAACGTTCAATAGAATTTTAAAGCGCAAACGGTTTCAGGCGCCTGCAACCTGTCGGCAAAATGGCGGTTCATGGCGGACCTGAGGGGGGCTGTGACCCGCCGGGGCGTTCAACAATACCGCAGCCTGAACAACAGGCCGGAAGACAAGGGATGGAATACATGAGGCAGCTTGAGGGTCGCGTCGCGATCGTTACGGGGTCTGGTCGCGGAATTGGGCAGCAGATCGCGCTGCGCCTGGCCAGGGAAGGCGCGAGCATCGTCGTCAACGATCTGGATGAGGCGCCAGCCGCGGAAACCGTGACCCTGATCCAGGACAGCGGCGGCAAGGCCGTGGCCTGCGCCGGCGACGTCTCCGACAAGGACTTTGGCCACCGCATCGTCAGGACTGCCGTCGATACCTTCGGCGATTGCCACATACTGGTGAACAACGCCGGTTATACGTGGGACAACGTCATCCAGAAAATGTCGGATGAGCAATGGGATGCGATCATTGATCTGCACCTGAGCGCCCCATTCCGAATTCTGCGCGCCTTCTTTGACCACCTGAAAACCGCGACCGAAGCCGAAAAAGCCAGGGGCCTGCGGGTGGTGCGCAAGGTCGTCAATATCTCCTCGACCTCCGGGGTGAACGGCAATGCCGGGCAGTCGAATTACTCATCCGCCAAGGCCGGCGTGGTTGGCCTCACCAAAGCTGTCGCCAAGGAGTGGGGACGCTATGCGGTCACCGTCAATGCGGTGGCGTTTGGCTATATCCAGACGCGGCTGACCCAGCCGCTGCAGGCGGGCGACAGCGGGACGATCGACGTCGATGGCCGGCAGATCAAGGTCGGCGTCCAGGGCGGGCGGATCGCGGCGCTGAACCAGATGATCCCGCTTGGACGGGGCGGAACCCCGGAAGAGGCGGCGGGCTCTGTCTACCTGTTCTGCAGCCCCGACAGTGACTACGTCAGCGGCCAGTGCCTGGTGGTCAACGGCGGCGCCTGATCCGGATCATCCAGGCGGCCGCCGTCTGGCATGTGGCGCCGCCAACGTGACGGCGCAACTGTTGGGACGCGACCGCCCGGGCTCGCCGCCTTGTCCGGCGTCCATGCCCGCACTGTGTGTGGCGGAGGAAATACATGCATCTGACCGAAGGCCTGAGGCGCGCCTGCGCCGGGCAGGGAGACGCCGTAGCGGTGGTGTTTGGCGGGCAGCGCTGGACCTGGAGCCAGTTCGGCGACCGGGTGGCGCGCCTTGCGTCCGTGTTCCGCGCCCATGGCGTGGTTGCCGGAGATCGCATCGCCATGCTGGGGCACAGCAGCCACCGATATCTTGAGTATTACTACGCCGCGCTCTGGAGCGGCGGCGTCATCTGCCCCATGAACACCCGGCACAGCCTGCCGGAACTGCTGTACCAGGCTGCGGATTCCGGGCCTGCCGTCCTGATCGTGGATGATGCCTTCATCCATCTGGCCGGGTCGCTTCGCCAGGCCCTGCCGGATCTGAAGCTGGCCCTGCACGCCGGCGATGCGGACGCGCCGCCCGGCATGTTGTCCTATGAGGCCGAATTGGCGGGCAGCTCTCCCTGCGCCGACGCTGAACGGGGCAATGATGATCTTGCCTGCCTGTTCTATACGGGCGGCACCACGGGCCGCGCCAAGGGGGTGATGCTGAGCCACGCAAACCTGCTGGCGAGCATACGCAGCAATATGACGGCCTCAGGCCCGATGCCGCCTCCGGCGAGCCTGCACGCCGGGCCGCTGTTTCATCTGGCGGCGGGCGGCCGGGTTTTCTCAACAACCCTTGCCGGGGGGCGGCATATTGTGCTGCCGGCGTTCGCGCCGGCCGATGTGTTGCGAACCATCGCGCGGGAAAAGGTGACAGCCGCGACCTTCGTGCCCACCATGCTCGCCATGGTCATGCGCCACCCGGAGTTTGACGCCCATGACCTGTCCAGTCTTGAGCTGATCAGCTATGGCGCGTCTCCGATGCCGGAGACGCTGCTGCGCGAGGCCATTCGCCGGTTTCCCAAGGCCCGTTTCGCCCAGTCCTACGGCATGACGGAAACATCGCCCCTTGTGGCCCGCCTCGGGCCGGAGGATCACCAGCCGGATGGCCCGGCAAGCCACCGGTTGCGCTCCGCCGGCCGGCCCGCGCCGGGGGTCGAGGTGCGCATTGTCGACGCGGAGGATCGCGCTCTTCCGACCGGGGAGGTCGGAGAGATCATCGTGCGGGGGCCGAATGTGATGTTGGGGTACTGGGGCAAGCCGGAGCAGAGCGCCACCGCCATGCGCGGCGGTTGGATGCATACGGGCGACGCCGGGCGGCTTGATGCGGATGGCTACCTGTATGTGGTCGACCGCACCAAGGACATGATCATTTCGGGCGGAGAAAACATCTATTCCACCGAGGTGGAGAATGCGCTCCTGCAACATCCCGACGTGGCCCAGTGCGCGGTGATCGCCGTGCCGGACGCCACATGGGGCGAAGCGGTGCACGCGGTTATCGTGCCGCGCGAGGGCGCCGACCTGGATGCCGACGGGCTGGTCGCCCATTGCCGGACGCTCATCGCCGGCTACAAATGCCCACGGAGCGTTGAGTTCCGTAGTGATGGCCTGCCCCTGTCAAGCGTCAACAAGGTCGACAAGGCCAGGCTTCGCGAACCGTTCTGGAATGTCGAAGGCCGGCAGGTGAACTGATGCGCATCCGGGCTTGCGCATCGTCGAGCGTCGCAAGTCCAAGTATGCCCGTGCGAGCCGCTCCCGCCCGCCAGGTGGCCAGCGGGCGGGCGAGGCGAAGCGGGCCGGTTCAGGAGAGGGCGGCCCCGGTTTCGGGGACTTTTGCCCAGGGTTGCGCAGGTAATCGGGATGCGCGCAACATGTCGCGCGCCAGCGCGGTCAGCGCGCCATCCGGCCGGGCCAGTTCCTGAAGAATGGTGAAATGATTGGCGCCAGCGACAGGCGCGGCGCGACAGGGCCGGCCGGCCGCCGCGCTGGCTTCCGCCAGCGCCCGGGACTGGCGCTGCAATTCGGGCAGTTCATGCAGCCCCCAGGCAAGCGCCAGCGGCGCGGCGCGCGCGGCCGCCGGCCGGTGAAGCGGGCTGCACCCGACGATCTCATCCGCGGAAAGCCTGAGGGCGTCGTCCAGATAGCTGGCGGCGATCGGCGCCAGATCATGAATGCCGGAAATGGCCAGCACGGCGTCGACCTCCGCCATGTCCAGACAGCACGCCGCCAGGTGCCCGCCCGCCGACCAGCCGGACGCCATCAGCTGGTTGCGGGCAACGCCGCGCGCGGGTCCCTGGTCGCGCAGCCAGCGGATAGCCGCGCGGATTTCGCCAACGATGTGCGTCAGAGAGGCTTGCGGGGCCAGCGTGTAGCCGGGCAGGGCGACGTCAACGCCGTGCGCCAGCAACCCTTCCGCCATGCAGGAGAACATCTCCTTGCTGTTCCGCTGCCAGTAACCGCCGTGAATAAAGACAAACAGCGGCGCGTTGTCCTGGCCAGAGCGGAAGATATCGATGCGATTGCGGGGGGCGGAGCCATAGGGCAGGTCGAGCAATTCGGGCTGCCGGGCCCTGAGCGTCGCGCTGCGGGCCGTCCATTGCGCCAGCCAGGCGGCGCTGTCCGCTACCGCGACGGAATTGTTGTAGGCGGCGTCCAGCTTCCCCCTCCCCCAATTGCGCCAGCTCTCCCCATCGCGCCTGTTCTTCCCCTCGCGCCAGCTTCCGGCCTGGGGCGGGAGCGGGGCGTCGCGTGTGGCTGCATCGGTCATGACCGCTCCTGCGATGGTGGGTTTGGCAAGCACACCGGAGCGGGATCCGTTCAACCAGAAACGCATCCCGCCCAAACTTTTCGGGTTCCCGTGATCTTTCGCCGGATCACGCCGCCTTGCGGGCGTGGTGGCTGTGCAGACGCTGGTTCAGGTCGCCGCGAATGGCGTTGAACGCTGGCGAGGCGACGTCGCGGGGGCGTGGCAGATCCAGTTGCAGTTCACTGTCGATGCGCCCCGGCCCCGGCGACATGGCCACAACGCGGTCGGACAGGAACACCGCCTCTTCGATGGAGTGGGTGACGAACAGCACGGTCAGCCCGGTGCTGGCCCACAGGCCCAGCAATTCGTCCTGCAGGCGGTCGCGGGTCATGGCGTCGAGGGCGCCGAAGGGTTCGTCCATCAGCACCACCTCCGCGTCATTGGCCAGCACGCGGGCGATGGCGACCCGCTGCTTCATGCCGCCGGAGAGCTGGTGGGGGTAAGCGTCCGCGAACTTGCCGAGGCCGACCATGTCGACATAACGGCTGACCGTGTCCTGGATCTCGGCCTTCGGGCGGCCGCGGGCGGCGAGGCCGAAGCCGATATTGCCGCGCACGGTCAGCCAGGGAAACAGGCCGTAGTCCTGAAACACCATGCCGCGCGACGGGTCCGGGCCGCTGATCGGCTTGCCCCACATCAGCGCCTCGCCCGAGGTCGGCTGCTCGAAGCCGGCGGCGATGCGCAGCAGGGTGGACTTGCCGCAACCCGAGGCGCCGATGAGGCAGATGAATTCGCCTTTGCGCACCGTGAGGTTGGCGCCGGCCAGCGCCTGGATGCGCTGCCCCGAGAAATCGAAATTCTTGCTGACATTGCGCATTTCGAGGATCGGAATGGTCGGTTCAGACATGGTTCGGACTCCAGGAAAGCAGGCGGCGGCCCAGCAGCATCACCAGGCGGTCGGAGAGAAAGCCGAGGGCGCCGATGGCGATCATGCCGGCGATGACGATCTCCGTGCGCGACAGTTGGCGGGCTTCCATGATGATGGCGCCAAGGCCGGTCTGGACGCCGGTCATCTCGCCGATGACGATCACCACCCAGGCGAAGCCGAGGCCAAGACGCAGGCCGGTGAAGATGGCCGGCAGCGAAGCTGGCAAAACCACGCGGCTGAACTGCGCCGGGCCCTTGCAGCCAAGCATGCTCGCCGCCTCGAACAGCCGCGTCTCCACGGCGCGAACGCCAAACACCGTATTGATGAGGATGGGATAGAACGCGCCGAGGAACACCAGGAAGAACGCCGAACGCGGGCCAATGCCGAACAGGATCATCGCCAGCGGCAGCCAGGCGGTCACCGGGATTGGCCGCAGCAGTTGCAGGGTCGGGTCCAGCATCTGCCGCACGAACGGCACGCGGCCGATTAGCAGGCCGAGCGGCAGCGCCACGAGCACGGCGAGGCCAAAGCCGCCGAGCACCCGCCCCACCGACGCCAGCACATGGGTCAGCAAGGTCTGGCTGAAGGCGTCGTCGTTGATGCCGCCGAAAGCAAGGTCCCAGAAGGCGCGGGCGACTTCCGCCGGCGGCGGCACCAGGCTGTAGGCCGCGCCAGCGGTGGCGAAGTGCCAGCCAGCGAGAATGGCGGCGGGAAAGGCAAGGGCCAGGGCGATCTGGCCGGTCCGGCCGCCGAATTCCCGCAGCCGGGTGGTGGAGATGCGGCCATGACCGCGCGCCGCGGGCGGCGCCCCCTGCATGACGATGCTCATGCGCGTCCTCCAATCTGGTCGATGGCGCCGGTCTGGAAGAAGGTGGCGAAATCGGGCAGCCGCCGGATCTGCTTCAGGTCAAGCATGCGCTGGGCGTAGGTTTCGCCGCGCTTGCGGTCCTCGGGCGTGAAGTCCCACACCAGATCGACGTTGGGCACGGAGCGGGCGATGGCTTCCGGCTTCTGGCCCAGCTTCGCGACAGCCATGGCGGCCATGCGGTCGCGGTTGGCCATGGCGAATTCGCAGGCCTTGCGATGCACCTCCAGCAGCACCTTCACCTGTTCCGGCCGCGCCGCCAGCGTGTCCTTGTGGGCGGCGGTGATCATGTTCAGCGCGCCCAGCGGCGTGCCGTAAGGATATTCGACGATCTTGCCGATGCCGGCGGCGAGGCTGACGCCTGGGCCAGGTTCGGCGCCCACATAGGCGTCGACGTCGCCCCGGGCGAGCGCTGCGTGCATCTCCGAGAAGGAAATGCGCACCGGCGTGATGTCCTTCACCGACATGCCTTCCTGGGAAAGGCGTTCGAGGATGAACATCTCCTGGGTGGAGCCCGGCCAGATGGCGACGCGCCTGCCCTTCAGACCCCTGATGGAATTGATGCCGCTGTCCTTGCCGGCGACGACGCCGACGCCCTTGTTGCAGGCGCCGGCGATCAGCGCCACCGGCTCGCCGGCCGAGGCGCCGAGCAGGCCGGCGGCGATGCCGAACATGCCAAAATCGACGGACTTCGTGACGACGGCATTCTTGCCCTCGGTCGGGCTTTCGAAGGGAATGACGTCGATGCGGTAACCGGCCGGGGTGAACTGCTCATAGAAATAGGGCGCGATGGAGTGGATGAGCTTGAGCGCGCCCATGCGGATGACGACCGGCTTGCCGGACTGGGCGCGGACGCCGGTGCTGATGACGGCCGGGGCGGCGAGGGCGGCCATGGCGCCCATCAGGAACTGTCTGCGCTGGATCATGATGTGGCTCCTTTGCCTGGCTTCAGGCGGGGTTCTGATCAGACGCCGGTCAGGCGGCGCGGGCGGCGGTCAAAAAGGCGCGCCAGCCGCCAAAACCGGTGATGTCGCGGGCGCCCGCGACGGCGTGGGGTTCGCAGAGAAAGCCCTTCACGACCGAGCCGTCCTCCAGTTCCACCGAGCCAATGCCCAGCGGCGCAGGTATCTCTGCAACAAATGTGCCAAAGGCCTCCGGCGTCAGGCGCCACAGTTCGAGGGCGACGCCGCCGCGGCCGCCGTCGCGCAGCAGGCCGGGCTTGGCAGGCGTGCTTCCCGCAAGCGCATAGAGGCTGTAGCCGTCGCCTGTTTTCGCGGCGCCCAAAAATTCGGCATTTCGATCGGTTAATTGCCAGTTGAGCGGCTCGCCGCGCAGATGGGCGCCGACCACCGCCAGCGTCACGCCTGCGCGCGGCGTTGTCGCGACTTGTGTTGTCGCGACCTGCGCGGTCGCCGCCAGGGCCTGGCGCGTTGCCCCAAGCGAGGCTGCCGGCGCGGCCCGGTGCAGCAGGTCGCCAATGGCGGCGAGCCTGCCGTCGCTGAAAGCGGGACCGACAAGGGTGACGCCGGTGGGACGCCCGGCGTAAGTCAGGTCGGATGGAACGGCCAGCGCGGCCAGATCCATCAGGTTGACGAAATTGGTGAACAGGCCAAGCCGCGCATTGCAGCCGACGGGATCAGCCAGCATGGCGTCGATGGACGGGTGCTCTGGCGCGGTGGGCGTCAGCACGATGTCGACGGCGCTCCAGATCGCTTCGGCCTGGCGGAGCAGGGCCGCCAGCCGGTATTGCGCCTGGAAGGCGTCGACGGCAGACCAGTTCTCGCCCCGGGCGATAACCTCGCGCACGACGGGGTGAACGCTGGCGGCGTTGCCGGCGAGAAAATCGCCGATCGCCGCCAGCCGCTCGGCGACCCACGGGCCCTCATAAAGCAGCGCGGCCGCCTGGCGCAGGGGCGTCCAGTCAATGGCCACCGCCGCGCCGCCGATCGCTTCCAGTCGCGCGATTGAGCGCGCGTAAGCCGCCTGGACGATGACATCGCACGAGGCCAGGGTTTCGGGGTCCAGCACGCCAAAGCGGAAGGGCGCGACCGCCGGCGTCGCCAGCGCATCCGCAGGCGCGCGGCGGGAATACGGATCGGCGGCGTCGAAGCCGGCGATGATGCGGGTGACCAGCAGGGCGTCGGCGACGGTCGCCGCGAAAACCGAGACACAGTCGAGGCTGCGGCAGGCGGGCGTGACGCCGCTCGTGCTGACCAGGCCCTTTGTCGGCTTCAGCCCGACCACATTGTTGAAGGCGGCGGGAACCCGGCCCGAGCCGGCGGTGTCGGTGCCGAGGGCGAATGGCGCGAGACCGGCGGCGACGGCGATGGCCGAGCCGGAGCTGGAGCCGCCGGAAACCAGCGCCGGGTCAAGCGCCGACGCAGGGATGCCATAAGGGGAGCGGCTGCCGTTCAGCCCGGTGGCGAACTGGTCGAGATTGGTCTTGCCAACGGGAATGGCGCCAGCCGCAACCAGACGCGCCACGGCTGTCGCCGAAACAGCCGGCGTATAGGCGAAGGCCGGGCAGGCGGCGGTCGTGGGCAGGCCGGCGACGTCGATGTTGTCCTTCACCGCGAAGGGAACGCCATACAGCGGCAGATCCGCGCCGGCGGCCAGACGGCGGCGCGCCGCCGCCAGCATCGTTTCGACAGCCGCGAGTGGCGTGACCGAAATCCAGGCGTGCGAAGCGGTGGCGGCGCTGATGGCGGCGTGCGTCGCCCGCAGATCGGCAAGCGCGTCGCGGCCCGCCAGGTATGCGGCGACCCGTGACGACAGGTCGGCGAACGGCAGGTTGTCGGGCGACAGGTCGTCCAGATCGGCGGGCATTGGCAACTCCGGCGTGATGTGATCGCCGGAACAGGTTGGTGCTCCATCCTGTTGCCGTCTATTGCCCGTTTTCGAACAATGTGTTTCTTAAAACGCAACGCCATGCGATCTGACGCCGGACATGCATGGGGCCCCACGGGAAGCAGGGACGATGAAGCATCTCAGAACGTTCGCGTGCATTCTCGACGTGGCGAAGAGCGGTTCGATCCGCAAAAGCGCCGAAAGGCTGGCGCTGACGCCCTCGGCGCTCACCCGCAAGATCCAGGATTTTGAACAGGAAATGGGCGTGACCCTGTTTGAGCGCCTGCCCCAGGGCATGCGCCTCAATCCGGCGGGCGAGCTGGTGGTGCGCCATATCCGCGACCAGCTCTCGGATTTTGAACGCATCCGCTCGCAGATCGCCGATCTGTCGGGCGAGCGGCGCGGCCACGTTTCGGTGGCGTGCAGCCAGGCATTCGCCCACGAATTTCTGCCGGCCGAGATCGCCGCCTATCGCGCCGCTCACCCGCTGGTGTCGTTCAATCTGATGGTGCGCGATCACGCGCACGTCGTTGCCGCGCTAACTGCATTCGAAGCGGATCTCGCGGTGGTGCTGCAGCCGCCGCCGGCGCCGGAGTTCATGCCGCTGCTGGTGCTGGAGCAGCCGGTCTGCGCCATCGTCGCGGCGGATCATCCGCTGGCCGCGACCCGGGGGCCGGTGCGGCTGCGCGATTGCCTGCGCTGGCCGGTGGTCATGCCCGACCGCAGCCTCGCCATCCGCTATCTGCTGGATGCGGCGCGGCTGCGCGTTTCATTGCCGGTGCAGGTTGCGCTGGAAACCGGCTCGTTCGAGGTAATGCGCAGCTACGCCATGCGTGAGCATGTGGTGACGTTCCAGATACGCGCCGGCGTGCCGCACGAGAATGAACAACTGGTCGCGCGTGAGATCGACGCCCGCGACATGGCGCCGGCGCAGACCGTCGTCGGCCAGTTGCGCGGGCGGACCCTGCCGGTCGCCGCCGCCAGGTTTATGGAGCAGGTCGTGCGGGCGCTGGCATCGGACGCTGGTCGTTGAAGCCGCAGGCCGCCGGGGCCTGGCCAGGCGGCTGTGCCCGAAGGCGCGCCATGGTCAGGGGCGCCAGGGGGGCGGCAGAGGCGTCTGCGAGGTCTGGCTGAGGCCCACCTGGTTGAGAAAGGTCTGGAAATCGGCGAGATCGCCGGCAATCGACGGGGTTTGCGAATAGGCGAGGGCCGCTTTGGACGCCGTTTCCAACCGGACCGGATCCAGCAGCATGGCCGCCATTTGTGCGGGCTCAATCGGAAAGGCGCATCTGTCGCTGCCTTGCGGCAGCCCATCCAGCGCATGGCGGGAGCCAAAAACGGGCTTGCCCGCGGCCAGAGCTTCCATGACCTTGATTTTCAAACCCGTGCCGTCGACGGGCGCGATCACGACTTTCACACGCGGGTAGAGGGCGTCCAGATCATCGACAAACCCCAGGAGGCTGACATGATTTGTGCCGGCAGCCGCCGCGATAATCCTGGGGTTCAGGCTGACTTCGCCCGCGATCGCCAGGGAGAAGCGCTGCAACAATGCGCTCTGGCTGGCGAGAAAGCTGGCGATGCCATCGACGTTGAACGGATTGCGCGAGCCGACGAACAGCATATCGTAGTCGTAACCTGGGCTGGATACCCTGATTGCCCCGGCCTGCGGCCCGGCAGCACGATAGTTGGGCAGAAAAAACACCTGCTTGTCCGGGAAGAACAGCCGAAACATGCCGGTTTCTGTCTTTGCGATCGACAGCAGCGCCCCGGCGCTTTGAAGTAAGCCAATCTCACTCCGGAATTTCTCAATGATCCGGGTGCTCGTAATCTCATGCCTGAACCGCTTGCTGAACTGCAAAAAGTCGAGGTCGTGCGTCTCGATCGCGCAGTCGCGTGGGCGAACGCCGTTCAGCTCAAGCAATCCATTGGCGTAATTTACAATATACAATGCGTCTGGATGTTTCTTGCGGAGCGCGTCGTAGCCGGGCGTCGCGCCTGGCAGACGCAGTTTCAGCAGTCGTGGTATCAGGGCTGGAAACATGCCGAAGAGCTTCTTGCGAATTTTGCTCCAGTACAGAAGGAGCGACGTGCGGCGGTCCAGCACCAGCGGCACGGTCGGAAATTGCTGTTTGAACAGCGCGATCTCCTCCGGGCCCCAGGGGCACTCGACATGGTTGGCGTAGCTGTACATGGTTACGGCGCAGCCACAGCCGAGCAGGAAGGTGAGCAGCGATTTTACACGGGAATGCGCGCCGTTCTGACGGTTTACGAAGGTGCCGTTGAAGTAAAGGATCAGGGTCCGGGGAGCCGAACGTGGGGTTGTGACTGCGGCGTCTGAATGGCTCGCGCACATCGCCATTGGCTCCAGAACTGGTGAGTGGATGTTTCAGCACGCATTTTTCGTGGCGTGCGCCGGGGTCAGCCACGCGCGGCCCCCGGCCGAAAGGCGGAAAACAGGCCTCTGTCCAGCCGCCGCCGTCATGACCCTCCCCAGGGCCCGGATTTGCCGCCCGGTTCGGGCGGTTGCCCGGAACTCCGGTATCCGGCAATTTGCACGCTGGCATGGCTCATACGCCGTCACGTCAGTTGTTTTTGTCTGAAAGCTCCGTATGGCGAGCGGGGCGCCGCCTTCGGGATTCACGGTCACGAAGATGCAGGCGCAGCCATGGCCCGAAAATCTCAGGCGCTGCTTGTGCTCTACCCAAACCCGATGTGTCAGACGCACCGGGTTTGGGTATGCACTTACTTTTTCTGGGGCGCTGCGGCGGGAGCGGCCTGTGGCTTGGCCGCTTCCTTGGCGGGCGCCGCAGCCTGGCCGCCTTGCTTCTTGGCGTCAGTGGCCTGTGAAGCCGCAGGCGCCGCTTTGGGTTTTTGCTCTGCCTGGGCAACGGTGGCCAATGGGGCAACGAGCAAGGCAGAAATGGCCAGTAGCTTGATGGCGCGCATTCATTTACTCCCATTTGTCCGGACCACTTGCGCTGGCCGCTGGGAAGCCGGCGCAGTTCGTCTCTCCGGTTTGATCGACTGCATCGCTGCAGGGTAACCACAGTGCGCTGCCGTCGAGCTCTGGAAGTTGGCGGCCAGAACCATATCAGCGTCAATTTAGCACTTTGGATTACATGCGATTGCTCCGGAGCAAGGCCGCAGCCGGCGCCGGTTCGGCCTGTTGCGATCCCGGCGCCCACAGGCGCCGACGGGCACGTCGCGCCGCTGCTGGCGCGGGCCCCTGCCACATCGCAAGGCGCATCGCGCAACTGGAGCGCAGCCCAGCCCTGCGCATCGCCATGTTGACAGGGATGCGCCGCCGATATTGAAGATCGGCGAATGATCGTTCGGTACCCCTCGGGCCTTCCGGCCCTGGCGCTGCTGGTCAGCGCCGCACTCGCCCTGCAAAGCAGTTTTGCTGTCGCTTACGACGCCAGGCTGCGCCCCCAGTTCGACCGCCTGGAATACGACACGCGACTTGAGGAAGTCTGCGGCACCGAAGTGGGTTTGAGGATCAGCAGGGAGCATCGCGGCTTCCTGGTGGACAAGGTGGTGGCCGACACGTTCAGGCGAGAGGTCCAGGTCAGGAACAGGATTGTTGCCAAAGGGGCTGTCTTCCGCAGTCGCGGCAAGTGGTTTCATCTTGCATTCGAATGCGAAACCGGGCCGCATCATATGGACGTCCACAAGATGTCCTATTCGATTGGCGCAGAGATTCCCCGCTCCCAATGGGCGCGCCACTACCTGTATGATTAGGGAGCTTCCGGTCGGCTGGAGCCGGCAGATCGATTGGCGTGCATTCAAAACAAAGAAAATCAGGGCAGTTGGCCAGCCAGGCTGATCGCGAACTGCCCCTGGGGGCGCCGTAGGCGGGTGTGGCCCATCCAGCGCCATCAGCGGGGCGGTGGCTACCCTGCCGCCACCTGCATTGTTTCTACCGCCGGCAGAGATATTGCCAGCGCCGGTGATCCGGTGGATAGCGGCCAGCCGAACAGTCCGCGCGCGCCGCGCCATCCAGAGCCATGAAGCAGGATTTGCCTTCGCGCATGTGCTGGCACCAGCCGATGTCCGTCCGGTCGCTGAACGACATGAAGCACGATTTGCCTTCAACGTAAGCCTGGCAAAAACCCCGGTCCCGGCCGTTGAAGGCCATAAAGCAGGACTGCTTTCCCGAGCAGATCGCGGAGGCTGCCGGCATCATCTGGGCGCTGGCGGTTGTCGCGCCTGGCGGCGCCATGCTGTACGCAACAAGCAATAACCCTATAAACCGTCCCATTCCCATGGCTGCTCTCCCTGAGACGCAGAAATGGCTGACCCAATATACCAATCGGCGCGCATTCTGCATCCTGTCAGGGCCTGCGGGCGGCGGTCAGAAGCATCCTTTTCTACAGTCAGGCCAGGGGCGGCAATCACGCGTGTCGTGCACGCATGCCGTGCTTGCGCATGACGTTCTTCCTCGCAGCCGGCTTTGGCCTGGTACAAGGCAGCCATCCTGGAACTGGCGCCACGGCGGTGACTTTGCTTGGCATATTTTCTGCTTTGCGGCCTGTCGCAGCACAAAGACCTGACAGTTCCACATTCTGATTGCCCTGTGGGCGAGGCGTTCTGTGGGTTTGCTGCGGTTCTCCGGGCGCCGGCGCAAGATCAGAAGCGGGATCTGGCGAGGGGCATCGCTGGAAAGCCCAGCGGTGCGTGAAAATTCGGGGCCTCCAGACTGGAGATTGGCCCGTGGCGCTGAAGGGTTGAACCCATGTGGTCATTTGGAGATGTCGGGCGCTTTGATGGCCCGCGCCAGTTCCGCCGTCACGGGGATTTCCGCAACCCGGCCAACGCCAGCCAGCGGCGTCGACAGGCTGGCGTTTCCAGGCGTGGGGCGAATGCTGACATCTTCTGTCGCAGATTTTCAAATGCGCCCGTAGCAATAGTTGCGCCGCGCAGCCAAGGGTAATTCTGGAGAGCAGCAAAATATTCCGTAATATTATGAGGAAAATGTAAAACCTGCTCCGCGAATGGCGTGAAGTGGAAGCGTCATATCTGCTTTTTTGGCGCGCTTCCGCAGGCGGCTGACAATCGTATCCAGGTGTGCGTAGTTGAAATCATAAATGTCCTCGCCCAAAGCCTCCACGAGAGCTTGCCGCTCAACGGTCTCGCCACGCGCGTTGAACAGGCGCCTGAGCAGACGTTGTTCTGCTGTCGTCAGGCGGAGGCGATGACCGGCGCCATCCGTCAGCACCCAGCCGCCTTCAACCAGATCCCATTCTGGCGATTGCCGGGGAGTCTGGCTGTCCCTGTCAAGGCGGGCAGTCACAGCCGCCACGGTGGCGGCCAGTTCCCGCACGTCAACAGGTTTCACCAGATAGGCGTCCGCGCCAGTCCGGAGGCCGCCGACCCGGTCCTCAACGGCCCCCCTGGCCGTGGCCATGATGATCCCGACAGGTTGAGACGCCCGCAAATGGGCGGCTATGGACAGGCCGTCTTCCCCATCCAGGCCGATATCAAGAATAACGATTGTGGAGGGTCTGGCCGCATAGGCCCGGTACAGGTCTGCGGCGCCGCCGAAGCCCTGCACGTTCAGGCCGAGTGCTGAGAGTCCGAACACCATCTCTTCCCGGAAATCTTCGTCATCATCAACGAGATAAATCAGAACTTCACCCGGCGAACTGTTGAGTGTGAGCGTCTCCGCGGACATGACGGCTCCTCTCTGGCGATCCCGCGTTCGATTTCAGTTTCTTCGCCCGTTGTCAAACCCGCGGACCAGCGCCGCGCGCATGCCCCGGCGCGGGGGCGCCGATTCAACGATATGGCGGTGACCGGACAAGGGGGCGGCACGCGCCGATTCCGGGATTTCCCGAAATGCGGGCCTGTTGCCGGATCATGCTGACTGCAATGGCCATATCCGGCCGTTCATGCCGCGTCGCAAGCAGACTGAAGGGCCGCGTTCCACCGGGTGGCTGACGGGGAGGGGCCAGGCATGTCTGGGATCATGAGGGCAACCCCGGGGCGTTGATGTGTTGCTTCAGGAGCATCTCGAGCCAGTCGGCAAACAGGGTCAAACGCTTGGGCAGGTGCTGCCGGTGTGGGTATACCAGACTCATCGGCATCGGTTCAGCCCGGTGATCAGGCAGGACCTCAACCAGTTTGCCGGCTGCCAGCAGGTCCTGGACATCGTATGCGGGAACCTGAATCAGGCCCAGTCCCGCCAGACAGCATGCGATATGGGCCTCTGCATTCCGCACGGTAATGCGGGCGCGCAGGCGCGCGGTGCGGACGACGCCAGCCTCGATCCATTCCCAATGTTCAGTCCGGCCGCCAGGCCCGGAATAATGGATTCCCCAATGCTCCTGAAGCGCAACTGGACTGGATGGCGCGCCATGGCGGGCGAGATAGGCGGGACTTGCCACATTGACCAGCGGCAGAACGCCGATGCGTCGGGCGATAAGCGTGGAATCCTGCAACACGCCGACTCTTAGGGCGCAGTCGACGTTTTCCCGGACAAGGTTGACCAGCCGGTCCGTGGAGCCCAGGTCGATCTCAATATGCGGATAAAGTTCGAGGAATTCGATCAAACGCGGCGCAATGACAAGCCGGCCAATCCAGCCTGGAGCATCAATCCGCAGGCGGCCGGATGGCTGCGCATCCGTACGGCGGTACAGTGTTTCCATGTCCTCGACTTCAGCGATAACCCGCTGGCAACGCGCGTATAAGGCGGCGCCCTCCTGCGTCGGCGAGACGGTGCGGGTGGTGCGGTGAAGCAGGCGGGCGTCAACGCGCCGCTCCAGCTCCGAAATCGCGGCGGACACGGAGGAGCGCGGCATGTCCAGTTTCTCGGCCGCGCGTGCGAAGCTCATGCACTCCATGACGCAGACGAATGTACGGAAGAGGTCCACGCGATCCAATATGCTGGCGCCCGATTGAACAGAAATCCTGAACAGAGAGGTCAGAAGCGCCGGCTTTTTCCCGCAGTTCCAGCAAGTATCATCCTGATCTGAAAAGCAGCGGCCAGCACAGGTCGCGCTGAACCCTGGATCGACCGATTTGCCCACCTCAATCTGCTACCTAGCAAGATCTGACCCGGACGGCCAATGCACAAAATGGCTCTTGCTGGCATATGCTTTCACATCTGGCCGGTAACGCTTTGGGCAATTGATGTGATTGTCAGTAAATGGCCGGGCTGTGCTGCAGCCGCATTGCGAAGCCGTTGAGGCTGTACGCAAACTCCCCCCGTAACGTCTGACCGTTGCGCCCATGGCCGCGCCAGTGCGCCCGGGAAACGGGGCGGCATTTCCAATCGCCTTGCAACCCCTGGCTGGCCATTCCGGCGCAACCGGACGGGCGCTGGTGGCTGCGCATCCTGGCCGGCTCTGCTGGCCGGGGCGTGCACATATCGCGCCAGCTGCCAGACGTCAGGTGGCCGGGCGAACAGAATGAAGGCCGAACCAGGTGGGTCGGAAACCAGCATGAGCAGTGTGCAGCCGCTCCGGGGCCAGAGATGGCGCCAGATTCCGCCCATCATACGTTGGGGAACACTGGGCGCGGCTGTCGTCTGGCTGGCGCTGGTCGCCGGCCTGGGGTGGTGGTCTTTGCAACGCATGGTGGCTGAAGAACTCAGCCGCGTGGCGGTCAGCGCTGAATACGAAGCCATAACAACGGCCCGCGTTGTTGACCGGCTCTTCACCGAACTGACCAGCGTGGCCAATATGGTCGCAAGCCAGAGCCAGGTGATCCAGCTCGCCGCGCGCTATCGCACCGACCCCCCTGGCTTCGAGGAGCTGACGCGTCAGGAGCGCGCCCAAAAATTCACGGGTGATCCGCTGGTGCGCAGGGTTGGCGATTTCATGCGGGATCTGTCCAGCGATCTGAAGTACGCGCGTATCTATATGAACAATTTGTCATACGATACGGTTACGGCGAGCAATTGGGCTGATTCATTCAGTATCGTTGGTCAGATTTACGCGGGGCGGGGCTATCTTGCCGATGCCCTGAAGGGCGGAAAAGGGCAAATGTTCGGCATTGCGCGGCTGAACCAGAGCCCGTCCTACTTCGTGGCCAGCCGCATCGAAGACGCCAACGATGCGCCGTTGGGCTCTGTCACGGTCAAATTCGATGCTCCGGATATGGCGCACTATCTGGCGGGGCGGCATATCACGCTGATCGTCAACCGCCAGGGACGGGTGACGACCGCTTCGTCCGAACCGTTCATGCTGCGGAATGTGGCGGCGCTTTTGCCCGTGAGTGTTCTGCTCCCTTCCGACGGTGATGAAGATCTGGGGGAGCCCATGGACGTACGCGCCATGGGCGACGGAAGCAGGCCCGGCCTGTGGCTCATTGATGGGCATCCCTATCTCGTGCGCCGCGAGCCCCTGACCAATGCAAAATACCAGCTGCTGACGCTGGCCGCGCTCAACCAGCTTGAGCCCATGCGACAGCAGCAATATCTGATAACGGGGCTCATTGCTGCTTTCGGACTGAGCCTGATCCTGCTTGCTGGCGGCGTCGCCGCCCATCTTGCCGGCCGTCGTCAGCGGGCTGTGCAGGACCGGATTCTGGCCATCTCCCAGGCCGCGGAACGGGATCTGACCATCAAGGTGCGCGAGAGAACCGCCGAGCTTGCGGAAACCAACGCATCGCTGAAAGCGGAAATGGACCAGCGCCGTCTTCTGGAGGAAAAGCTCCGCCAGTCGCTGGACGCCGTGAACGACGCCCTCGCGCAGCAACAGGAGTTTGTGGCCGTGGTGTCCCATGAGTTCCGTGGTCCGCTGGGGGTCATCGCGGTGACAGCCGATAACCTGCTGTCCTCCCAGAAGGACGGTCCCGATCCCGTCAAAATGCGGATCGCGAAAATCGGGCGCACGGTCAGAAGAATGTCGATGCTGATCGAGAATGTGCTTGCTGGCGACCGTCTCAACGCCGCGCATGTATCAGTCGCCGGGACCGGCGCTTTCGATTTCAATGAGATACTTCATGCGGTCAGGTCAGGGCTGGATGAGGCGGCGGCTGCGCGCGTCAGTGTTGTTCACGGCGATGCGGCAATCGTGAAAGGCGACCGGGTTCTCCTGGAGGTAGTGGTGCAGAATCTCGTCCAGAACGCCCTGAAATATTCAGCCGCGTCGAGCCCCGTGATGGTGAAGGCGTCGACATCTGGGGGCAGGGTATTCGTTGATGTGGTTGACCAGGGCGGCGGCGTGGCGCCCATGGAGCAGGAGCGCATATTCTCCAAGTACTATCGTGTCCCGGGGCAGAACGTCAGTGGTTCTGGTCTTGGACTATATATTTCGCGGGAAATTGTCCGGCAGCATGGTGGCGATCTCACGTTGGCGGCAAGCGGCGTCTCCGGGTCGACGTTCCGTTTCTCGTTGCTTTCAGGCGCTTGATCCAGCCTTTGCCGGCGCCGTCATGGTGAGGCGGCGCAATCATCATCGTAAACCGGCGCCATGCGTCGCAGCCTGCTGGTTTGATGACAGCCGTTGCGCCATGTCGCACCCCGCCGCCGCCGAAAAGCGTGTCCGCCGCTCCCAAAGCCACTCCGGCCCTGATGCGATGGCCCAAGACGGAGGCGCGTCGCAAATGACTTTGCCCGTGACGACATTGCGCCAGTTCATGGCCATGGCGGCGGCGTGCATGGCGCCCCTGTGCGGCCCCAGAGGTGGTTGTTGGATGAAATATTTAAACTCCATTTGTATCTATAAATACTTTCAGTAAATATCGGAAACATTATCCAAACGACCAGATTAATCGTTAAATTATATCAAGTGCAGACAGGCTCTGGAAACGGAGACGACATAACGTGTCAGTTTGTGTCATTTTCTGATGTTGTTCGCGTTACTGGCGATGTTTAAGACACGTTTCTGTGAGCAAATGGATCGACGCGGTATCCGGGATTACACGTATGGAAATATCCGACGCAATTTTCGCGTGTATCCGGATTATTGGCTTTAATTTCCAGCTATAGATCCGAAATTTTTCAGGTTTTGCGTAGCATTGAAGCTGCGTGACGATATCTGTTGTCGCGAATGCGCTCGCATTCGCCGTTAAGTATTTGGATCTCTGGATTTGGGTGCGCGTTTCCCAGCTCTCCCGGGCAGGAAGTGGGGAGGGACTGGGGATCTCAGTTCAGGAATGTCGCCCGGTTCTTGCGGCGTGAGTGTGCAGATTCGTAATCTGAGGGGTATTGGGGTGTTTGGTCTGGAAAGCCCGGAAGGGCGCAATTCAACAGGTTGCCGGCAGTTTGTTGAGGGCAGGGCGGCCAATGCTGATGGGGCGGGGGGCGGGCGCAAGCGATTGGCGTCGCTTCTTCGCCGTTCAGCCCTGAGAATGGGCGTGAGCCGAAACGCCTTGGGCGTTGGCGCCCTGGGTGTTGCGGTGTCTGCCATGATGGCAGTGACGCCAGCCATGGCCCAGCAGTATAGTGCGGGCAGCGGCTCGAGCACATCGCAGGACCGCGACGTGGCGGTGGGCGTGGGGGCGGTCGCAAGTGGCGGGCACTCCGCGGCGTTCGGCGACGTTGTCACGGCAAGTGGGCTCCGGTCCGCGGCAATTGGTTCCCACACCACGGCAAGCGGCCAGTATTCCGCGGCGCTTGGCACCGCAACAACAGCGTCGGCTGACTATGCCGTTGCTGTTGGCTCCCAGGGCACGATGGCAAGTCAGGCGCGCGCGCTGGCTGTGGGCTACAACGCCCAGGCAACGCATGCAGACGCCGTTGCGATCGGTGGCGGCGCGCGTACAAAAGCGGCCGTGGCTGCTGGCGGCGTGACAATCAACGGCACGTATTACACGTTTGCCGCAGGGGCGCCGGCAAGCGTTTTCAGCATCGGCGACACCGGGTCAGAAAGGCAGTTGGTCAACGTTGCGGCCGGACAACTCTCCGCCACCAGCACGGACGCGGTGAATGGCTCCCAGCTGTTCCGCACGAACGAAGCGGTGACGGCGGTAAACACGCGCGTCACCAATCTGAATAATGGGGTGGTCGACGGCGCGATTGGCGTTGTCCAGCGGTCCGCAACGCCAAATGTGACGGTGTTGACGGCGGCGGGCGGCACAGCTGCGGCTCCGGGCTCCGCGCAGAAGCTGACCAACGTGGCCAACGGCGTCGTCAGCAGCGCCTCCGGGGAGGCCATCAACGGTTCGCAGCTTTATGGCGTGTCGCAGTCGATCGCCAGCCACCTTGGCGGCGGCGCAACGGTTGGCGCCAATGGCGTCGTCAATGGTCCGACCTATACGGTCCAGAACAATCCGTACACAACGGTGGCGTCGGCGTTCGGAGCTGTCGACAGCAGCCTGGGCGCGCTCAGCGAGACGGCCAACCGTGGCTGGGATCTGCAGGCCAATGGCGACGCGAAGACGGCGGTGAAGCCGGGCGATACCGTGCAGTTCCTCAATGGCCAGAACATCAAGGTAACGCGCAGCGGCGGTAATGTGACAATCGCCACGGTCGACGATCTGAATGTGACGAGCGTCACGGCCGGCAATGCCCAACTGGCAACCAATGGTCTGACGATCACTGGCGGGCCGAGCATCCTGACGACAGGCATTAACGCCGGAAACCTCAAGGTGACGAATGTCGCTGCCGGGGACATTGCATCGGCGGGATCGACGGATGCGGTGAACGGAGGCCAGCTCTACGCGACCAATCAGGCCGTGGAGGCGCTGGGCAACGGTGTTTCCAGCGGCGCGATTGGAATCATCCAGCGCACGGCAACGCCCAATGTGACGGTGCTGACAGCAGCGGGCGGCACAGCGGCAGTTCCTGGCGCAGCGCAGAAGCTGACCAACCTGGCCAATGGGGACGTCGACGCTGCTTCCACCGACGCCATTAACGGTTCGCAGCTTTATGGCGTGTCGCAGTCGGTCGCCAGCCACCTCGGCGGCGGCGCGACGGTTGGCGCGAATGGCGTCGTCAATGGTCCGACCTATGTGATCCAGGGGCAGAGCTATGGCACGGTCTATGACAGCTTTGGCGCCGTCGATAGCCGGTTGACGTCGATCGGCCAGCAAATCGACGGCATCGCCAATGGCGGCGGCATCAAGTATTTCCACACCAACTCGCAGGCTGCCGACAGCCAGGCTGTTGGCGCCAACAGCACCGCCATCGGTCCCCAGGCCGTTGCCACGGGCGCGGCCAGCATTGCAACCGGCATGAACGCCAGCGCGCAGGGCAACAGTTCCATTGCGCTGGGCGCCAACGCCACGGCCACGAATGCGGGCGATGTCGCCATCGGCGCGGGGGCGAGCACCCAGGCAGCCGTGCAGACAAGCACCATGATCGTCAACGGGCGAACCTATGACGTTGCCGGAACCGCGACAGCGACGGTTTCGTTCGGCAGCGCAGGGGCCGAGCGGACGCTGACGAATGTTGCGGCTGGCCGGGTGAATGCGTCCTCTACCGACGCGATCAATGGTTCGCAGCTCTATGCGACCAACCAGGCGCTTGAAACGCTGAGCGGCAACGTCGGCGTTATTGGCCAGAACGCGGTGATGTACGATACGGACAGCAATGGCGCGAAAAAGAACGCGATTACCCTGCAGGGTGGCGACGCCAATGCGCCAGTGCTGCTATCCAATGTGGCGACTGGCGTTGCGGACAATGATGCCGTCAATGTCGGACAGCTGAAGGGCGTTGCGGCAGGCACGCTTGCCTCGGCCAACAGGTATACGGACGACAGCACCGCAAGAGCCCTTGCGAGCGCCAACACTTATACCGACCAGAAATCTGCTGAAACGCTGCAGGCCGCCAACAGCTATACCGACCAGCGGTTTGGCATCCTGTCCGGCGCCATTGGCGACGTGCGGAGGGAAGCGCGGCAGGCGGCTGCCGTGGGTCTTGCGGCTTCCTCGCTGCGCTACGACAACCGGCCTGGCAAGCTGAGCATGGCGGTTGGCGGCGGCGCCTGGCGCGGCGAAGGCGCGCTGGCCGTTGGCCTGGGCTATACGAGTGAAAGCCAGGTGCTGCGCGCCAACATTTCCGCGACGTCGTCGGGCCGGCAGTGGGGCGTGGCGGCTGGCCTCAGCCTTACGTTGAACTGAAGCCATGACGTCCGCAAAGGCTTGGGTTGCCAGCATTACTGTAGCTCTGGCCTTTGCGGCGTTGTCCGCGAGCGGGGTTGCGGCCGCTGGCCCTGTACGAAAGCCGGCAACGGCGGAGGCGCCTTTCGAGGCGTCTCCCGGCTACGACATCAGGCCGTCCGATGTCGTCGTTCCGGACAATGTCCCGATTGGCCAGTATCGGCGCGTGATCAGGCCCTTCCAGTACTGGACGCTGATCTGCGACGAGAATATCGCGAAGAAAAAACGGGTCTGCAATATCACCCAGACCGTGGCCAGATCTGACAAAACGGTTGCGTTCAGCTGGTCGCTCGCCGCCTCGGAAAATGGAAAACCCTTTTTCATTTTGCGCATGCCGCAGGACATGGAGGCTGGCCAACCGGTTTTGCTGGATATTTCAGACGGGGGGGCGCCGGTTTCTGTGCCGGTCAAGGGGTGCAATGGCTCTGTCTGTATAGGCTACCTGCAGATTGGGCCGCGCGTGCGGGCCGCAATCAACAAAGGCAACGTCGTGCAGGTCTCCTATCGCCAGGGCGCGGGGGTGACGCAGTTTCGCGCGCCCCTGCGGGGTCTGGCGCAAGCACTTTCCGGTATCTGATCGGCCGGGCAGCGCGCAGTGTTCAGCAGAAAGTTATGAAAATGGCGTCATCAGCATTGGGGAATATGAAAGCAGCGATGGCTGCCGGCCTGCCGGGCGATGGAAGTCTGGGTGAGGGGCTTGTTCCGGGCGCGGTCGGGCCTGCGACTTCATATAATGACAGGCGCGCCCAGGCCGGAGACAGCATAACGGCGATCATTCAGCCGGAACGCTTCTCGCGGGAATGCATTCTGACATCGCTGCAGATGCGCCAGACGGAGGAGCGCTATCTGGGTTTTGAGGCGCTTGAAGAGTGGCAGGCTCACCCGCTCGCATCGTGCTGCTCGCTGATTGCGTGCTGGCTGCCGCATGCCGATGATGACAGTCGTCAAAACCTGGTGGATCGCCTCCTGAGCATCAGGGACGTCGCGCCAAAACCGCGCATTGCGCTCGTTTCTGAGTTTGGGAAGGTGTCAGAGGCCGCAGGTTACATTCAGCAAGGCGTATCTGCGATCGTGCCGGTAGCCACCAGCCTTGAGTTCATGACGAAGATATTTGCGCTCGTCCGGGCCGGCGGCGACTACATCCCTGCTTCTCTTATGCGCAGCCTGGAAGTTCCCCGGGAGGCCGTCGACTGTTCCAGGGTCCTGTCGCCAAGACAGGTTGCTGTGGCCAGGGCGGTTGCGCGGGGTGCGCCAAATAAAATTATCGCACACGAACTGGCGATGTGCGAAAGCACGGTCAAGGTTCACGTGCGGACGATCATGAAGAAATTGAAGGCGAAAAACCGCACGCATATTGCATACATGCTGAATGATGATCTGCGCATTGCGTGATGCGCACGTTGGTTTTTGGTAATTATTTGGATATCGAGTTGTATTGCGATTGGGTGGGCTTTGCGACGTCGGAGAAATTTGCGAGAGAGTTGCCCCGTCGGGCTGTGACGCGCCTGGAGTCGATCATGGCGATATCATTCTCGCAACCGTCTGAGGCCGCTTCGAGAAGCCGAACCCTCACCCCGGCTTTTCGCCGCCGGGCAAACCGGGGGCAACGCGTTGTGCAGGGACCATAGCGCTGAGGTATCTCAGCCCAGGGCGAGCCGGTGCGAGAACGCCACGAAATCCCGTTGAGCGCCCGCATGTCGTCAACGCGAGGAGCACCCCGCGGCTTGTCGGGCAAAAGCGGCGCTATAATCGCCCATTCATGGGCGGTCAGTTCGTGGCGACGACGGCTCATCGAGGCTCCCCACAATCAGGAGCCGTGAACCACTGGCTGGCCAAAGCGCCAACAATCTTATGCGTGCACGCCGCAGGGTGTTCACTTCACAAGAGCCATTTCGGCATGGTCGACGCCGCCCCCTGGCGCGCGACGGCTTGCGCGCTGACCAGGCTCACTCCAGCGGTCCCCACTCCCTCTGGGCAATCAGGCTGGCGACCACCCGGTTCCTGACGTTCAGCTTCTCCATGATGCGCGTCATGTGAAACTTGACGGTCTTCTCAAGAACGCCCAGCGCTTCTCCGACCTGGCGATTGCTCAGCCCCTGCGCAACAAGCCGGAGGATCTGTTTTTCGCGCTCGGACAGCGTATCAATCTGGCGTGGCGTCGTTTTCTCCTTGATGCGGGACAGGAGCGGTAATGCAAGGTTCGGGGAGACAAAGGTTTCGCCATTCGCCACGTTCCTGACAGCTGCGATCAACTGGACGGCTTCGATGCCCTTCAGAATATAACCCACGGCGCCGGCCTCGAGTGCAGCGATGACGCGTTCATTTTCCTCGGAAACGGTCAGCATGACCACGCGCGGTGCATCCTCTTCCGCAGCAATGGTCGCCGCCGTTGCCATTCCGTTTCCCGGCATGGAGATATCAAGGAGGATGACGTCGGGTTTCAGGCGACGCGCCAGCTCAATGGCCTGTTCTCCCGAGCCCCCGTCACCAACGACTTCAAGGCCGGGATCCAGCCCCAGCGTCTGGATGACGCCCGTACGGAACAGCGGATGATCGTCAATCACGACCACGGTGATTTTACGCACCATCGTTCCCCCGCATGATCAGTGTCATTTCCAGCGTTGTGCCACCGTCCTGGTTGATCACGAAAGCAAACGCGCCGCCGAGGCTCTCGACGCGCGCCCGCAACCCGGTCAGCCCCAGGCCTGGTTTGATCACGCCGCTGCCCTTCGCGCCGGCTGGGCCGCCGTCACTTACCGTCACGTTGAGAAGCTGATCCTGCAGCCTGCAGACGACTGACTGGCTGTTCCCCGGGGCGTGCCGGTGCGCGTTCAACAATCCTTCCTGCAAGAAGCGATAGGCGCAAATCTTGACCGCGTAGGTGGCGTCGCAGTTGAGCGCCTCGCAGGTCAGGCTGACCTTGCAGCCCGTGCGGGTTTCGTGAAGGGCGACGACGCGTTCGACAACCTCCTGCAAGGGGAGTGACTCAATTTCGGGCAGCATCAGCCCATGGGAAATCGTGCGGAGGTCCCGCAGGGCGTCATCCAGGATGCCGGACATCGCCTGCAACTCCCGATTGCGGTCACTCGCCGTAACAGCCCTGCGGACGAGTTCGACTTTCAACACGGCGAGCCCCACCAGTTGCGCGGGGCCATCGTGCAGATCCGCAGCGACATTACGCAGATAAGTCGCGTTGAGTTCGACGAGCCTGCCGGACGCTGCCTCGATCTTGCTACGCAGGCTGCGGTTCTGGTCAGAGACGCGCCGGACCTGATCGATGCGCTGCCTCAGGGCGGTGTGCTGCGCGCTGATCAGCTTGCTGGCGCGGTGAACGGTGCCGAACAGGCTCAACATGACGGCAAGCGTCAGCAGCGCTGTCGTGAGCCAACTGCCCAGACGTACGCTGGACAGACGCTCCTGCAGATCATCGGGCGCCTCATGGATTTCCGCGACAGCGATAATCCTGCCCGAAAGCTGCTCCCGGACCGGAACATAGATTTCAAGATACTTTCTCTTGAAATTCCGCGCCATATGCTCAAGCGAGTCAAGGTTCGTGTATTGCGCCGACACCTTTCCGGTCAGGGCTTCCAGCAGTCCGGGCGGCGGATCAAACCGGCGTCCCATGAGATCGCGTGACTTTGAGTAAACGATCAATCCGCCTTCTTTCCATATTTCAAGATGCGGAAAGCGCGTCTCAAACGCCTGATCCTCCTTGGTATTCACTCCCAACAGCTGATCCAGGGCGGCGACGCTTTCAGGCGGCAGGGTTTCGCTGTGCGCGAGCGCCTGCAGGTTCGGCGACAGGACGCTGTCCAGAAACAGGGCGGTGGAGGCGGCGGTGTTTTCTATCGTGACGTTTGTCACGATACGCGACGTAATGATGCCCGCAACGGTCATGACAACGAGCATGACCAGGCCGCCGGTGATCGCGAACTGACGCGACAGGCTTACGGGCGCCCGCAGGCCAGGAGCAGTGTGAACGTCCGCATCGGCGCGTGCTGGCATGCTCATCCGTCCCCCACCAAATAAACATAAACTGAGCCTTGATCTGTCACCAGCGGCATTTCGACTGGATCTGGCTTGGAAAAAGGTATGAGAGGCGCCTGAAGAGTAGCCGGATGCACCAACAAGCCGCGGCGGCAAGTTTTCTGGCAGCTGAATTGGTCCCCGTTATGCCGGAAACACGGGCATAACCATGGGGACTTGAGCATAAAGCGACATGCGGACGCCGTCGCGCCACAGGATCTTGTACAGCGCGCCGCCGTGCTTCCCGAAGAACATGCAGGTCCCGCCATGAGGCCAAAATGTTCCTGCGCCAGCAGGGCAGGGCCATGCATCCCCTTCTTATGCTGGTGTGGCCAACGCAGATCCACACGCCAGAGCTCGCAGGGATGATCGCAATGCCCGCAGAACCACGCTGACACGAAACGGCGACAAGTCCAGTCACGCGTTGCGACGCGCAGGCGTCAAGCAGTTTATTCCGTATTTTCAGATCGTTGCATCGCTGGCGCCTGAGACAGGCAAGGCCAATGTCCCTGGCGAGGCTGGACCAAGGTCTGGATCATCCGCTCCCGACGGTCCAGTTCGCAGCGCGCCCAGAGGCTGTGAAACTCGCAAGACCTAGTGCTGTTACGCCGATACTTCGGATCTACTAATAATTTCTGAAGCATCGTTGGGCTTTGCCTGTGCGTCGCCGTGTAATCGTTAAGGCTGCGATGGCGCTGGCGCCTGACCGGCGAGACAGGCAAAGGGGAACGCGATGGTCAGCCTGGTCAAACACGATCTTGAGTTCATCCTCAAGCAGATCAAGATTGCTGAGGCGCACGCGGCTGGAGGCGACCTCGCCACGCTCGTGGGAAATCCACTGGCGCCCTACGGGCTGCGAACGGTCGATGGCAGCCACAACAACCTCATTCCCGGCCGCGTCGAGTGGGGTGCAGCTGACAATCAGTTTCCGCCAATGGTCTCGCCTGGGACGCCGCTGAACGACGGCGACGGCGACAGCATGAACTTTGGCCCCGGCGGCGTACTGACCAATACTGATTACGGCGCTACTGGCGATGTGGCCGACGCAGACCCCCGGCTGATTTCAAACCTGATCGTTGATCAGTCCCTGGCCAATCCAGCCGTCATTATCGCGGCGCTGGAGCACGCGGAATACCAGGGCGACATCACGGCCGCGGTGACGGCGCTGCAGCAGGGTTACGCAACGTATCAGGCGCTTGCCGCGGCGGTGGCGGGGAACGAACCGGAGCTGGCGCCCATCCGGGCCGCCTGGCAGGCCAGCGTCGCCGCTTACGGCATCGAGATGGACGGGACGACAGTCATCCTGCCCAACGTCTCGCCAGATATCGGCGATTCCGCGCCCTACAGCTCCATATTCACCATCTTCGGCCAGTTTTTCGATCACGGGCTCGATCATGTGGCCAAGGGCAACAACGGCACGATCTATATCCCCCTGTCGCCAGATGACCCGCTGTATGACCCGACGCCGGGCGCCCGCACCAACTTCATGGCGGTGTCGCGCGCCAGCACCAGCGACGGCGCGATGAACACAACCACCCCATGGGTCGACCAGAACCAGACCTATGGTTCGCACGCATCCGTACAGGTGTTCCTGCGCGAATACATTTTGATCGACGGCAAGCCCGTCGCCACCGGCCACCTGCTCACGGGGGCGCAGGGCGGCATGGCCACCTGGGGCGACGTGAAAAAGCAGGCCGCGGACATCCTGGGCATCCGGCTCACGGACAATGACGTGGGCAGCGTGCCGCTGCTTGCGACGGATGAGTACGGCAATTTCATTCCTGGCGCGAACGGCTTTCCGCAACTGGTCGTTGGCTTCGGCGCCAACGACCTGGTTGAAGGCGTGGCCGGCGCCGGCGCGGTCGATCCGGCGGCGGTCGGCGCTTTCCGCACGGCCCAAGCCTTCCTGCTCGATATCGCGCACCGCGCGGCGCCTGGCTTCTATGATGACGACCACAATCCAGCCACGCCGTCCGTGGCGCTGGTCCCGGACAACGACACCGACGCCGGGAATCTCAATCCCGCCGGAACCTATGACAATGAACTGCTGGACGCCCACTTCATCGCCGGTGACGGCCGGGCCAACGAAAACATCGGGCTCACGGCCATCCACCACGTATTTCATGCGGAGCACAACCGCGTCGTTGAGCACGCCAAGGACGTCATCCTTGCGACGGGCGACGTGGCGTTTCTCAATGAATGGCTGCTGAATGACGTAACGTCCATCCCGGACGCTTCGGACCCGGGCCATGCGGCATGGGCCGCAGACCTGCTGTGGGATGGCGAACGACTGTTTCAGGCGGGGCGCTTCACCACCGAGATGGAGTATCAGCATCTGGTGTTCGAGGAATTCGCCAGGAAGATGCAGCCCGACGTTGACGCCTTCCTGTTCGAGCCCGACCCGGACATCAATCCGGCGATCTTCGCGGAGTTCGCCCATGTCGTCTACCGCTTTGGTCACTCCATGCTGCGGGAGACCATTGACCGGGTGCATACGGATGGCGCGACCGATCATATCGACCTGTTCGAGGGCTTTCTCAATCCGCTTGCCTACGACAAGGGAGGCGCGCTGACCCATGACGTAGCGGTAGGCGCCATCATGCGCGGGTTGAGCGGCCAGGTCGGCAACGAGATCGACGAATTCGTCACTAACGTGCTGCGCAACCAGCTTGTCGGCATTCCGCTGGACCTGGCGGCCATCAATATCGCCCGCGGCCGCGACACCAACATGCCCACGCTGAATGAGGCTCGCGCCCAGCTCAAGGCCGCAGCTGGCGGTGACAGCCAGCTCGATCCCTACGTCAACTGGGTCGATTTCGCGCTCAACCTCAAGAACCCTGCGTCCATCGTCAACTTCATCGCCGCCTACGGCACACATGAGGCGATAGCGGAGCAGGACAGCGTCGCAGGCAAGCGCGCGGCGGCGATGGCCATCGTGTTCGGGACCAACCAGACCTTCCTCGACGGCATCACCAACACCACAAAGGTGATCCTTGCTTCCAGCATCACCGACCGTCTGGACTTCCTTAACGGCACAGCCGGGTGGAGCGGCATGGAAGCCGGCCTCAACAACGTCGATTTCTGGATCGGAGGTCTCGCGGAGAAGAAGATGGACTTCGGCGGCATGCTGGGGTCGACGTTCTCCGCCGTGTTCGAGCTGCAGCTGGAAAACCTCCAGGACGGCGACCGGTTCTACTATCTGTCGCGCGTCCAGGGTCTCAATCTGCTCTCCGAACTGGAAGGCAATTCGCTGGCAAAAATTGTCCTGCGCAATACCGATCTGGGTGAGGACGGCTCGGCCATCCCCAGCGACATCTTCTCGCGGCCAGACCTGACGCTCTATCTGGATGCAGCGCGTCAACTGGCCATGACCGGCCTCTCCGATCCCGAGCACGGCAATCCAACGCTGCAGGCCATTTCGCAGCTGGTCGAGCGGCGCGATGCCAATGGCGACGGCGTCGCCGACTACCTCCGTTACAATGGCGGCGACCATGTGGTCATTCAGGGCACGTCTGGCAACGACACCATCATTGGTGGTGAAGGCGATGACACGCTCTGGGGCGGCGCTGGCAATGACCGGCTCGAAGGGGGCTATGGCGTCGACCATGTCCATGGCGGCGCTGGCAATGACATCATCACCAATGCGGGCGCCGACATCGGCGCCGCAGACTTCCTGCACGGCGAGGAGGGTCACGATGTCATCCATGGCGGCTCTGGCCTGGCGCTGACGTTCGGCAACCAGGGTCAGGACTTCATGGTGGCTGGCCCCGACGGCAAGACTGTCATGGGCGGCGTCGACAATGACTTCATCCTCGGCGGCGACGGGATGGACTTCCTGCTTGGCGAGGCCGGCGATGACTGGATCGAGGGCGGGGGGCGCTTCGACACCCTGGCCGGCGAGAACTCCGAGCTGTTCTTCAACTCCTCGATCATCGGCCACGACGTGCTGAATGGTCAGCGCGGCGACGTCGACTATGATGCGGAGGCCGGCGACGACATCATGTTCCAGGGCGTCGGCATCCAGCGCAGCAACGGCATGGCCGGCTTCGACTGGGCGATCCACAAGGGCGATGAAGTCCCGGCCAATTCTGACCTCGGCATCCCCATCTTCGCCACGCAGGAGAATTTCATCCTGCGCGACCGCTTTGACCTCGTCGAGGGCCTCTCGGGCTGGAAATACAACGATGTGCTTACGGGCCGCGTCGCACCGGTCAACACGCGCGCCGAACTGACCGGCACGGCGGCAATCCCTGGCCCGGACTCCATTCTGGACTCCTATTCCAACGCCCTGCTGGAGAAGAACATTTCGCTGGTCGCGGGCCTCGACAAGCTGGTGGCCCACGCCCCGCGCCACATTCAGGTCGGCAATGACGGCACGGCTGAAGTCGTCGCCCTGGAGACCAGCGACGCCACCGACATCCTGCTCGGCGGCGGCGGCAGCGACAGGATCAAGGGTCTCGCGGGCAATGACGTCATCGATGGCGACATGTGGCTGAATGTGCGCATCGCCGTCTATGCCCGCGACGCCAATGGCGAATTGACCGATACGGTGATCGCCACTGCCGACGGCATGACCGGCAAACTCTACAACACGCCCGCCGGCCTTGCGGCGAAGGACCCCGCCGATCTCTACAATCCGGCCGGCGCGGCCGGTTCAGCTGGCATGACGCTGGATCAGGCGATGTTCAGCCGCGCCCTTGACCCGGGCCAGTTGCAGATCGTCCGCGAGGTTCTCAATGGCAATCAGGCGGGCGACATCGACACGGCGGCCTATATCGGCCCGCGCGAGCAATATGGCTTTGGCGTCAACCGGGACGGCAGCCTCTATGTCAATCATGCGCCGCCAGCGGCCGACGAAACGGAGACGCTCGGTGACAACGTGGAGGGCGTGACCGCACGGCCAGTTCTCGATGGACGCGACACAGTGCGCAATATCGAGCGGCTCGAGTTCACGGACCTGACCATGAACGTCATCAATGGCGCGGACGCCGGCGAGACGCTGAACGGCAATGCGCCCGGGACCGGCCTGATCCATGACGTGATCATGGGCTTCGGCGGCAATGACACGCTGAACGGCGGTACGGGCGATGACGTGCTGATCGGCGGCGTCGGCGATGACAGGCTTGACGGCGGCGCCGGCGACGACCGGTACATCTACGGCCTGAACGACGGCCAGGACGTCATTCAGGAGAGCGGTGGCAACGACAGGATCTCGATTGCAGCGGATGGAGTTGCGCTGGGCGCGCTGAATTTCATGCGCGAGCAGGACAACGACCTGCGTATAGATATCAACGGCACGCGCATCACCGTCACAGACCATTTCGACAGCAATGGCGCGGTCATCGAGACCATCGCCTTCGACAGCGGCAGCTACGGCGGCTACGATTTCTATCTGGCCGACGACGAAGGCGACGAGGTGTTCCGCGGCGCCTATGCGCTCAGCACGGACGACAACGGTGAACTCACTGCGGCGGCCGATGTCGACACGATCCTGATTGATCGGGACAACAACCAGAGCTCCACGCTTACTGGCAACACCGGCGATGACATGCTGTTCGGCAACGGCGGCAATGACACGCTCAATGGCGGCTCCGGCGTCGATCTCCTGGTTGGCGGTTCCGGCAACGACACCTATACCGTCGATGATCCCGGCGATACTGTCGTGGAACTGGCCAACGGGGGAACGGACACCGTCCGCACGTCGCTCGTCAGCTACAACCTTGACGCCAATGTGGAGGCGCTCGTCTACACGGGCGCAGCCGATTTCACCGGCTCCGGCAACGGCCTCAACAACACCATCAGCGGGGGCGCCGGCGCGGACAGTCTGTATGGCGGTGATGGCGCCGATACGCTCAATGGCGGAGCCGGGAACGACGCCCTCCACGGTGGGGCTGGCAATGACATGCTAAACGGCGAGGCCGGCAATGATGTGCTGACCGGCGGCGCCGGCGATGACACGATCGATGTGGGCAATGGCTTCAACATTATCGTCTACGACCAGGCCGGCTTCGGCGCCGACGTCATCAACAGCTTCGACGCTGCTGGCGGCTCAATCGCCAACCAGGACAAAATCGACCTGAGCGGCCTGGGCGTCACCGCCGCCAACTTTAACCAGCGGGTGTTCGAATCCAGCCCCGGCGGCGGCGCCACCTTGCTGACCATCCGGGAGGGCGGGCCCGGCTCCGCCATTCAGGGCGCGATCCGCATCAATGGCGTAACGGCGAACAACATCGACCAGAGCGACTTCATCCTCGCTCCGCCGGTCATCAATGGCACGAACAGCGCCAATACGCTCAGCGGCGCCGCTGCAGGCGACGTCATCAACGGACTTGGCGGCAATGACGTGATCGATGGCTTTGCCGGCAATGATGTCATCGACGGCGGAGCCGGCGACGACACGATTAACGGTGGGAGCGGCGACGACGTCGTCCGCTGGACCGCTCCGGCGAATGGCTCAGCCGGGTGGGATGTGATTGACGGCGGTTCAGAGGGCAGTGCCGGCGACGCCTTCGAGATCACTGGCTCCGCCAGCTACGAGATCTTCCGCATCTATCCCGCGGAAGACGCCCTTGCAGTCGTGCCGGGCCTGACGCTGCGCGGCGCGGCGACGGAGATCGTCATCACGCGGACGACCGTGGTCAACGGCGTGGAAGGGACGCCGCAGGTGATCGCCGAACTCGCGGAAATCGAGGAGATCATCATCAATGGCTCCCCCGCCAGCGGCGTGGGCGAGGCTGGCGGCGACAGGTTCGAACTGATCGGCAATTTCGCTGAACTGGGCGAAGAAACCAGCCTGCGCACCAGCACGATCACCATTCTCGGCTCCGGGGGGAGTGATACGGTCGACATCTCGAAGCTCGCCTCGGCGCATCGCGTCGTGTTCAAGACCAGCGGCGGCAATGACGTCATCATCGGCAAGTTGCGGCCCCAGGACGTGGTCGAACTTGAGGCCGGCAAGACGCTGGCGGACTATGCCCGCACGAAGAACGCTGACGGCTCCACCACCATGTCGAGCGGCGCGCACACCGTCACCTTCTTCAGCGAAGGCGAGGGGCCGCAGTTCACCCAGGGCGGCGCCGGGCATGGGGATGGTGGCGATGGCAGCGGCCAGGCTCCGGTGGGCGGCGATGATGGCGACCAGGGCGATAGCGGGGGAGATGATCGCGAGGACGATCTGGACCCGGTGGGCGGTGGCGATGACGCCGGCGCAGGTGAGGAGGGACAGGACGACGAAGAGGAGGACGATGACGCCGGCAATGATGACAATGGTCACGACGACGCCGGTTGTGGTCAGGACGAAGACGACGATGTCGAAGATGGGGTGGGGCAAGGCGGCCCGACCAATCCTGTGCCCTCGGGAGGTGGCGCCATGCGCATTGGCGCGGCCTCGGCGGATGTGCTCACTGGCGCCGCTGGCAACGACAGCATCTTCGGACTGGCGGGCGACGACGTTTTGTTTGGCGAGGCCGGCGACGACATGATTGCGGCCGGTGACGGCTCCGACCATGTGGACGGCGGCGCCGGGCGCGACACCATCTTCGCGGGCGACGGCGATGATCGAGTGTTCGCCGGAGCCGGGAACGATCTCATCCACGGCGAAGCCGGCGACGACAGGATCTTCGGACATGACGGCGATGACATCATAGACGCAGGAGCCGGCAACGACACCGTCGTGGGCGGCGCGGGCGGCGACCTGTTCATCGCCTCGGCCGGCGACGGCGCTGACACCTACTACGGCGATGACATCGACGGCGGCGTGGGGATCGACACTCTCGACCTCTCCGCCATCAGCGCGAACCTGACCGTGGACCTGGGCTCTGGCCTGCTGGGACGCGGCGCTGCGCGCAGCAGCGAAAGTGGCGTCGACACCCTGTGGGGCATCGAAAACGTCGCGACCGGCTCCGGCGATGATGTGATCACCGCCTCGCACGCGGTAAACGTGATGGAAGGCGGAGCCGGCGAGGATGTCTTCCGCTTCCTCGATGTGGCCAGCGCCGACGGCGACGTGATCTTCGACTTCGAGCCCGGGGATCTGATCGATCTCTCCGGCATCGACGCGAACGCCGGAACCGCGGGCAATCAGGGCTTCACGCTGGTCAGTGGTCCAGAGTTCAACGCGGCGGCGCAGCTCATGGTGTCCTGGGAGGAGCGGGACGGCGTCGCTTACACCATCGTGCAGGGCAATGTCAGCGGCGGAGCGACGGAAGATTTCCGCATCGCGCTCAAGGGGAGCCACGACCTGAACGCCTCCAGCTTCGTGCTGTGAGCCGTCAGGCCCCCGGCGGGCGGACCATCAAGTCCGCCCGCCATCGCCCCGAACGCACCGTCAAACCCAAGGCTATTCCGCCATGGCCATTTCCTCCAGCCTCGCCCCGGGTCGTAAACACGACAGCGCCGTACTGACCAGGGATCTCCGCCGCCTCGCGCCATTTCTGTTCATCATCTCGGGGCTGATCAACATCCTCGCGCTCACCGGCTCCTTCTACATGCTGCAGGTCTATGACCGGGCGCTGACCAGCGGCAGCGTGCCCACGCTCGCCGCCCTGTCCGTCCTCGCAATCGGCCTCTACCTGTTCCAGGGCGGGTTTGACATCATCCGCTCCCAGGTGCTCGTACGCATCGGGGCCCGGCTTGACCGCGACATCGCCCCGCTGGCGCACCGGGTTGCCATCGACATGCCGCGTTTCGGTTTCTCCAGCGCCGAGGCGCTGGAACGCGGGCGCGACGTGGATACGGTGCGCGGGTTTCTTGGCAGCCAGGGTCCGGGCGCCCTGTTCGACCTGCCGTGGATTCCCCTGTACTTGGCCTTCGTCTATTTCCTGCATCCCTGGCTCGGGGCCATGACCCTCGCCGGCGCGGTGACGCTGGCCCTGCTCACCATCCTGAGCGAGGTGCTGGCCCGCGGCGCGAGCAACAGCTGGCGGCAAGCGGCCATCGCCCGCAACACGATCGCTGAAAGTCACGCCCGTAACGCCGAGGCGGTGCGCGCCATGGGGTTCTCCAGCCGCGCGGTGGAGCGTTTCGATCAGCTGAACCGGAAACATCTCGACCTGCAGACCCGCGCCAGCGATGTGGCGGGAACCTTCGGGGCCATCTCGCGCGTCCTGCGGATGATCCTGCAGTCGGCAATCCTGGGCCTTGGCGCCTTTCTCACCATCAAGGGCGAGCTCTCGGCTGGCGCAATCATCGCCGCCTCCGTGGCCTCGGCCCGGGCGCTGGCGCCAGTGGACCAGGCCATTGGCAACTGGAAGTCCTTCGTCTCGGCCCGTCAGGCCTTTGCCAGGCTGCGCGACACTCTGGTGGCGCTGGGCAAGACTGTGGAGCCCATGGAGTTGCCGGCGCCAGGCCAGTCCCTGAAGGTCGACCGGATCACCGTGGCGGCGCCTGGAACTGGTCAGGTGCTGATGAGCGAGATCAGCTTTGAGGTGGGCGCAGGGACGGCGCTCGGCGTCATAGGTCCGAGCGGCGGCGGCAAGACCACCCTGGTGCGCGCGCTTACGGGCATCTGGCCGTGCCTGCGAGGCTCGGTCCGGCTCGACGGCGCCCAACTGGAGCAGTGGTCCGAAGAGGCGATCGGCCGCCACATCGGCTATCTGCCGCAGGAGGTGAGCTTGCTCGACGCCAGCGTGGCGGAGAACATCTCGCGGCTGGACCCGAGCCAGGATACCGGCGCTATCGTCGCGGCGGCCAGGGCCGCGGGCATCCACGAGATGATCGTATCGCTGCCTGAGGGCTACCAGACGCAACTGGGCGCCAATGGAGCCGCGCTCTCGGCGGGCCAGCGCCAGCGCATCGGCCTCGCCCGCGCGCTCTATGGCAATCCTTTCCTTGTTGTCATGGATGAACCCAACTCGAACCTGGACGGTGAGGGTGAAGCCGCCCTGACCCGCGCCATCGACGGCGTCAAGGCGCGCGGCGGCATCGCCGTGGTGGTGGCGCACCGGCCCAGCGCCCTCGTGGCGGTCGATTTCGTCGCGGTTATCCAGAACGGAAAGCTCGCGGGCTTCGGGCCCAAGGACGCAATCCTCAAGCCGGGCTTCCGGCAGCCAGCCCCGGAGCGGCCGGAAGCGGATTCCGACCCGCGTATGCCGGCGGCGAGCGGACTCAATCTCGCGGGCAATCTGCGCAGGAGGGCGCCGGCATGATCGGGATCAAGGCCTTCAAATCCGCCAGAAAGGCGACGCCGACGATCGAGGAAGCCTATGGCAAGCTGCGGGAAGCTCCCCGATCCTCACGCTGGCCATATGCGACTGTTGCCGCAATTCTCGCCCTGGCGACCTATTTGCGCTCGTTGTTTCTGGCGGAAGCGAAACCCGAGCCGCAGGAGGAGGAGACGCCCAGGGATGACGCGGACCCCGCGGGGCCGCAACTGGCTGTGTTGCAAACAGCCGCCGCCGACGACCTGGCCGGCGACGCCAGGGCTGGCGAGGAAGAGGCGAGCGCAAAGCAACGGGTCGGGTCATCGGGGGCCAGCGACGCTCCGCCTGCTCCCGCCTCATTCCTCGGCGTCGACAGCCCTTCCATTGACTACGGCCGGCTGCCGGCGCTTGCCCTGCCGAACCCCATGGTGACGTTCGGAATTGGCGTGGCCAGCAATGACAATGGCGGCGCGCGCGGAAGCTTTGCTGCGTTCCATGCGGGCGGCGGCGGCGGCCGTGGCGGTGGCGGTGGCGGAGGAGCAGAGGACGACGTCCCGGCGCAGCTTCCCGTGACCAGGTCGCGCCCGGACGCCGTCCAGCCGGCCGGGCCCGATGATGAGGCCGTTGACGGGGAGGGGCCGCGCGCCTCCAATCGCGCGCCGCGCCCTGGGTCGCGCGTAAACCTGGGCGAAACCGGCGTGTGCCTGACGCTGACGCTCAGCGCGACGCTCCTGCTCGCGGGCGCGACGGATGCGGACGCCGACGTGCTGTCCGTGACCGATATCAAGGTTTCCTCAGGAGAGATCACCGCGACCGCCACAGGCTGGGAGTACCGACCCCTCGCCGGATACTACGGCGAGGTCGTGTTCACCTATGGCATCACCGACGGAACCGCCACGGTCGCCCAGACCGCGGTTATCCAGGTTGTCGAATTCCTTGAACTGGATGGCACGGCGAAAGACGATAAGCTCACCGGCACAGATTGCGCCGACCGCATTCGTGGCGGGGCTGGCAATGACGCCATCGACGCGCGCGCCGGCAATGACATTGTCCACGGCGGGGCTGGCAACGATGTGATTCTCGCCGGCCTGGGAAATGATATCGTTTACGGCGGCGATGGCCATGACGTCATTCATGGCGGCGCGGGCAATGACCAGCTGTATGGCGAAGCCGGCGACGACCTGCTGGTCGGAGGCGATGGAAACGACGAGCTCGCCGGCGGCGACGGCGACGACAGGCTCCATGGCGACGCCGGCGATGACACGCTGGCTGGCGGCGCTGGCGACGACTACATCGAAGGCGGCGCCGGCAATGACGCCATCGACGGCGGCCCGGGCGACGACCAGCTGCATGGCGGCGACGGCGCTGACCATATCGTGGCTGCCTCCGGCAATGACGTTATCACCGGCGGCGACGGCGACGACATCATCGATGCCGGCGACGGCGACAATGACATTGATGGCGGGGCTGGCAATAACACCATCCTCACCGGCCTTGGCAGTAACCGCATCATCGCTGCGGACGGGGACAATATCGTCACCGGCGGCGACGGCGCAGAGCTGGTTCAACTCGGCAACGGGCGCAATGTGGCGCGCCTCGGCGGCGGCGATGACACGGTCGCCGCCGGCGGCGGCGACGACCGTCTGTTTGGCGAGGACGGCGACGACACCCTGTTCGGCCAGGGCGGCGACGATTTCCTCGACGGCGGCGATGGCGATGACACGCTTGCTGGCGGCGCTGGCGACGATGAACTGAGGGGCGGCGCGGGGGACGATCTCATCGACGCTGGCGCCGGTGAGGATGAAATCGACGGGGGCGCCGGAAACGAACTCCTGCTTGCTGGCGACGATGACGACGAGGCCAGGGGCGGTTCGGGCGACGACGTGATTGATGGCGGCGCCGGCGATGACGCGCTTTTCGGCGAAGCCGGACATGACATCCTGATCGGCGGCGAAGGCCGGGACGCCTTGTTCGGTGGGGCCGGCGCTGATGTGCTCGATGGGGGCGGCGGCGCCGATCTCGTCAGGGGAGGTTGTGGAGATGACCTGGTCGTGTTGTCGCTGGATGGCGCGAACGACTGCCTTGACGGCGGCGAGGGCCACGACGTGCTCGATCTCTCGCAGACGACCCTAGGAGTTTACGTCAGTCAGGAAGAGAACCTGGCGCGGGGCGCGGAAACCGGCGTTGACGCCATCAGCGGCTTCGAAGTCATCATCGGCGGCTCAGGCGACGACCATTTCATCATGAGTTCCAGCGCCACGACGCTGACGGGCGGCGCCGGCGACGACACCTTTGAGTTCACGACCCCTCTGGCAAGCGCAAGCGGTCTGACGCACCAGATCCTCGACCTGCAGGAAGGTGACCACATCGTCGTCAGGCAATACCAGATTTACAGCGGCGGCGGAAAAGATCCGGCGGGCGCAGACCCGTTCCGTGACGTCTACGGTGAGACGCCCGCTGACAATCGTCCCTTTCGCTTTCGTGTGGAAGATGAAGGCGGCAGCCGGAAAACCTATGTCGATGTCTATGACGGGCAGAATGAATCTGTCGCTTACTTCATAGAGATCCAGGGAGAACATCAGCTCTACAGCATCTGAACCAGCGCAAGCAGAATTACCGCTGGCGCCGCCGGAGGGCATGCCCATGAACGCACAGAATTTTGATTCCCAACAGTTCAAAAGGCCAGCGAGCGGGGCCATCCGCGGGAAGCGGGGCGACCTGTCCCTTGGCGCGCATGTCATTGCAGGCGTGACCCTGACCATGCTGCTGGTCGCCGGCTTCGGCGGATGGGCGATCTCCGCCAATCTCAACGGCGCCGTGGTCGGGCAGGGCGCCGTCAAGGTGGATCAAAACCTTAAGGAGGTTCAGCATCGCGACGGCGGAATCATACGTTCCATCGCTATCCGCCAGGGCGATCAGGTCAGCGAGGGGCAGGTGCTGTTTCGCCTTGATGACGTACAGACCCGGGCCGAACTCTCCATCATTCGTGCGCAACTGGCTGAGAATCTGGCGCGCGGCGCGCGGCTGGCCGCCGAACGGGACGGGCTGGCCAGCATCACATATCCCCCGGGGCTGGCCGCCTATACCGTCGAGGCGCCGGACATCATGAAAGGCGAAACGCGCCTGTTCAACGGGAACCGCACCAACAGGGAAAGCCGCAAGGAGCAGCTTGAGATCGCCATCGTCCAACTGGGCGAGGAGGCGAAGGGGCTGGGGTCGCGACGCGTCGCCAAGACCGAAGAACTGCGCCTGGTCGAACTGGAGCGCAACAAGTTCCTCGGCCTGTTCTCCAAGGGGTACATTGATGGAAGCCGGGTGTTCAATATCAACCGGGAATGGACAAGGTTGCTCGGCGAACAGGGAGAGATCGAGTCAGCGCTGGCGCGCGCCAGATTGCGCATCAGCGAAACCCGCCTCCAGATCATCGCGATCGACGACGGCGCGCGCACCGAGGCGCAGCGGGAGCTGCGTCAGGTTGAGGCAAGGCTGGCTGAGCTGCACGAGCGGCGCGTCGCCAATGAAGACCGCCTTTCCCGCACCGACATTCGCGCGCCCATCGCCGGAACAGTCAATGAGATGACCGTCTTTACGGTAGGGGGGGTCGTTTCCCCAGCGGCGCGACTGGCGACCGTCGTACCTCTTGGCGCGAAGCTCATGATTGAGGTGCGGATCGCGCCCACCGACATTGATCAGGTCAGGCCAGGGCAGATGGCGCGGTTGCGCTTCCCGGCCTTCGACCGCAACACGACTCCAGAAATTCCCGGCAAGGTCAGCCATGTCTCGCCCGCTACCACGCGCGACCCTGCGACCGGCCAGAGCTACTATGTGGCGGAGATCCAGCTGAACGGCGAACCTCCCTCGCTTCGGGATCGCAAGCTGGTGCCTGGCATGCCCGTTGAGGTGATGATCACCACGGAAGAACGCACGGCGCTCTCTTACCTTGCCAAGCCCTTCCTGGATCACGTCAGCCGCGCTTTCACCGAACGCTAGGAGGCGCAGGCCCTCTCAGGTCCGTCGGCGTGCGGGCCGGGGGCATGCTCCCCCGGTCGGGTCAAAAGACGCGTCGGGGAGCCGGGCCGGCAACAGACGGTCGACGTTCAGCGGCGGACTTGCCTGAACGAAGCGAGCCATTCCTCCTCGGGGCCAGAGCATGAAACGAATGATGGTTGGCATAGTCGACCCCCATCCCCTGCATACGGAAGGGGTGAAGGCGCTGCTCTCGTTTAGCGACCGGTTCGAGGTCGTCGCGATCGGGACGGCCACACGCGATATCGCAGCAATCTGCGTCCGGAGCCGCCCGGATTTGCTTGTGGTGGAGATTTGCATGGTGGGTGATCCGCTTCAGGAGATCCTTCTGGTTTCCCGAAAGTTTCCTCAGACAAAAGCCATTGTCCTCACGAGCATGGAGGACGCAGCGAGCATCCGGCGTGCGCTCGCCTGCCGCGCGCGCGGTTATGTTCTGAAGCGTACAGCGGATGAAGATCTTATCAAGGCATTCGACGCTGCGAGTGTCCAGGCAGTCTATGTGTCGCCGCCAGCTGTGTCATCGCTCCTTTGTATTGGAGGCAGGGATAGCGTGATCTGACGAAGCGGCATCAGGAGCAGATGCGCCTACCTCAAATAAGGTAGCCATCTACCGCGCCGACTACCCCAATTGGGTTATTCGGATTCTGCCGCCGCCATTTACAATAACCGTAAACACAACAATGGCGATCTATCGCGAAAGGGGGGCACATGGACCGTAAGACTGTCGCGGTTGTTGATGGCCACCCATTGCTTGTGCAGGGCCTTTCTCACATCGTACAGGACAGCCCTGTATTCTCGCTGGAGGCTGCCGGGTCAAAGGCTGGCGATATCTGCGCGATAGCCTTGCGTTACCATCCAGCTGTCCTGGTCATGGACCTGAATATCGAAGGCTATGGCCCTGGGGTCATTGCTGAAGCGCTGGCGCACGCGCCAGACATGAAGATTGTGATCTATACGGCCTCAACTGACGTCGAGCAGGCAGTTCGTGCGCTGGAAGCGGGCGCCAGGGCCTATGTTCTCAAGGGCAGCCCGGCCGAAAGCCTGATGGAAGCTATTGGCGCGACCTGTCGGGGCGAGATTTATATCACCCCTTCCTTTGCGGCTGGCGTCATCGCTGCACTGCAGAAGCGGGCGCTGGACCGTGAGCAGAATGGACCTGCCCGGCTCAGCGTGCGGGAAGCCCAGATCGTCAGCTTGCTGCTTTGCGGAAAGCGAAACCGTGAGATCGCTGCGACTCTGTCGCTAAGTGAGAAAACGGTCAAGGGTTACATGACTTTGCTGATGCAGAAGCTCAATGCGCGCAACCGCCTGGAGGTCGTGCTGGCTGCCCAGAAGCTGGCCGCTTCCCCGATCGCACAGCAGCGCGCGGCGACTCGTCCGCCAACGTGAACGCCGCACCGACGCGCCAAAAACCATGATGGCCTGCTGCCGGTTTTGTGGACAGCGGGTTAAGCTAGCATAGCGCGGGCTTCGAACTCCATGGGGCTGATGTAGGCCAGTTTCGAGTGCCGCCGACGCGGGTTGTAGAA
>NZ_JBLLJM010000023.1:0-89522 GCF_053543495.1 Camelimonas sp. ID_303_24
CCATGCGTTGCGGTTGGCGTTGCCTTCGGGTCGCCTGAGATCGCGCGTGACGCCGGCTGAGGCCCAGATGGCGAAGCTGTCGGAGACGACAGCCTCGAGGCCGAGATCGACATCGGCTCCGCGCGTGGCCGAGCCGCTGGCGATGGTGGTCCTGTGGTTGTAGACGGTGCGGTCGATCGCGCCATTCTCGCGCCACAGGCTGGCCTGGACGTAGGGCTTCAGGGTGACGTCGCCGAGGGTTGCTTCCCAGGAGAGCCGTCCGCCGGCGCGCAGGCGCACGCCGTCATGGGTGCGGAAGGTGAGGGTGGCGTAACGGTCCTTCGCCGGGTCGATGGCCATGGTGCGCCAGACGGCCTGGATCTGGGGCTCGAATGTGAAGCCGTGGCCGAGGCGCAGGGGCGCGCCGGCCTCCAGCGAGACGGTGAGGCCGCGCCCTGTGGTGGTGGGGGAGATGCCGTTGGTGGACTTTCCGCCCGAGACGTAGCGGGAGCCGGTGACGGTGGCGTCGAGATACCATCCGCCCGGTCCGGTGTGGGTCCAGTAGGCTCCGGCGCTTGTGGCGGCGAGCGTGAGGGAGCCGACGTGGGTATTGGTCTTGCCGCCGGCGAAGCCGCGGACGGTGGAGTTTGCGGACGCATGGCCGCCGAACAGGCCGAAGCGCCCCTGGCCCCATGAGGTGCTGTAGCCGAGGATGTCGGCTCCGATCTGGAAGCCGCTGAACTGGCCGTTGACCGCCGGGGTGAGGGAGGAGCTTGCCTTTTCGGAGATGGCTCCGGCGAAGGCGCGGGCCCATGCTCCTGTGAAGGACTTGCCTTTGGCGTCGAGGCCCCTGAGCACGGATGCGCCGTGCCGGTCATGCCGGGATCCAGCGGTGGCCAGCGAGAGGGTGCGGGCGATGTCGGGAATGGCGGCGTAGAGGGGAACCTCGGCGCGGAACATGGGGACGAGCAGCCTGCCGTTCCATGGGGTTACGGGGATCGCGGATGGCGCGGCGCGGACGGGGGCCGGCTGCGCCACTGGCGCGGGCTTCGTTGCCGGAGCGGGCGCAGGCTCAGGAGCCGGAGCGGGTGCAGGGGCTGGTGCAGGAGCTGGCGCAGGATCGGGGGTGGGCGCAGGAACCGGCGCGGGCGCAGGTACTGGCGCAGGAGCTGGCGCGGGAGCCGGAGCTGGCGCGGGAACCGGAGCCGGAGCCGGGGCTGGCGCAGGAGCCGGGACTGGCGCGGGGGTGGGTTCAGGAGCCTGAACCGGGTCAGGCTGGGCGGTCGCCTCCGGGGTCGGGAGCGGCTTTGGCTGCGGCGCGGGGATCACCGGCGTCACGGCGGTGGGCGTCACGGGAGCGGGGGACGGCTCGGCCACGGGCCGCAGTGGCGGCGCAGAGCGGATATTCCTTGGCGCTGGCGTTGGCGCAGGCGATGGGGATGCTACTGGCGACGGCGCTGCGACCGGCGAAGGCGTCATCGGCGCTATGGTGATGACCTGCGGCGCAGCCGGGCTCACGGGGATTGCTGCTGGCGTCGGCGGTTGCCAAAGGAAGTTGGGCAGGGCGGTGGGACGCTCCACAATCGGCGAAGCTGGCGGGGAGGAGCCAGGGGTGGAGGCGGCGGAGACGATCACGTCCCTGGGGCGCGGCTGGATTGTCCGCGGCGCCGCGACGGGCGGCGAATCTGGCCTGGCGATGTCCAGCAGGGCGGCGATGATGTCCGTCAAACTTCCCGTTGGCGTTGTGGGAGACAGGGGGGACGAGGGGCGCGCGCTGTCGGCCGGGCTCAGCAGCGGGGGAACCGGCGCATCGGCGATGCCCGCGACAGGAGTGCGCAGACGCTCCGCAGCGGCCTCGGCCTCCACATACAGATCCTCCAGCGATTTCCAGAACGACCCGGCGTCCGGATGTGCCGGTGATGGCGTGGGCGTTGCTGAAGGCGAGGTTGCCTGCGAATGGATGGAGAGTGGCGGCGGCGTGAGGACAGGAGACCGGGCGCCCGGCGCTGGCTGTCCCACGTCGTCAGGCATGATGAAAGCATGCGCGGCGCGCGCCGGGGCGTGGCCGGGGGGTGTGACCTGCGCATGTTCGGCGAGCGGACGGGATGAGCGCAGATACCAGCTGTTCTGTTCCGCCGGGTCCGCGCTGCCTGGGACCCCGCGCTCCAGCTGGTACTCGAACGCACCCTCCATGATGCGCTCGCCAAGCGCGAAAGCCCCCTCGGTTGATGCGGCCCCCGGGTTGGTCGCCACGACAACGGGAATTCCGGCGCCGGTGGTCATGTCGCCAGGGCCCCGCCGGTTGACGTGCAGGAACGTGTAGCCGGACGCCTGCGTGTCGAAGGTCAGCCGGTCCGTCGGGGAATTGTCATCCCCAAGAGTGGCGTTGAGCGTGATTTTCCCGCCTTCGCCATTGTAGATTGAGGCGGCGAGGGTTCTGGGAGCGTCGGCGCTGAAGTCAATGGCGCCATAATTATCCAGGGTGTGGCTGATGCTGGAATCGCCGCCGACGGTCCAGCGCGCCAGCGAGCCCACGTGCAGGCTCGAAACATTGATGGCGGCTCCCATCCAGTGGTTGCGGCCGTTGAGCGCCAGGCTCGCGAGACCGTTGCTGGCGACGTGTGCGTCGCCGCGCCATTTGCTTGCCTGGTTGAGTTCGATTTCCGCACTCGCGGCGTCGGCGACGAGCACGTTGCCCGTCCAAAGGGCGTTCCTGTCGAGCTGGACCACGGCGTTCCGGTCGCGCGCGACGGTCAGTTGTCCCGCCCATTCACCCTTGTCGGTGATGAGGATGTCGGCGGGGGCGTCAGCGTCGTGGCTCAGGTGGCCGGTCCATCGCGCATCCCCGGCAATCGTGACCGAGGTCAGGGCATGCTTGCTGGTGGTCAGATCGCCTTCCCAGGCTGCCTTCCCGTCCAGGGCGACGCTTGTATTGCCGCCCCCGGCCTGCAGCGCGCCCCACCACATGGCGTCGCCGCCGAGTTTGACGTCAAGATCGCCCCGGCTGGTCTGGATCCTGCCGAAAAGCAGCGCATTGCCAGCGCCGGACGCATCAAGAATGGTTGGTCCGTCCGCCTGGAGCAGCATGCCCTTGTTGAGTACGCGGCGCGCCTCCCGGGGCGACATCGGGTAGAGCTCGGAGGCGCCCTTCACCTTGATATGGGCTCCGCCAGCGCCGACGGTCATCACCGCGCCGCCGTTCTCTTCGGCCACGATCCGGCTGTTGTCGATTGTCACCTGCGCCGGCGTCTTGCCGGTCGCGTCGCCCGATGCGCCAAGATAGAGCGGCGTGATCTGGCCGCCGTTCAACGCATCCGCCTTGACGTAGCTGTCCCTGATCAGCAACTCGCCGCCCGCCGCCACGTCAATGGCCGACATGGTCGCTATGGCGGTGGGCGTATCGCCAGCCGCCGCGCCCTGAATGTCGATGCCTGGCGCCGGGAATTGCTCGCCGGCGCTCCGCTCGCGCCCGAAGCCGGACAGGGTGATGCTGCTGCCCGGGTCAACGCGGATCATCGCGGCGTTGCTGTCTACCTGGCCGGTGAGCCTGCCGCCGCCATGCAACTGGATGGAGCCGCCATTGAGGGCGTGCAGCGTTGTCGCGGGTTTCTCGCCATGGATGGACACCCGGCCACGGGCCGTGATCATGCCATTGTCGGCCACGAGGCCCGCCCGGCCGGCGGCGTTCCCGCGTTGGCCGCCAGTGAAGTTGATGCTGGCGGCCGGGCCGTCAATATTGATCTCGGCGCCGTCGCTGGCCAGCAGCGCTGTCGCCGCGTGGCCGGGGGCGTTGACGTTGAGAATTCCCTGGATGTTGAGCTTTCCGCCGTTGCGCGCGCCGATCACAGGGGTCTGGCTGGGGCTGGCGCCCTTGTAAGTGGCGTTGATCTTGCTGTGTCCGGAGAAGATCACCCGCACGTCTGGATTGGCGACCTTGATGCAGGTCTGGCCGACGCCGCAGCCGATGTCATAGACTGGCTTGTTGTGCTGGATCGGCGCGCCATTTCTGGCGACCTTTTCATGCGCAACGGGGGTGTGTGGCTTGTTCTTGCTGACGCCGCCATGGACCTGGGATGAGGCCATGAGCGCCATGGAAATCGCGGCGAGTGATGCCGTAAAAATATATGTGCGCGACATGTGAGTTTCTCAAAATTACATAAAATATCTGAAAATATGAATGTATTCAGGCTGTTCGCGCCGCGATGGATATTGTTGTTTTTGTATTCTGTACTGGCGTCGCGGTTGCGCGGTGGTCGCGCCGGATGACCCCGGCGCGGGGCGCATGACGACGGGTCTGCGCGATGTGGCCTGGCGGCAATTGCGTTCGCCCGGGACGCCGGCGGACAGGAATATCCTGTCCGCCGGGCGGCTCCGGTTACGGACCCCCAGTCCGGGCTGCCGTTGTCACCACTGGTAACGAAGGCCGGTCTTGCCGCGCCATGAGCGGCGGTTGGTCCGTCCGCCCGCTCGGTCAAGATCGAAGCTGCCGCCGGCCGACGCCCAGATCGACAGGGCGCTGTTGGGGGCGAGCTCCAGGCCCGCGTCCAGATCGACGCCGCGTGTCGCGATGGCGCTGGGGATGGAGGTTGCGCCGTTGTAGATGACGCGATCCACCTTGCCCGTCTGGCGCCACAGCCCGGCCTGGATGAAGGGCTTCACGGCGAGCTTGCCGATCATGCCGCTCCAGGAGAGGCGGCCGCCAAACCGCACCCGCGTGGTGTTTCGGGTCCGGTAGTTGATCCGGGCGAAGTCGTCGTGCTGCGACTTCAGGTCGAGCATGCGCCAGATGACCTGCGCCTGGGGCTCCAGGGTGAAGCCGCCGCCGAGCAGGAGCGGCGCTCCGGTCTCCACGGTCACCGTCACGCCATGGCCGGTGACATTGACGTTGCCGCCGCGCACCGATTTGCCGGACGCGTCGTAGAGGGAGCCGCTGACGGTGGCATCCACATACACGCCGCCCGGGCCCGTGTGGGTCCAGTAGACGCCGCCGCTGGTCGCATCGACCGCGAGCGAGCCGACAGCCATGTTGATCTCGCCCTCGGCAAAGCCGCGAATGCGGGTGTTAGCTGCGGCATGGCCGCCAAACACGCCGAAGCGGCCTTCATGGAAGCCGGTGCTGTAGCCGAGCAGGTCGGCGCCGGCCTGGAAGCCGCCGTAGGCGCCATTGAGGGACGGCGTCTGCGACAGGCTGGCGCCTTCGGTCAGGGAGCCGCCCAGCGCGCGCGCCCAGGCGCCGATCCAGGCTTCGCTGGTTGCTTCTTCCTCGTCCGCGCGATCGCCATTGCCCGAACGCACGGCGCCGAGACGGTCTTCACGGCTTCCCGCGGTGAGCATGGACAGGGTGCGGGCCAGATCGGGAACAGCGCCGTAGAGCGGCGTCTCCGCCCGGTACATGGGCAACTCATGGCCCTGGGCCGTCGCCTGGGCCGGAATGGCGTCCGGGCCGAAGCTGGAGCCGATCACGACCGAAGCCGAGGTCGCGCCGACCGGAGCGTGAGCGCCGCTGCCGGGCGCAGTCGGAACACCAGGGGTCGCCGGGGCGCCTGGATTCACCGGAGCGCTTGGGTTGGCCGGACCGCCGGGGGCGGCAGGTGAGGTGATGAGCTTCGTCGAGCGCAGGTGCCAGCTGTTCTGCACCCGTGCTCCCGCCGCTGCGTCGGCGCCCTTGCGCAGGGCATAGACGTGGGCGCCGGCCGTTACCGGAGCCGCCAGCACAAAGGCGTCGTCCGTGGAGATGGCCTGGTCGTTGGCGGCGATCACCACAGGCAGGCCGGCGCCGGTCGTCAGGCCGCCCATGCCCGTGGTGGCGACGTCAAGGGTGGTGCGCCCTTCAGCCCGCCGGGTGAAGATCAGCCTGTTGCCCATGCCGTTCTTCGCGTCGTCAAGGTTGACGGCCATGGCGATGCGACCGTCGGCGCCGCTGTAGGTCTCCGTTCGCAGAATGGCGCCGGGGGTATGCGCCAGGTTGATCACGCCAGCGTTCAGGACCTGATCGCGTACAAGGGTGTTGCCGGTCAGATCCCAGCGCGCGTCCGGCGAGAGGAGGCCGATCGAGGTCGCACGACCCTGACCTTCCCAGCGGCTCCGGTCGTTCAGCGCGATGACCACCGCCCGCGCTTCCGGCGCGACGATCTGGCCCTTCCAGACGGCCTTGTCGTTGAGGCGCACGGCGATGGCGGCGCCCTTGTCGGCCCATACGCCGCCATGCCAATCGCCGGCATCGGCCAGGTTCATCGCGATGCGGGCATTGTCGCCCGCCTCGACGCCGCCAGCCAATCTGCCGTTGCCGCTGATGTGCATGGCGATGGTCGCGTCATTGGCCGCGATCACGCCGCCACTCCAGCTGGCGGCTTCGTTCATGGTTACGTCAATCAGCCCCTTGTCGCCGACATTGAGCAAGCCGGAAAACGCGCTGATTCCCAGCAGGTTGGCCTGAACGCGGGCGTTATCCGCCGCTTCAATGCCGCCAGTCCATTTGCCGTCGTGGAGATTGACCCCGATGTCGGCGCTGTCAGTGACGCGCATATGGCCGAGCCATCTGGAGCCGCTCTCAAGCGTCACGCGAATCCGCGCAGCGTCGTTGGCGTCGATATCGCCGGCCCAGACGCTCTCGCCGGAAAGCCGCGTCGCGAGATTCACGTTGGACACGGAAATGGCGCCGGGCTTCGTGTCGCCGCGCCAGAGGCTCTGATCAGCGAGCGTCACCGAAAGTTCGGATCCGTTCATCAGGAGCGCGTCACCCAGCCATGAGCTGGAGGTGGCAAGCCTCGCCGTATTTTCCCAGCCTGAAACCCGGAAATCGCCTTCCCAAAAGCTGTTGTCAGCAAGCGTGAGATTCCCGGCCCCCTGGTAGAAGTCGAGATCACCTTTCCAGCGCGAATGATCCGCGAGGGTCAGATCCATGGCGGGGACGGCGTTGGGGGCATCGGCAACGATATCGCCAGACAGCGTGACGCGGCGTCCGGCAAATGCTGCATCAGCCTCCGCCATGATCAGCATGGAGTCGCCTGGCGCCGAAAGCGTGCTGTCTATCGCCAGGATGCTGGCGCTGCGGGCGGCGTCATCGATGTGGATGAGCGCGTGACCGTCGCGGCCGTTCTCCAGTTGCAGGTTGCTGGCGTCCAGCGCGAGCCTGCCGCCGCCATTGCCGAAGCGGACGACGGCCCCCTTCTGGGCGTCTTGCAGATCGCCGGCGTCGGCGACAATGTCATGCCCCTGGATGGTGACGCGGCCCGCGTCGCTGATCTCGACGAGCGGGGTGTCCTCTTTCAACGTGCTGCGGATCTGTCCGCGCATGCCGGCGTTGGCGACGCCAGCGGCGTTTGCCAGGGCGACGGAGCCATTCCCGGCCGTGCGGACAACGATTTCGCCATGCGTGGCCGGCAACGCAAGCTTGCCATGAACCGTGATGGCGGCGCCCGTTTCCGCGGTGATGACCGGATTATTGTCGAGCCCCCCGGCGGGCAGGAAGATGGTTGTGGGGCCAAGGTTGATCACGGCTGCGCCGGACGCCGCGATCACCGGGACGTTGTCAGCGTCGGCTGCCAGTGTGACTGGCCCGTCAATCGCGATGGCGGCGCCATCGTCCGCGATGACGAGCGGCGCAGCGTTGCCCTGGCCGGAGAGGTCCGCGCCGCCGCGAATGATGACGTTGCTGCCCGGATTCCAGGCATCGATGCAGGCGCCGTCGTTGCACTTCAGGGTGACGGAGCCGTTGTGGTCGTGCGTTGCGCCGTCACCATGGCGAACAACCGCGTTGCCATTCGCATCGCGAATGATGGCGACAGGCTCGGTCACCGCCATCTGGACAACGGACGCAGGCGTCTCGGGCGTGATCGTGGCAGGGCTGGCCGGCGCCAGAATGTGGAGTGGTGGGGGCGGGAAGTCCGGCGTTCCCGCAACAGGCGAGACGGGGGCCGTGGCTACAGGAGAGCCGCCGCCCAGGCCCAGGCTGGCAGGGCGCTGGATGACCTCTTCTTCCGTGCTGGCCTCGGGCGCTGGCGCAGGCGACCGCCTGGCTTCCCGGGCGCGCCTGTCGTCGCGCTCCTCAGCGGCCTCCTCCTCGCCAGCGAACGCGGCGCGCCGCTTGTCGAGGCCGTCCCGGATTGTCGCGGCCATGTCTGGGCTCGCCACGGGCGCGTCCGGTTTGGGCTCTGTCTTCACATCCGGAGCTTTGCGCGTTGGGGATGTGGGGGGCGGCGGCGGAATGACGGCAACCGGCGCGACAGGGTGTTGTGGGGGCGCATAGCTGGCCGCATCCTCTGCCCAATCGTCCTCGCTGGCTCCCGAACCCTCTTCATCTTCGCTGACCGAATCCTGGCGGGCGACCGCATGCGGCTTGGGATCTACCGGGCGCCCGCCAGTCTCCTTCGCGGCGAACACGTTCCTGATGGCGTCGAGCAGGGTGGTGGCTCCGCCGCCGCCAGGGGCTTTCGCACCTGGTGCGGGCTTCGCCGCATCTGAGCGGTCGTTCCTGTCCTCCGGCTTGACCGGCTTGAGGTTGGGGCGGCTTCTGATCGCGGCGTGAAGGGCATCCCTCCCTGCCGGAATGTCCTCCGGCGACGGCTGCGCGGGGCCAGCCGCGCCCAATGCGGCTCCGGACGGTTGTGATGGATTCAGCAGGGTCGGCGGCGGAGGCGGAGGCGGCGGGGCGGCGGCGTTGATCGCCGGAGCCGGAAGAACGGCCGCCGGGGCTGCCACTGGGGAAGTGCTTGCCGGGGAGGCGTTCACTGGTGCGGCGTTTGTCGTCGCACCCGCCGACGCGTTCTGCGGTTGCTTGCTGGCGGCCTTTCTCGCGATTGCGGCCGCCAGATCGCCCTGGAAATCAGTTTTGGCAGGCTGCTTCGGGTGCTTGACCGGCGCTGGCGCTGGCGCTGCGAGCGCCGGCGCCGGGCCGGCGGGCGTATCTCCGACGCCGTTCGCAGAGCGGTCGTTGATCTGGTCGGCCGGGACTTTCCTCAGCCTTGTCCCCTTGCTGATGTCGTCAAGGAGGCCCTTGTTCATCGCTGGTCTGGCAGGCGCGGGGGGGGCGGAATTGCCCAGCAGACCTTGCGGCGGCGGTGGCGGCGGCGGTGGCGGCGCAGCCGTTGCCAGCGTGGGGTGCAGAACGGCGCAAAGGGCCACCCACGTCGAGATAATCTTAAAAATATAGTATTTAATGTTCATAATGTTGTCCGAACAAACAATTAAATGCCAGAATCGAGAAGATTAATATTTCGATGCGGCTGTTATTTCGGACCACTTTGTCGGTCAATTGCTGACTGGAGCGATTCTTGACAGATTCGCGACTGAAATTTTTAGTGTGGCGAAGTAGTTACGTCGCCAATTGTGGACAATATAGCTATGAAATGGAGCAAAAAATTTGGAAAATTGGATAAATTTCTATAGGAATGTCATAATTTTTATTAATTCTAAGTGCCGGCTATGTGAAATATTTGGAATTTATATTGATAAAATATGCAAATTTGTAGATTTCTCATTATTTAAATGGAAGCTATGGCCAGTTTGGCAACGTTCTTTTTGTCAGCTCGCGGAGGTGCAGTCGCCGCCGGCTGGTGGGGGCGTCGGGCGCGGCCTGGATGGGACATGGTATTTTCAAGTAAAGAATATTTTTCTCAAGAGCAGAGTGTTGTGGGGCGGCAAAAGACGCGCATGGCCCCTGCGCCGCCGGCGCGCATCGCACGGAGGCCGCGTCGGGCGCGGTCGCGCATGTCCAGCGCCGATGAGTCCGGACGTATCCGGGGGCGGGTGAAGTCCAGCCGGGGTTTGCGTTCTTGAGGTCACAGATGACGCAGCATCTCCGTGACCCGGCATCGGGGACGTTGTTCGGGAAGCCGATGGAGAAAGCGCAGCGAGGCCCACGGTCAGGTCAAGGTTGCAACAGTTTCAGCTTTGCGCCCCGCGAAGATGGGCCTGGCGCCAGTCAATCCCGGAGGTCGCGTCGCCAGGCGATCTGTCCTGATATGGGGCAGGCCCGGCAAGCCTGAACATTACTTGAATTCCATGCAGGGTTCGGCGGAATTTGCAGGGGAGGCAATGACGTAATTCAACGCGCCACACGTCCACGCGCGTATGCGCGCGCACGTATGCGCGCGTTTTCATCATTATATTTTCTGTGGGCTGACGGTTTCTGCCGCGTGTCGGATCGCGCGTGTTCCGGCGCGGGGCCGGGATATACCCGGCCTGGCGGCGCGGTCTTCAGCCGCTTTTGTCGCTGCTGTCGAACAGATGGCCGGCGACTTCGGCGAAGGTCGGCGCCGGCAGGGCGTGGAACGGCATCGGACGGCAGGCGTCGATGGCGGCGAGGCCAACGCGGGCGGTGAGCATGCCGTTCAGTACGCCTTCGCCAAGACGGGCCGAAACCTTGGCCGCCAGCCCAAGGCCCATGGCCTGCTGCACCAGGCCATCGCCAGCCGCCATGCCGCCGGTGACCGCCAGATGCGCCGCCACATTGCGCGCCAGACGCAGGAAGCCAAAAAATCCCGGCCGCCCGCCATAAATCGCCGCGATCCGGCGCACCAGAGTGAACGACGCGTAGAGCACGAATCCCACGTCGACGATGGCGCGCGGGCTCACCGCCGTCACCAGCGACACCTGTTTCGCCGCGCGCGCCACCGCCTGGCGGGCCTGGCGATCGAGCGGCGCCATCAGTTCCCGTTCGGCGATGGCCAGGCGGTCCTGGGCGTCGATAATCGTGTCATCAATTTCGGCCAACGCTGTCCGCGCCCGCGCCGTGTCCGCGCGCTTCGCGTAAAGCGCGTCCAGATCCTTCACGACCGCCCTGGCGTCGCGGTCGCTATTGATGGCGTGCGCGTCGCTGGCGGCCCGCCGCAGCCGCTCGATCTTGCGCTCGCGCAGCACGCCGAGGGTCTCGCGGGCCAGCAGGCCGAACAGGGCGAGGCCGGCCAGCGCCGCCAGGGCGACCGCCGCCCAGCCAAGGCCAGGGCTGATCTCGAACAGCCGCCGCGCCAGGCTGTCGATCCACAGGCCGATGCCGAACACCGTCAGGCCGCCGAGGGCCGACAGCAGCATGCCAACCCATGGCGTCAGCCGGCGCCGGGGCGGCCCGGTCACCGTGACCGGGGCGTCGATGATCTCGCCGGGCTCTTCGGCCACGACAATGCGCGCCTGCGGCTGGGGCGCCTGATTCATGTCCGCCGGCACGGCGGCGACATCGGCGCTGTCGAGGCGGAAGGCGCGGGGCCGGTTGCTCATTGGCGGTTGCCCATTGGCAGCTTGCGCTCCTTGTTGGGAACAGGTTCTCAGGCCAGACGGTCGGCGAGCAGGAATTCCAGCGCACGGTCGAGGCGGATGTGGGGCAGGGCGTGCATGCGGCCCGCCGCGTCCAGAACCGGCGCCGGCGGCCTGAAGCGCGGGAACCGTAACGAACCGGGCGCGACCGCCCCCTCAAACACCGCTTCCGGCCGCTCGGGAAGCTCGCCCGGGAATATCGCCGCTTCAGTCAGGCCGTCGAACGCCTGGCCGTCGATGGTTTCGCCGGCTTCCGGCGTGCCGACGATGGCTGGCAGCTTCACGCCATTCTCGCGCACCATGGCCTCGCGGGTTGCGCGCACCGAGGCCAGCGCCACCGTGCCGACCCGCGCGCCCGCGCCCTCGCTGCGCCGGATGGCCCGATCCACCAGCAGCCGCAAAATGGCGTCCAGCCGGGCATGGCCGGACTGGTGCAGGTGGTCCGCCTTGGTGGCGGCGAACAGCACCCGGTCGATGCGCGGCATGAAAATCCGCGAACCCAGTGAATTGCGCCCGGCGCGGAACGCCAGCAGCACCCGGTCGATGGCGGTTTCCAGCTCGGCCAGCGCCGCCGGGCCGTGGTCCAGCGCCGCCAGCACGTCCACCAGCACCAGTTGCCGGTCCAGCCGGGCGAAGTGCTCACGGAAGAACGGCCCGACGACGCGGTTCTTGTAGGCCTCGAACCGCCGCTCCATCAGCGCCGCCATCGTATCGGGCGCCGCCGCCGCGCCTTTCAGGTCAAGCGGCGCGAAGGTGAGGGCGGGCGAACCGGCGAGGTCGCCTGGCATCAGGAAGCGCCCGGGCGGCGTGGTGGCCACCGCTTCCGGCCCGGCGCGCAGCGCGGCGAGATAGGCCTTGAAGGCGTCCGCCACGCGCTCCGCCAGCGCCTCATCTGCCGGCCCGCCAGCGTCGGTTTCGGCCAGCGCCGCCAGCCAGGCCCCCGCGATGCCCGCACGGTCCGGCCGGCGGGCGGCGGCGATGGTCTCGCGCGCCCAGTCGGCGTAGCTCTCCTCCAGCAGGGCAAGGTCGGTCAGCCACTCGCCGGGGTAGTCCACCACGTCCAGGTTGAGCGTCGCCGGTCCCTTGCGCCAGCCGCTGGCGCGCTCGTAGTCGATGGCGATGCGCAACTCGGCGATGCGGTTGGTGGATTGCGGCCAGCGCCGCTCCGGCCCGGTCAGGGCCTCCAGATAGGTCTCATAAGGGAAGCGCGGCACGTCGTCGTCCGGCTGGTGCGCCAGTCGCGCCCGGCGAATGCGCCCCTCGGCGGCGGCGCGAAACACCGGCATCGGCGTCACCTCCAGCAGGTGGTGCACCATGGCTGTGGTGAAAACGGTCTTGCCAGAGCGGGAAAGGCCGGTGACCCCCAGCCGGACGCCCGGCTGGATGGCGCTGAGGGCAAAATCCGCGGCGTTGCGGATCGCGTCATAGGCCTGGGTGAAAACTGTTCCGCTTCCGCTCAAATGCAACGCTCCCTGGAGACGTTCACATGAATAGGTGAATACATGTGAAGCAAAGAATTCTTTAGCGCCAGACAGGATTTCACCGGTGTCCGGAAACTCCCGAATTTGGCAGGGCCCCTGCCTGTCGTCTGAAACTAACGCGTGCGTCGCAAGGAAAACGCCGAATTCCTGTCAGCGCCCTCCTGTCCGGATCCCGGCATCCCACACCATATAGGTTGCGCTTTTGCGCCAGCAACGTGTTTGCGGTCATGAACAGCCGTCGCAGGCCAGATGACCGCTCCTGAACGGTGTGCGCCGGAAGGTTTTCCATAGAGTAGCCCATGCGCGCGGCGACGCCGGGCGCATCAACCGCCATGGGAGGGGCCGGTGATGGGACTGGATCTTCATTATCAGCTGGTTGACGCCATGTTCGGGAAGACCATGTCCAGTCGGGCCCACGAACATATCTTCGCGCATCTCATGACGCCAGGCGCGCAGTTGAGCGGCAGGATGATGATCGCGGCTGACAGGTCATGGAGCAGCTTCTATCGCATGGGGGAGGAAGGGGGCATTTTGACCCTCACCGCCCACGGCGGCGATCCCGCCGGTCCGGCGGGGGCGTCGCCTGGCGTCGGCATGGAGGGACTCAAGGTCAGGCTGGACGACCTGGTCGACGTTGTTGACCAGATGCGGGAGCAGTTCGGCCCCTTCAACCAGTTGCGCCTGATGTGTTGTTACGCCGGCGACGGCGGGAAATCCTCGCTTGCCGCCCAGCTCTCATCCCGCTTTCCCGACTCTGAGGTCATTGCATTCAAGGGGCCCGTTCCGTCCCCGACGATGCGCATTATCGCAAAGTACGATGGCGGCGGCGCGCCCTACGAAGGCTCGGAACTGACAGCGCTCCGGATGGAGGGGCGCATCCGGAAAAGCCGCGGGGCGGAAAGCTATGGCGTGGTAAAGGACGAGCTTCGCTTCCGGAATGGTCGCATGAACGTAGCCAGCGAGCCAGCTGCAGCGTTGTCTGGACAATCCGGACGCATCAGGAGAGCGGGGGAGGAACTGTCCGGACTGTTCTGAGCAGCGCCGCGCCAGCTTCGGCATGGCGCCCCGGCGCTCGACAGGGGCTGACTGTCGCAAAACGCTTCAGTCCTCGTGATCCTCCGCCATGCCTTCCAGCGTGCGGGGCGTGATGAAACGGTCAAGCCGGCCGCTGCGCGGCGTCACTTCCGCCCAGGAGCCGATATTGAAGTCGATGACCGCCAGGCCGCTGGTGGGATATTTTTGCGACAGGCGGGCGAACGCGTAACGGTCGCCATGGCTGACCAGCATGTGCGCCAGTTCCTCCATGCCGGGATTGTGGCCTACCAGCAACAGTGAGCGCGCCGGGCGACCGTCCGCGACCGTGTGATCATCCTGGATCACATGGAGAAGGTCCTCCAGCTGCGCCTCGTAGATGCGGGGCTCATACACCACCGGGGTGGCTTCGCCGGGCAGGGCCCTGGCGATCTCGGCGCCAACGAGGTCCCAGGTCTGGCGGGTGCGGGTTGCCGTCGAGACAATGGCGAGGTCCGGCAGCAGGTTCTCCCGCGCCATATAGGCGCCCATCAATGGCGCCGCCTTGCGTCCACGATCCGCCAGCGGCCGCTCCGGGTCGGGCACGTCCCTGGGCCAGGCCGCTTTTGCATGACGCAGCAACATCAGGCGCAACATCTCAATTCCCCTGTCGCGGTGGTCCCGGAGTCTGGTTGTCCCGGGGGCTGGTGGGCCAGCCCTGGATGCCGCGCTTGCGTCGCCGCATCCCTTATATGTGTATTTAATGCATGCCGCCCGAAAGTGGAAACGCCGGGCCCGAACGGCCCTGCAGGAATATGTCGCGCTGGCGAAGCATGGCGGACTGTGCCCGTTGCGGCGAAAGTCGCGTGAAAAACCTGGCGCGCGGGCCGGGCCAGAGGCTTGCCCAAACGTGCGTTCGCCATCATGAATACGCCACCAGTTTCTGTATCGGGAGGAAATCCACAATGAGAAGTTATCGCCTGGCCGAATTTGGAGCGCCTCTCGAGACGGTGGACCTCGAAACGCCGACCCCCGAGGGCAAGCAGGTTCTGTTGAAGGTGAAAGCTTCGGGCGTTTGCCATAGCGATATCCACATCTGGGAAGGCAGCTACGACCTCGGCGGCGGTCGCAAGATGCAGATGCGGGGCATCCCGCTGCCCCTGACCATGGGTCACGAGACTGTCGGCGAAGTGGTCGCCGTCGGGCCAGAGGCCGAGGGCGTGAAGATTGGCGAAACCCGCCTGGTGTTCCCGTGGATTGGCTGTGGACATTGCAGCATCTGCGCCGCTGGCGACGAGCACCTGTGCAACCGGCCCAAGGCGCTGGGCGTGAGCTGCGACGGCGGCTATGCCGACCACATCGTGGTGTCCGATCCGAAGTACCTGCTCGACATCACCGGCATCGCGCCCGACGTCGCGGCGCCGTACGCCTGCTCGGGCCTTACCACCTATAGCGCCCTGAAGAAGTTCAGCGACTTCCTCTCGACCGACCCGATCCTGATTCTCGGCGCTGGCGGCCTCGGCCTGATGGCCCTGACCCTGCTGAAGGCGATGAACGCGAAGGGCGCCGTGGTGGTCGATATCGACCCGGCCAAGCGCGAGGCCGCTGTGGCAGCCGGCGCCATCGCCGCCATCGATCCCACCGCGCCGGACGCGGTGAAGCAGATCATGGCCGCTGCTGGCGGCGGTGTGCGCGGCGCGCTCGACCTGGTCGGCAACACCGCCACCACTTCGCTGGGCTTCGATGCGCTCGGCAAGGGCGGCAAGCTGGTCATCGTTGGCCTGTTCGGCGGTCAGGCCAACTGGTCGCTGCCGATGTTCCCGATCAAGGCGGCCACCGTGCAGGGCTCGTTCGTCGGCAGCCTCGCCGAACTGCATGAGCTGATCGACCTGGTGAAGGCCGGCAAGGTTCCCACCGTGCCGCTGATCCATCGTCCGCTGAAGGACGTGGCGGCGACGCTTGAGGACCTGCGCCTTGGCCGCATTGTCGGCCGCGCCGTTCTGACGCCCTGATGAAGGCGCCGCGTGCTTCGCGGTTTCAGGGCAAGCGCATGTTCGGGAAAAGTGGCCGCCACTTTTCGTGAAGGGCGCGCGCCAGCAGCCCGCGGATGCGCCAGGCCGGAGAGACGGCGTTTCGGGTGACGCAGATGTCACCGGAAGCGCCGGGGCGCCGAAGCTCGCGCCGGGAGCATGGCAGCAAATCCGGCTTGGGAAGGGCGGGGAAAGGTGGGGCAAGCGGCCTGCCGTTGGCGCCGTTCCAGACATTGTGAACGGGCCGGGGTTGCCTGTATCATCTGATTCGCGTTGCCCGGCCGTCGCGCCGGACGACGCTTCCCTGTTTTCCCGAGCCGGCCGGCGCGGCGTCGCGACGCCAGCCGCCGGTATCCCAGACAGGACGTGACTACATGTTGAGCATGAACAGTCGCACGTTGACCGTCGCCGGGCTGGCCATTCTGGCGGGCGCTCCCGCCCTGGCGAGCGGACCCGTCAGCCAGCCGCATCCGGCGGTGGAGCGTCCTGCAGCGCATGCGCCCGTCCGCCCGGCCCAGGCAGATGACATGCAGGCGCTGATTGAGGCGACGCGCGAAATCGCCCGGTCGACGGGCGCCGCTGCGGACAGCATTGGCATGGACGCTGACCGGCTCAGCGGCATCCTGATGCGGCTCGACCGGATCGAGGCCCGCGTCAAACGCCTTGACCAGCCCGCCAGCCATCCAGCGACGGGCGCCGCGCCAGGGTGGCGCTGAGCCGGAGCTGGGGTCGCGGCTGGGGTCAGGGGAGCCTGAGACGTCCGCGAGTGCGCCCCCGGGCCCCCTGATTGTCCAGGGCGTTGCCGCAGGCGTCGGGACTGTTCCGGAGCCCGGGTTTTGCTTTTGGTGAACAGGATGCGTCAGGCAGCCCGGTCGGGCGCATCACCATGTCGGCCAACGCAGGCCCAAGGCCTGGCTGGACGGATTTGACATTTGCGCCGCGCACTTCTTCACCCTGGGCGCCTGTCAACTTCGTGAATTCCGCCAGACAGCCAATGTGTTGCCAATGGCATTTCTGGCCAGGCGCGCACGCCGTTCCCTTTGGCGGGGGGGCGGACGCCGTCGCCAGCCCTGCCATGCATGGTGCGCCCGCGCGGCGCAAGAATCTGGCTCCGCTCACGAAGCGGAACATGCCCGTTGCCTATGGTGGGGGCCGGCTCCCACGGTTCGGCGTGATCGTTCCCACGATCGCTCCGGAGCGTGTCCGGTCCCCGGAGATCCGTCCGGAATGCTATTCAATTCGTTCATTTTCCTGCTGCTGTTCCTGCCGTTTTCCCTGCTTGTGCATTGGCTCGCCGAACGTTTCCGGCCGGAATGGCGCCTGCCGTTGCTGCTGTTGCTGTCTTTCGCATTCTACAGTTACTGGGACTGGCGTTTCGCGCCGCTGCTGGCGGCGTCTATTGGGCTCAATTGGGTGTTGGCGCGCATTTTCTGCCAGGCGCGTCTTGGCTGGCTGATCACTTTGGCGATTTGCGTCAATCTGCTAGTGCTTGGCGTGTTCAAATACGCCGGCTTTTTCGCCAGTTTCATTCCCGGCATAACCATGAAGGGCGTCGATGTTTTCGGCTCGGGCGATGCCTTGCCGCTTGGCATCTCATTCTTCACCTTCCACCACGTCATGTATCTGGTGGACTTGCGCGCTGGCCGCGCGCCCCAGGTCGGGCTGGTAAAATACGGTCTTTACATCGCCTTCTTCCCGCAGGTTCTGGCGGGTCCGCTGGTGCGCTGGAGCGAGATCCTGCACCAGTTCGACGGTCGGCCCTATGCCCGCTCCGACGCGGCGGAGCGTTTCGCGCGCGGGCTGCTGCTGCTGTGCGCCGGCCTTGCCAAGAAGGTGCTGATTGGCGATCCGCTGGCGGCGTATGTGAACCCGGTTTTTCAGGAAGCGGCCAACGGCGGCGTCATCACCCTTGTCCAGGGCTGGCAGGCCACGCTGGCCTTTACCTTCCAGATTTATTTCGATTTTTCCGGATACACCGACATGGCGCTGGGCATTGCGCTGCTGTTCGGCGTTGTGCTGCCACAGAACTTCGAGACGCCATACCGCTCCCTGTCGCTGCAGGATTTCTGGCGGCGCTGGCACATGACCCTGTCGCGGTTCCTGCGCGACTATCTGTACATTCCGCTTGGCGGCAACCGCCACGGCCTGCCGTTGCAAATGGGCGCGCTGTTCATCACCATGGCGCTCGGCGGCCTCTGGCATGGCGCGGGCATGACCTTTGTGGCGTGGGGCGCCGCCCATGGCCTCGCGCTCGGCGTTGGCCTGTTGTGGCGCCGGGCTGGTCTGCCCATGCCGGCGACGCTGGGCTGGTTGCTGACGTTCCTGTTCGTGGTCTTCACCTGGGTGCTGTTCCGGGCCGGAAGCTTTGACGCGGCGTTGCGCATCTATGAGGGCATGCTCGGCCTGACGTCGATTGGCGCCGGCTTCAAATGGCGGGCCATTGCCATCGCCGCAGCGGTTGCGCTCATTGGCCCAACCGCCTGGGTCGCGGTCCACAAGGCGCCGCCGTCGCGCGTGCTCGCCGTCGTTGTGGCGATCGCGTTCACGCTCATCCTGTTCAAGATCGGCGACGATGCCAACTATGAGTTCATCTACTTCCAGTTCTGACGGCGGGATGCCGTCGCGCGATCCGGGGCGCTGGCGGCGTTTCTCGGTAATCCTCGTCGTCGCGGCGGCGGCGACGCTCGCCGGGGCGATCGGCGGCGTCATTCTGCTGGATCCCTACGACACGGGGCGGTTTACGCCGTTGGGCCCCCAAGGCATGGCGGCCGGGCCGCCGTGGCAGGTCAACGCCAGCCGCGCCCGCGATCCGCGCTTCGACTCGGCTGTGTTCGGCAATTCGCGCGTCCAGATGCTGGAGCCGGCGCGTCTCGATGCGGCGACGGGCGGCCGCTTTGTCAATCTGGCAATCCAGGGCGCGGCGCCGCCGGAAACGGAGCTGGTGTTTGAAAGCTTCCTGCGTCACCATCCGGAGCCCAGGGCCATTGTGATCGGCCTCGATGAATGGTGGTGCCGCGCCAGCCAAAAGCGTGGCGACAGGTTTCCTTACTGGCTCTACGCTTCTGACGCGGGGGAGTATTTGCGCGGCCTCGTGCGATACCAGACGCTGGAGTATGTCACCCGCCGTCTCGGCGTGTTGCGCGGCTCCGTCGCCATGGCCCGCCCGGATGGCTACTGGGACTACACCCCCCTCTATGAGGGCATGAGCAAAGCGGAGGCAGCCCAGCAGCGGATGCGCGCCGCACCCGCGCCGCGCCCGGCCGCCAGCGACAATCCCGAAAACATCTTTCCAGCCGTCGCCAGGCTGAAGCGCATGCTGGATGCCTTGCCAGGCGGCGCGTCCGTGGCGCTGGTCTGGCCGCCCACCCATGTCAGCCATCAACCGGCCGCCGGTTCCGGCGCCGATGTGACCCTGCGGCAATGCCAGGCGGCGTTGTATGAAATTGCCGGCGCGCGCCCCGGCGTGACGATCGTGGATTGGGGCGGCGCCAGGGATTTCAATTACCAGGCCGCCAATTTTCACGACGAAACCCATTACCGGAAAACCCTGGCGGAACAACTGGCCGACGCGGTCGCCGCCGGATTGTCGCCAAAGCCGGGCGGGTGATCCTGGACGCATGCAGGCCCGGTCGCCTGGTCAATCAGCGGCCCCCGGATCAGGCAGGCTGAGGCGCACCTGGTGCAGGCTTGCCGTGGCAGTGCTCATGCGGGAGAGGCGCCCTCCGCATTGCCGCGATGGCGCGATGGCGCAATGGCGCGCCAAATCGCACGGGCTGGGCGCGCCGCCCTCCTGAAGCCCGAACGGAGGCGATTCGCAGGCCCTGAAAAGGAGCGGACGGATCTGACGCTGTTTCTCCGTTGGAGGGGCCGCAGCTGGCGGTTCCCGAAAACCAAAGGCAGGCAACGGGAACTGGTCAAAATGTCATTTGTTATGACGCTCGTGCAAAGGGATGCGTTGTCGCGACGTCACGCAGCGTCTATACAGCCTCCCTGCATGAGCCCGGGGAGGGCCGGATCCTTGATCTGGCCATGTGCTCCTCGCGGGTCCAGGAGAGAACAGCGGCTATGGCGAACGTAACGATAAGCGCGGAATACCGGCCATCCGAAAACGAGCCGTTCATGGGTGAGCGCCAGAGAGAGTATTTCCGGCGCAAGCTACTCGACTGGAAGGACGAGATTCTGAGGGAGAGCCGGGAAACCCTGGCGACGTTGCAAAAGGAAAACGAGAACCATCCGGATGTGGCCGACCGCGCTTCCTCCGAGACGGACCGGGCGATCGAGCTGCGGGCGCGCGACCGGCAGCGCAAGCTGATCTCCAAGATCGAGGACGCCCTGCAGCGTATCGAAGACGGCACTTATGGCTATTGTGAGGAGACCGGCGAGCCGATCTCCCTGAAGCGGCTGGAGGCGCGCCCGATCGCGACCCTGTCGCTGGAAGCCCAGGAGCGCCACGAGCGCAATGAGCGGGTGCATCGGGACGATTGACGCCAGGTCGCGAAGATGCTGGCGCATCCATGACCTGACAGGCCGAGGCCTGATGGGCTGGCGCCGGGTTTGACCATGACCGCCTCGCCGTTGTCGCGACGGCAGCCAGGGCGCGTGATATCCGGTTTCGACGCCGCCACCAGCCGCCATGCTGGTTGAACCGCCTGACCGCACATATCTTGTGAGCATGAAAAAGGCCGGGTTTTCACCCGGCCTTTTTGTTTGGTCGCAGCTTGCGGGGCCTCAGCCCTTCCGGGGCGGCGAGCGTCCCAGCAGCCGGGCGAACTCGGCCTCGATCGCCTCGGGAGACAGCGGATCGAGCGCTGGTTTCTCATCGGCTTTGTTGCCGGCGCTATCATCAGTCTTGCCAGACGCTGCAGGGGCGGCGGCCTGCGCGCTGGTCTGCGCTGGCCTGGTCGCGGCGGCGGCAGGCGCTGCGGCGGCAGCCGGCTTGCTCTCCGGGAAATCAAACGACAGGTCTGGCAGGTCAACCTTTGAAACCGGCGCAGCGGAGGCTGATGCCGTCGTGGAGGGCGGCGGTGACTTTTCGGCTGCCGGCGTTTCGGGCGGACGCGCCGCAGGCGCTGCTGGAGAGGGAGCTGCCGCAGCTTCTGCTGCCGGCGCATTCACTGGCGCCGGTTCGCTTGCCGGAGCCGGCCGCGATGAGGTGGGGCGCAAGCCGGCGAGGTCAAGACGCAGGGAGGCCAGCGAGCTCATGGGGCGCGGCGCCGGGGTTTCCGCCGCAGGCTCAACAGGGGGCGGCGCTGATGCGGTTGCGGCCGGAGCCGGAGCCGGTTTGGCGGCCTGGGGCGATGCCGATGGCGCAGGATTGTTCAGGGCATCCTGCAATTGCCGCTCCATATCATTCAGCACGCGCGGATCAATGGCCGTCCGTCCGGCAGGCGCAGCGGCTGGCGGCGTTGCGGTGGACGGCGCCGAGGCGGCTGGCGTCTCGCTGGTTGCCGCAGGTCTGGGCGTGGCCTGGGTTGCGGCAGACGCCTGGGGGGCGGTTGGGCGCTGCGGCGCCGATGACTGGCCAGACGGCGCGGTCGTGGGCGCCGGGCCGAAGCCTGGGCGACCTGCGGGCTGCGTCTGACCCGCGGGCTGCGCCTGGGCGCGGGCCGCAACGGGAGCGGCGGGCCCACTGGCCGGCGGCCGGACCCCTGGAGGCGGATTGAAGCCAGGCGCGGCGGGCCGGCCTGCCGGCGGCCTGGCCGGAGCTGGCGCCATGGAGCCCGCCGGTCGCTGGCCCGCAGGCTGGATGGTTGCCGGGGCCGGGCGGCCCTGCGGGGCGGGGGCGGGCTGCGGCGCCGGAGCGCGGACTTCTGGCGCTGCTGGCCCGGAAGCTTGTGGAGAAGCGGCTTGCGGCGCGGGCGCGGGGCGGGCGGCGGTGGGCGTCATCGACGGAGCTGATGGAGCCCGGGCCGGCGCGGCTGGAGCCGGCGTGGCCTGGACAGGCGCAACCGGGACAGGCGCAACCGTGGCAGGCGCAGCTGGGGTTGGCGCGAACGGGGCGGGCGACGGGGCAACTGGCGGCGCAGCTGGCGTTGGCCGCGCTGCTGCCTGGGCAGGAGTTGCCGGCGTGGTGGCTGGCGTGAGCGGCGCTGGCGCCGGGGCCGGGGCCGCCCCTGGCGCGCCCTGACGAAGCAGGTGATCAACGCTGGGCAGACGGGTTTCACTGCGCGGCTCGGGCGCGCGCGGCGGCTGCGGCCGCGCCTCGTCGGGGCGGGTTTCGCCGCGACCTGCTTCAGACGCCTCGGAGGCGTCCGCCGGATCACTGGCGACCGGCGGCGCGCTGCGTCGCCCTTCGCCGCGAATGATGGCGCTTTCGATCACCACGTCCGATGCGCCGCCGATCATCACCAGATGCTCGACATGGTCGCGGCGCACCAGCACCAGCTGGCGCTGGTCGTCAAGATCATAGACGTCCACGACGCCCAGCCGGGGTTGCCGCGATCGCGGCCCCTGGGCGGCGGCGCGCTTGCGACCTGACGTGATGCGCCGCAGCACGAAAGCGAGGATCATCACCACCACAAGGATGATGATGAAGGCTAACAGGAATTGCGCGGCGTTTGTCATCTCTGATCCGGACATCGGTTGCTCGGGCGGTTGCTGTCGCAAACCGGCGAACCGTCCGGCGACAACATACGTGAGGCGCAGTTTTTCATGATCAGGGTTAATCGACGGTTGACAGGCCGGCAACCAGGATTCGAATGCGAAAGCAGAAAACGTGAACCTTTCGGCAGGCTTCTTCGATTAAGGTGAATGCACGGATTAACTTCAGGCGTCGCGCGCCTCATCGTCTGTTGCGCAGACTGCGCATGAATGGCCGCCGGGACGTTGCCATTTTGGCCGCGATCCTGCTTCTGGCAGCGGGCGCGGCGGCAGCCGCGGCCAGACGGCGGGGCGCGTCGCCACGCGCGCGGCCGGGAGACAGCCTGGCCGTCTCCAGCTGTAGCGATTGTCAGGACGTCAATGACCAGTTCACTGTTCCGAACGCACATGGCGCAATCCGCGGCGGACGCGCAGGACGCCGATATCATGCGCGCGTCTGGCGCGCGTGCGCCAGACGAACGGCGGAACTTCTGGCGGGTCAATGGCATGGCCTTGCCCCTGCTGGTTTTCTCCATGGCGTTCATCGCCGCGGCTGTCTGGCTGGCGACCCTGGCCCCGACGAACGCGCGCTCGCTCGTCATCGGCCTGCTCGCCGTTCTCGCGGTGGTTGGCATTTTCGCCCTGTTTGGTTTTGCCGTCGGCTTTTTTCAGCTGGCGCGCGGCGTTTCGCGCCCAACGCGGCTTGCCCGCGCCATCGTCGATGGTTCGCCAGCGGGCCATGCGGTGGCGGACAGCCATGGCGACGTGATCTGGTGCAACGACGCCTGGCGCGCCCTGGTCGGGGGCGGAGGCGATCAGCCGGCTTCGCTGGAGCGCGCATCGCGCCATGCGCCCGAGATCAGCGAGGCGCTTTACCGGCTGGCGCAAACCGCCCGACAGGGGCGCGTCGCCCATGACGAACTCAGATTTCTTGGCGCCTCCGGCAATGGCGACGACGCCAGCTTCGCCAGGGAGGCCGGCTCTTTTTCCCAGGCCTCCAGTGCCGTCGCATCCTGGCGACGGGTGGAGGTTCGCATGCTTGGGACCGGCCGCAAGGCGCCTTTGCTGTGGACAGTGACCGATGTCACCGCTGACCGCGACCGTCAGGAGCGGATGTTCCAGGAGCTGCAGCACGCCATTGATTTTCTCGATCAGGCGCCGGCTGGCTTCCTCTCCATCGAAGGCGATGGCGACATTGGCTACATGAACGCCACGCTGGCCGGCTGGCTGGGGATTGACCTCGCCAGCGCCGGCGCCGGCGGCGCCCGGCTGGACGATATCGTGGCCCGGGGCGCCTCCGCGCAATTGCTGGCTGCGCCGACGGCGGGAGATGGGGGCGGCGGGACCGAAACGCTCGATCTCGATCTGCGCCGGCGCGACGGCCATATCCTGCCGGTGCGGGTGATGCACCGCACGCCGGTCGATGCAAACGGGCGGCGCCTGTCGTCGCGCACGCTGGTGCTCAACCGCTCCTCCGGCCGCCCGTCCACCGGCGAGACGTCAGAGGCGCAACGCCAGGCGGAAGTTCGCTTCGCCCGCTTCTTCAACAACACCCCCGTGGCAATCGCCACCATTGCTGGCGACGGCTCCATATTGCAGAGCAACGCTTCGTTCTCGCGACTGTTTCCAGCCGAGGTTGTGGCCGGCGGCGTTGCCGGCGTGGTGGCGGAAAAGGACGCGCCGCAGCTTGAAGCGGCGCTGCGGGCAGCCGCGCGTCAGGAAGACGTGGCGCCGTTTGACGCGCAGATCGCCGGCGACGGGGGCAGGTCCGCGCGGTTCTATGTGAGCAGCGTCGACGATGCCGAAGGCGAGGGCGAAGCGGCGATCATCTATGCGCTGGACACCACCGAGCAGCGCGCCCTTGAGGCGCAGTTTGCCCAGGCCCAGAAAATGAACGCGGTCGGCCAGCTCGCCGGCGGCGTGGCGCATGACTTCAATAACGTGCTGCAGGCCATCATTGGTTTCAGCGACCTGCTGCTGGCCAAGCATCGCCCGACAGACCCGTCCTTCCAGGACATCATGCAGATCAAGGGCAACGCCAACCGCGCCGCGGCGCTGGTGCGGCATCTGCTGGCGTTCTCGCGCCGCCAGACGCTGCGGCCACAGGTCATGCAGGTAGGCGACGTGCTGGCGGACGTTTCCCTGCTGCTCAAGCGGCTGCTGGGCGAGCGCGTCGACCTCGACGTGCATCACGGGCGCGATATCTGGCCAGTAAAGGCCGACATCAACCAGTTTGAACAGGTCATCATGAACCTGTCGGTCAACGCGCGAGACGCCATGCCGGAAGGCGGCAAGGTGTCGATCCGCACCAGCAATGTCACGGCGACGGAAGCCCGGCGCTACGATGACAGCATGCCGGCGGCCGACTACGTGATGATTGAGGTGAGCGATACCGGCGTTGGCATGCCCCCGGAAGTCATGGTCCAGATCTTCGAGCCCTTCTTCACGACCAAGGAAGTAGGCAAGGGCACGGGCCTCGGCCTGTCGACCGTGTATGGCATCGTCAAGCAGACGGACGGCTTCATCCTGTGCGACAGCGAACTGGGCAAGGGCACGACCTTCCGCATCTTCCTGCCGCGCCATGTGGCGGAAGAGCCGCCGGTGAAGGCTGAAGGCGCGGTTGTCGCCCGGCAGCCCGCCGCCGACCTTACCGGGCGCGGCGTTATCCTGCTGGTGGAAGATGAAGAGGCCGTGCGCGCCTTTGCTTCCCGCGCCCTGTCAACCCGCGGCTATACGGTGCTGGAGGCAGCCTCCGGTCGCGAGGCGATCAGCCTGCTGGAAGAGCGGGGCGAGCCGGTTGATCTCGTCGTCTCCGATGTGGTCATGCCTGAAATGGATGGGCCGTCATTGCTGCGCGAACTGCGCGCCCGCGATATTCAGGCGCGCATCGTGTTCGTATCCGGCTATGCCGAAGACGCCTTCCGCAAGAACCTGCCGGAAGGGGAGGCGTTCGTTTTCCTGCCCAAGCCCTTCAGCCTCAAACAACTCATCGAGGCCGTGAAGGCGCAGATGGAGTAAAGCCAGGCGCAGCGGCGCAGCATGCGTGAAAATCCAGAGGCATGACGCCGGAAATTTACCCGGCGTCATACCGGGCGCGCGTCGTTGCGTCGCTCTGCCCCGCAGTAAGCCGCACGATGCCCGGGCGTCATCTCGCCTGACGGAAAAAGCCTTTACACGCAATATGAACTTGAGAACAAATATTGAACATGATACATGGAACATATAGAGTACAAACAACGCGTTGAAGCCGCCCGACGCGTCATGCCATAAGGGACAGGACAATGTCGCAATCCGCGCTCAGGCTCGTTGAAGGTTCCTCCATGGACAAGACAAAGGCGCTCGACGCAGCGCTTTCCCAGATCGAGCGGTCGTTTGGCAAAGGCTCCATCATGCGCCTTGGCAAGAACGATCGTCCCGTTGAGATCGAAACGGTGTCAACCGGCTCTCTCGGGCTTGATATCGCTTTGGGCGTTGGCGGCCTGCCGCGCGGCCGCATCATTGAGGTTTACGGCCCGGAATCGTCGGGCAAGACCACGCTGGCGCTGCACACCATTGCCGAGGCCCAGAAAAAAGGCGGCGTTTGCGCTTTCGTTGACGCCGAGCACGCGCTGGACCCGGTTTACGCCCGCAAGCTGGGCGTCAAGCTGGATGACCTGCTGATTTCCCAGCCGGACACCGGAGAGCAGGCGCTGGAGATCGCCGATACGCTGGTGCGTTCCGGCGCTATCGACGTGCTGGTGATCGACTCGGTGGCGGCCCTGACGCCGCGCGCCGAAATCGAAGGCGAGATGGGCGAGGTGCAGCCGGGTCTTCAGGCGCGCCTGATGAGCCAGGCCCTGCGCAAGCTTACCGGCTCGATCTCGCGCTCCAACACCATGGTCATCTTCATCAACCAGATTCGCATGAAGATTGGCGTGATGTACGGTTCGCCGGAAACCACGACGGGCGGCAACGCGCTGAAGTTCTACGCCTCGGTCCGCCTCGACATCCGCCGCACTGGCGCGATCAAGGACCGTGACGAAGTCACCGGCAACTCGACGCGCGTCAAGGTGGTGAAGAACAAGGTGGCGCCGCCTTTCAAGCAGGTCGAATTCGACATCATGTATGGCGAGGGCATTTCCAAGCTGGGCGAACTGATTGATCTGGGCGTCAAGGGCGGCATCGTCGACAAGTCGGGCGCCTGGTTCTCCTACGACAGCCAGCGTCTGGGACAGGGGCGCGAGAACGCCAAGACGTTCCTGCGGCAGAACCCCGAGATCGCCGACCGCATTGAGGCTGCCATTCGCCAGAACGCCGGTCTCCTTGCTGAACGTATTCTGGAGAATATCGATCCTTCAGAAGATGAACTGGATGAAGGCGAGGCCTGATGCTGACGCCGGCGGATGATGATCCGCCGGCGTTTCTGCTTTATCCGTCATGCGCGGACGTTGGCTGGCGCTGGACCGTTGAGCGCATGTTGGCCACTGGCGCATCACTCCGGTTTCCAATCTCGACAAGGGCGCGTCGCCTCACTAGAAGACGTGTGCTGAAGGGGTGGCGACCGGCCGTCCTGCATCTGTCCCGAGTGCGTGTTTCTGATGAGCGGCGTCAACGAAATTCGATCGACCTTCCTCGATTACTTTGCCAGGAACGGCCATGAAGTCGTGCCGTCGGCTCCGCTCGTTCCCCGGAACGATCCAACGCTGATGTTCACCAACGCCGGCATGGTTCCGTTCAAGAACGTGTTCACGGGCGCCGAAAAGCGGCCCTATGTGCGGGCGACGTCCTCGCAGAAGTGTGTGCGCGCCGGCGGCAAGCACAACGATCTCGACAATGTCGGTTACACGGCCCGCCATCACACCTTCTTCGAGATGCTGGGCAACTTCTCTTTCGGCGACTATTTCAAGGAAAACGCCATCGAGCTGGCGTGGAGCCTGGTCACCAGAGAGTTCGGCCTTCCCGAGAGCAAGCTGCTCGTCACCGTCTATTCCGAGGACGATGAGGCGTATGGTCTCTGGCGCAAGATCGGCCTGCCCGAAAGCAAGATCATCCGCATCTCCACCTCGGACAATTTCTGGATGATGGGCGACACTGGCCCCTGCGGGCCGTGCTCGGAAATCTTCTATGACCACGGCGACCACATCCCTGGCGGCCCGCCCGGTAGCCCGGATGAGGACGGCGACCGTTTCATCGAGATCTGGAATCTCGTGTTCATGCAGTTTGACCAGCTGGCGCCGGGTGAGCGGTTGAGCCTGCCGCGTCCGTCCATCGATACCGGCATGGGGCTGGAGCGGATTTCCGCAGTCCTGCAGGGCACCCACGACAATTATGCCACCGACATGATGCGCGCGCTCATCATGGCTGTGGCCAATCTGACCGGCGTCGATCCAGATGGCCCCCAGGGCGTCAGTCACCGGGTCATCGCCGACCATCTGCGCGCCTGTTCGTTCCTGATCGCCGACGGCGTGCTGCCCTCCAATGAGGGCCGGGGCTATGTGCTGCGCCGCATCATGCGCCGCGCCATGCGCCACGGCCAGTTGCTTGGCGCCCGCGAGCCGCTGATGTGGCGGCTGTTCCCGGCGCTGAAGCGCGAGATGGGCGAGGCGTTCCCCGAGCTTGGCCGCGCCGAGGCGCTGATCACCGAGACGCTGCGACTGGAGGAAGTCCGCTTCCGCCGCACCCTTGAGCGGGGCCTCGCCATTCTGGAGGACGAGACCCGTGATCTGCGCGAGGGCGATCGCCTGTCCGGCGAGACCGCGTTCACCCTTTACGACACCTATGGCTTCCCGCTTGACCTGACCCAGGACGCCTTGCGCGCCCGTGGCGTTGGCGTTGATACCAATGCGTTTGACAGCGCCATGCAGCGTCAGCGCGAACTGGCGCGCGCCAATTGGTCTGGTTCGGGCGAGGCCGCGACCGATCGCGTCTGGTTCGGCATCCGTGAGCGCGTCGGCGCCACCGAATTCCTTGGCTATGACACCGAGCAGGCCGAGGGCAGCGTTGTTGCCCTGGTGCGCGACGGCGCCGAGATCGACGTCGTTCGCGCTGGCGAAACCGCGCAAGCGGTGTTCAACCAGACGCCGTTCTATGGCGAGTCTGGCGGTCAGGTGGGCGATGAGGGCGTCGCGGCCGGCGCCGGGTTCCGCGCCCGCATCACATCGACAGCGAAAAAGCTTGGCGATCTGTTGGTCCATGACGTGACGGTCGTGGAAGGCGAACTGCGGGTCGGCCAGGCGGCTGAACTGCAGGTGGATCACGAGCGTCGCCGCGCCATTCGCGCCAACCACTCCGCCACCCATCTGCTGCATGAAGCGCTGCGGCTGGTCCTGGGTGATCACGTGGCGCAGAAGGGCTCGTTGGTCACGCCAGAGCGGCTGCGTTTCGACATCAGCCACCCCAAGCCGATTTCTCCGGAAGAGCTGGCGCAGATTTCCGATATCGCCAACGATATCATCGTGCAGAACAGTCCGGTCGTCACCCGTTTGATGGCGGTGGATGAGGCGATCGAGTCTGGCGCCCGCGCCCTGTTTGGCGAGAAGTATGGCGATGAGGTTCGCGTTGTTTCCATGGGCCGGACGCTCGACGGGGCCAACCGCGATTTCTCCATTGAACTGTGCGGCGGCACGCATGTGGAGCGCACCGGCGACATCGGTCTGGTGACGGTGGTTGCGGAAGGCGGCGTCGCCGCTGGCGTGCGCCGCATCGAGGCCCTGACCGGCGCCTCGGCCCGCCGGCATCTCTCTGGCGAAAGCGCCCGGCTGCGTGATCTGGCGGCCCTGCTGAAGACACCGGTCGATGAGGCCGCCGGCCGCCTCGAGAGCCTGCTCGACGAGAAGCGCAAGCTCGAACGCGATCTGGCCGACGCCCGCAAGAAGCTGGCGATGGGCGGCGGTTCCGAGGGCGGCGGGGAGCCGGTGCGCGAAGTCAATGGCGTGAAGTATTTCGCCCGCGCCGTGGCTGGCGTGGAGATGAAGGACCTGAAGGGTCTCGTTGACGACGCCAAGAAGAAGGTTGGTTCTGGCGTGGTGGCGCTGGTCAGCGTCGCCGACGATGGCAAGGCCGCCATCGTCGTGGGCGTCACGCCGGATCTGGTCGATCGCTTTGACGCCATCACCCTTGTGCGGGCTGGCTCGGCGGCGCTTGGCGGCAAGGGCGGCGGCGGTCGCCCGGATATGGCCCAGGCCGGCGGCCCGGATGGCGCGGCGGCGGATGCGGCGCTGAAGGCGGTCGAAGGCGTCATCGCGGCCTGATCGCCTGAATGCTCCCCGGCGAGACAGGCAGGCGCGTTGCGTCCAGGGCCAGTCTGTGAGACCGGACCAGCAGGTAGAGAAGACCTCAGGTCCAGTATGTTGGCTGGTCGGCAGAGAACCTGATGAGTAAAAAAAGGCCTGGATGCATGCATCCAGGCCTTTTTGTTTCCGCCGCCGGTCATTGCAGCGGCGGAGCGGGCGTTGCCCTATCGTCGCACCGCCCGGGCAATGGCGATCAGGATACAGGCGCCAATAAATCCGGCGACCAGATAGCCAAGCCAGCCGCCGAGCGCCACGCCGACGAGGCTCAGCAACAGATTGGCGACAGCCGCGCCGACAATGCCGAGCACGATATTGAGCAGAACGCCGGTGTCGCTCTTCATGAACATTGAAGCGAACCATCCGGCAAAGCCACCAACGATGATGGCGGCGATCCAGCCAACCTGGGCAGTTCCCATTGCAAGCGCTCCTTTGCTGTGACCAGTCAACGTCAGGCGCGGCCTTTGGTTGCATGCACGATGATAGGGACGACAGTCTTTGTCAGGGCCGCGTGTCGGTCTGGAGTTCGACGCCTGATCGTCCCGCAAACCTGCCCGACGTGCAAGAAGTCTGTGATGGCGGGTTGCGTGGCGGGGCCGGTGCTTTAAACAGTATGCGGCTTCGCTTTGCAGCGCTCACGCTTTGGGGGCGTTTGCGAGGAAGGCTGGTTTCTGGCGCGCGCCACGCGCGTCGGGAATGCCCAGGTTCTGTATTGCACAAGTTCCATGGCGTTCCCGCGCCTTCCTGGTCAGGGGGCGTCCCGTGATCGCGTGTTTTGACAGGGGGCCGGTTCGCCGGTGGCGCAATGTTCAAGCTGGTCGCAGGTCTCGTATTGTTTTTCGCAGCCCATGCGCCCGCGGTCGCGCGGGGCGTGCGTGATCGCCTGCGCGCCGCGTGGGGCGTCGGGGGCTATCGCGGCGCCGTCAGCCTGCTGGCGCTGATTGGACTCGCGCTGATCGTCTGGGGCTTCCACGATTATCGCCAGGCTGGCTACATCCAGGTTTGGGATCCGCCGGTCTGGACCCGTCATCTGGCGTTTCTCATTAACCTGCCGGTTTTCATTCTCCTCATTGCCGCCTATACGCCCGGCCACATCAAGTCGCGCCTTGGCCATCCGATGCTCGCGGCGGTCAAGCTCTGGGCGCTGGCCCACCTGCTGGCCAATGGCGATCTGGGCGGCATGCTGTTGTTTGGCGCTTTCCTGGCCTGGGCGGTGCTGGCCCGCATCGCGGCGAAGCGCCGTGGCGAGCGCGCCGTGGTGGCCAATCCGTCATGGGTTGCGGATGCCATTGCCGTCGTAGGCGGCGTGGCGCTCTGGGCGTTGATGCTGACCCGTCTGCATACGCTGCTGATCGGCGTTCCCCTGCTGTCCTGAATTCCCGGCGGGCGGAATGACGCGCCGTCGCCGCTTCCCGCCGCGCGCCTCCCTTGCGCGGCGACCAAGCTCATCCCGTTTGTTGCGAGGCTGGTTCCATGTCACTTCAATCTGAAATCAAGCGCATCACGGCTCCGGATCTGCGGGCGCGCAAGGGGGGCGAGCCGATCGTGTCGCTCACCTCCTATCACGCGCATACGGCTGGCCTGCTTGATCGCTTCTGCGACATGATCCTCGTCGGCGATTCGCTTGGCATGGTGATGCACGGTCTGCCGTCCACGGTGCCCGTGACCCTTGAGATGATGATCCTGCAGGGCCTGGCGGTGATGCGCGGCTCGTCGCGGGCCCTGGTCACCGTTGACATGCCGTTCGGCTCCTATGAGGAGAGCCCGCAGCAGGCTTTCCGCTCGGCGTCCCGCATCGTCAAGGAAACCGGTTGCGGCGCCGTCAAGCTTGAAGGCGGCGTGCTCATGGCCGAGACCGTGGCCTTTCTGACCCGGCGCGGCATTCCGGTCATTGGCCACATCGGCATGACCCCGCAGTCGATCAACACCTTCGGTTCGTTCCGCGCCCGTGGCCGCGATGAGGCCGACTGGCCGGAAATCGAGGCGGATGCCCGCGCCATCGCCCAGGCTGGCGCCAGCGCCATTGTTATTGAGGCCGTGGCCGAGCCGCTGGCCGCCAAGATCACCGCCGACATCGACGTGCCGACCATCGGCATCGGCGCCTCCAACGCCTGCGACGGTCAGGTGCTGGTGCTGGAAGACATGCTCGGCCTCAGCCCCTGGGTGCCGAAGTTCGTCAAGCGCTATGCTGATCTGGGGCCGGCCATCGCCAGCGCCGTGGAGGCCTATGCCGACGAGGTGCGCTCGCGCGCCTTCCCGGCGAAGGAGCACACCTACCCCAAGAAGCAGACCAAGTCCTGAAGCCGGGGCGCTGAACCCGGACTGGGCCTGGAGGCGACGTCGCAGGCCAGCCAGCCCCGGTGGTTGGCGGTTTGCCCGCCGGGGTCGCTTCGCGCGGCGGTCTGTGTTAAGGCCTCAGTTTCCGCTGGAATGGCTGCATTGCCGGCGGCTCCTGAGGCCGGACGTCAGGCCGCCAGGATGTTTTCCTTTTGATACCGGACCGCGAGCCAGATGAGCGATATCTTCCGCGAAATCGACGAGGACCTCAGGCGCGACCGCGCCGCTGACCTGGCGCGCCGTTATGGCGGCGTGGCGGCTGGCGTTGCGCTTGTCGTCATTCTTGGCGTCGGCGGCTGGCGGTTCATGGAGCATCGCGCCGCCCAGCAGGCGGCGAATGCTGGCGTTGCTTTCGAGCAGGCGCTGAAACAGCTGCGCGACGGCGGCAACGCCGCTGCTGGAGTCAGCGCGCTGGAAGCCATCGCCAGCCAGTCGGCGGGCGGCTACGGGACGCTGGCGCGCTTCCGCCTGGCCAGCCAGAAGGCGGCCACCGACAAGGCGGCGGCGATCGCCGCGTTTGACGCATTGGCGGCTGACAGTTCGCTGGATGGGGCCTTGCGTGATCTGGCGCGCATTCGCGCCGCGACCATTGACGTTGACGTCGCCCCGCCAGAGGCGATCGTCAAGCGCATGGAAGGCTTGGCCGCTCCCAATGGCGCCTGGCGCAGCCAGGCGCGGGAGCTGATCGGCCTGGCGTGGATGAAGGCTGGCAAGCTGGAGGAGGCCGGACGCTGGTTCTCCCAGATCGCGGTCGATGGCGAGGCGCCGCAATCCCTGCGCCGCCGCGCCCAATTGTTCATGGAACTGGCCGCCGCAGGCCCCGTGACCGTTGCGGCCGCCCCGGCGACGGCTTCGCCTTCGCTGTTTAACGCGCCGCAGCCGCAATTGACGCCGGCCCCGACCACGCCGGTCCAGCCTTCCGGCGGCGCCGCGCCACGCTAGGGCAGGTTTCGATGAAACGGGATCGCAAACTGCTCCAGTTCTTCTCGTGTTGAGCGAATTCTGATCGATCAGCCGGTTCCGGCCGATTGGAAAGCGCTCTGAGGCTGGCGCGCTTTCGGGCGCCAGTTCGCCGTTGTCGTAGACGGACCTCGCCGTAGCGGGGCCCATGAACCATTTCTGTAACCGCGTTTTCTTCACGCGTCCGGCGGGATCGCCGCGCGAAAAACGCCAACCGCCGGCGCGCCATCATGACCCTTCCCCTGGTCGCCATCATCGGGCGGCCGAATGTCGGCAAGTCCACCCTGTTCAACCGGCTCGTCGGCAAGAAGCTGGCGCTGGTCGACGACCAGCCCGGCGTGACGCGCGACCGGCGCGAGGGTGACGCGCGCATCGGTCACTTTCATTTCCGCGTCGTCGATACGGCTGGCCTGGAGGAGTCCGATGCGGACAGCCTCACCGGCCGCATGCGCGCCCAGACCGAGGCGGCGGTGGATGACGCCGACGTCATCCTGTTCGTGATGGATGCCCGCGTCGGCCTCACGGGCTCCGACAAGGGCTTCGCCGATCTGGCGCGGCGCTCCGGCAAGCCGGTGATCGTGCTGGCCAACAAGGCTGAAGGCAATCGTGGGCTGGAAGGCTCTTATGAAGCCTTTGGCCTGGGCCTTGGCGACCCGGTGCCGGTATCGGCCGAGCACGGCGAGGGCATGAGCGGATTGCTGGAGGCGCTGATGCTGGCCCTGCCGGAGGCGGCGGAGCAGCAGGCTGATCCGGATTTCGATCCCGAAGCGGAGATGATCGACAAGCCGGTTCGCATCGCCATCGTCGGCCGCCCCAACGCCGGCAAGTCAACGCTGATCAACCGCATGCTCGGCGAGGATCGCCTGCTCACCGGCCCCGAGGCGGGCATCACCCGCGATTCCATTTCGCTGGAGTGGGTGTGGCGCGGCCAGAAGGTCAAGCTGTTCGACACCGCCGGGCTGCGCAAACGCGCCCGCATCGACGACAAGCTGGAAAAGCTGTCGGTGGCCGACGGCATTCGCGCCACCAAATTCGCCGATGTGGTGGTGGTGCTGCTCGATTCCACCATCCCCTTCGAGAAGCAGGACCTGACCATTGTCGATCTGGTTGAGCGCGAGGGCAGGGCCCTCGTCATCGGCCTCAACAAATGGGATCTGGTGTCCGACCAGCCGGGCCTGCTTGCCGAACTGCGCGAGAAGGCGGCGCGGCTGTTGCCCCAGGTCAAGGGCTGCCCGGTGGTTCCGCTCTCTGGCCTTGCCGGCGATGGCGTCGACCGGCTGATGCAGGCGGTGATGAAGGCGCATGCGGTGTGGAACACCCGTATTTCCACGGCGCGCCTCAACCAGTGGCTGGGCGAGACCGTCGAGGCCCATCCGCCGCCGGCGGTCTCTGGCCGCCGCATCAAGATCCGCTACATGACCCAGGTGAAGGCGCGGCCGCCGCACTTCGCCCTGTTCGGCAACCAGCTCAACGAGTTGCCCAACTCCTACACGCGCTACCTGGTCAACGGTCTGCGCGAGAGCTTCGATTTGCCAGGCACGCCGATCCGCCTGTCCCTGCGCACGGGCTCCAACCCATTTGAGGGCAAGAAGAAAAAGCGCTGACGGGGTCAGACCCAGCCGGCCATTTCTGGCGCTTCATGGCCGCCGGGCTGGAGACGGCGACGTCCAGCCCCCGCCATCGCTCCAGACAAAAAAACCCGGGCTCGCGCCCGGGTTTTGCGTTTCCGAAACCGGAAAAAACCTCAAATCTTGGTAGGCATCTGCGGGCGCAGCAGCGCATCCTGCGGAAAATCATAGATCAGGCCGCTATGCGCCCAGTCAGGGCGCAGCATCGGCAGGATGTACGGAGCGAGATCTTCCGGCGTGCGCAGGGACTGGGGATCTTCGCCCGGCATCGCGGAGGCGCGCATGCGGGTGCGCAGCGGGCCTGGATTGACAATGCTGACCTTCACGGGGGTCGTTGCGGTTTCCGCCGCATAGGTCCGCGCCAGCGCCTCCACCGCCGCCTTGGAGGCGGAGTAGGGCCCCCAATAGGCCAGGCATTTGTGCGCCGCGCCCGAGGAGAGGAACACGGCGCGGCCAGCGTCGGAAGCCGCCAGCAGCGATTCCATCGAGCGGATCAGCCGCCAGACCGACGTGACGTTGACCGCCATGACCGTGTCGAACTCTTTCGGCGTGACATGGCCGAGCGGCGCCAGCGGATTGAGCGAGCCGGCGTTGGCGACCATGATGTCGAGCTTGCCCCAGCGCTCATGAATGGCGAGGCCAAGCCGGTCGAGCCCGTCATAGTCGGTGATGTCGAGCGGAACCAGCGTCGCCGCGCCGCCAGCGGCGCGGATCTCGTCGTCCAGTTCCTCCAGCGCGCCCTGGGTGCGGGCCACGGCGATGACGTGGGCGCCTTCGCGTGCGACGGCAAGGGCCAGCGCGCGGCCGATGCCGCGCGACGCGCCGGTGATCAGCGCCAGTCGTCCCGCAAGAGATGGACCCGTTGCGGGGGCGCCGGCTGCCGGCTGGTTCACTGTCGTCATGTCAACCTGCTTCGGCGAGGAGGGAGAGCTGGCGTGGGGCTTCGCCGGTGATGTCGGCGAGCGGCGTCGGGTAGTCGCCGGTGAAACAATGGTCGGTGAACTGGGGCATATCCGGATCGCGGCCCTCATAGCCGGTGGCGCGGTAGACGCCGTCGACGGTCAGGAACGCCACGCTGTCGGCGCCGATATAGCGGCGGATTTCTTCCAGCGAATGGGTCGCGGCCAGCAGCTTCTCCCGCTCAGGCGTATCGATGCCGTAATAATCGGGGAACTTGATCGGCGGGCAGGCGATGCGGAAGTGCACTTCCTTGGCGCCCGCGTCGCGCATCATCTTCACGATCTTGACCGAGGTCGTGCCGCGCACGATCGAATCGTCAATCAGCACGATGCGCTTGCCGGCGACCACGCCGCGGTTGGCGGAGTGCTTCATGCGCACGCCGGTTTCGCGGCCGGTCTGGGTCGGCTGGATGAAGGTCCGCCCCACATAATGGTTGCGGATAATCCCCAGTTCGTAAGGGATGCCCGAGGCGCGGGCATAGCCGATGGCCGCCGGCACGCCGGAATCCGGCACGGGCACCACCACGTCTGCTTCCGCCGGGGCCTCGCGGGCCAGCTCTTCGCCAAGGCGCTTGCGCACCTCATAGACGCTGCGGCCGTGCACGATGGAGTCGGGGCGGGCGAAATAGATGTACTCGAACACGCAGGGCCGGGCCGGCTGGGCCGGGAACGGCTTGATCGATTCGATGCCCTCGTCGGAGATGACGACGATCTCGCCGTTCTCGACATCGCGGACGAAATTGGCGCCGATGATATCCAGCGCGCAGGTTTCCGAGGCCAGAATGTAGTGACCGTCCAGTTCGCCCAGCACCAGCGGGCGGATGCCCAGCGGGTCGCGCGCGCCGATCAGCTTTTTGTTGGTCAGGCCCACCAGGGAGTAGGCGCCCTCGATCTGGCGCAGCGCGTCGATGAAGCGGTCCATGAACTTCAGCCGGCGGCTGTGCGCCACCAGATGCAGAAACACCTCGGTGTCGCTGGTCGACTGGCACAGGGCGCCGATGCGCACCAGCTGGCGGCGCAGGGTGAGGCCGTTGGTGAGGTTGCCGTTGTGGGCGATGGCGAAGCCGCCGCCTTCCAGCTCGGCGAACAGCGGCTGGACGTTGCGCAGGATGGTTTCGCCGGTGGTCGAATAACGCACGTGGCCAATGGCGGCGGAGCCCTGCAGGCGCTCGATGGTCTTCGCCGAAGAGAAATTGTCGCCGACGAGGCCGATGCGGCGCTCGGAGTGGAACCGTTCGCCGTCATAGCTGACGATGCCGGCGGCTTCCTGGCCGCGATGCTGCAGGGCGTGCAGGCCGAGGGCGGTCAGCGCCGCCGCTTCCGGGTGCCCATAGATGCCGAACACGCCGCATTCCTCGCGCAGCGTGTCGCCATCCAGGTCGTCGTCGCCACGGTTGTTGTGGGGCAAGCCGCTGTGGCGCATGTCGAAGGTCATGCTGTCCCCCTGTGGGCTGGCGTCGCTGGAAGGCGCGCGCGGCGTCAGCTGGCGATGGTCGGTAAAATCAGGGGCGCTCATCATAAACCACTCCGGAACCCGGGGAACTTTCCCGGTTGCTGCCTGGCAGCTGTCGTCGTGTTGTCACAAAGCACTAAACGACGGGGCGGTTCGGCCATCCCGTCGTTGACTGTCTGGGTGTCTCACCAGCTTTTGGCGGCAATGCGGCGCAAGGGCAATGCCCTCATGTGGTCACTGCATGCCTTCCCCGCCGCCACGTCAGTTCGTCTGGCCGGCGGGCTTCTGGGCGTTTGGCGCCGGAACAGGCGCGGGTTTGGCGCTCTCGCCTTCCGCGGGAGGCGCTTCCGCGCCGCCTTCCGTCGCCTTCTGGCGATTTTTGTACTTCGATATGATGGCTTCCGGGTCTTCCGGCAACATGCTCTGCAGCTGTTTGCCGCTATTTTCCAGAAATGGCCGCAACCTGGCGTCGCGCGCCCATTCCGGCTGCATCTTTTCCGGCACCAGCCAGCTGAAGAAAATATAGGCGATCACGCAGATCAGCAGGCCGCGCGCCACGCCGAAGACGAAGCCCAGGGTGCGGTCGACCGAGCCAATGCGGGAATCCAGCACCAGGTCGGAAATGCGCAGGGTGATGAACGACACGATCACCAGCGTCACCAGGAAGATGACGGCGATGGTCGCCACCAGCGCAACTGTCGGGTTGGAAATATGCTGGGAGGCGATGGGCAGCAGCGGCTTGTGCAGCATCAATGCGGCCGCGGCGGCGATCGCCCACGATGCGATGGCGAGCACCTCCCGGGTCACGCCGCGCACGGCCGCAAGCAACGCCGAGAGCAGGACGACCCCGAGAACGATCAGGTCAAGAAGCGAAACTGGCATAAATGACACCGCATCCGGTTAGAGCATCTTCCGGCGAAGTGGAGGCGCTTCGCGCGACGAAAATGGGTCCATCAGGTAACTGAAGCAAAATTCCCGTTCCCCAGACAGAGTTTCGCGTCAGTCGGAAACGTCCGCAATCCATGAAACCGTCTTTCCCCGACGGATCACACGATCCCGCCGGAAAAACCTGGCTCCAGCCACCCGAACATTGCGCGCATTCCCATGCGCCATACGTCAGGGCGGGTCAATACAAATGCCGGCGGCTGTGCGCGCCTGCCCCTGCGTTCACGGCGCGCGCCTCGTGGCCGTCATAGAGCATGATCCCGAAAAGTGGAAACCGCTTTTCGCTTCGCGGCCCTGGCGGGTCGGAAAAGATCATGCTCTCACTATGAAAGAGCCGCGATGGGCTTGCCGATCGCTGTGGCATGATCCCGAAAAGTGGAAACCGCTTTTCGCTTCGCGGCCCTGGCGGGTCGGAAAAGATCATGCTCTCACTATGAAAGGGTCGCGATCGGCCTGCCGATCGCTGTGGCATGATCCCGAAAAGTGGAAACCGCTTTTCGCTTCGCGGCCCTGGCGGGTCGGAAAAGATCATGCTCTCACTATGAAAGGGCCGCGATCGGCCTGCCGATCGCTATGGCATGATCCCGAAAAGTGGGGCATTGCTGCGCCGGAATGAACGGTCCTGCGTCCAGGCCTTGCCATGGCCCGACGCGTGATCTCATTCCCAATCGGCGGGCTGGCGGCCGCGCGATGGAGCCGCCCGCCTGGAGTCGTGAGGCGGCTCCCCATCACGGGGCGCTTCGCGGGCATTGGCCGGGCGCGGCTTGCCGGCGCCGGCGGCGGCGATCTGCGCCACCAGATCGCTGATATGCGAGACGGTGTCGGCGCGCAGCATCCCGCGCTCCGCCTGCCGGTCTTCACGCCCGCCGGCATCCGGTTCTTCCCGGCTTTTTTCCTGCGCCAGTGGCGGCGAAACCACACGTTTGAAGCCCAGCTTGGCCGCCTCGCGCGCCCTGGTCGTCGCCTGGACCACCGGGCGGACCGAGCCGGAAAGGCCAATCTCGCCGAAATACGCCGTGTCGGGCGGCAGGGCGCTGCCGGAGAGGGAGGACACCAGCGCCGCCGCAGCAGCCAGATCCGCCGCCGGTTCGGTGATCTTCATGCCGCCAGCCACGTTCAGATAGACGTCGTGCTGGCCGAGCCGGACGCCGCCATGGGCCTCCAGCACGGCGATAATCATCGACAGGCGGCTCGAATCGAAGCCCACCACGGCCCGGCGCGGGGTGCCGAGGGCGCTGGGCGCGACCAGCGCCTGCACTTCCACGAGCAGCGGCCGGGTGCCTTCCATCGCCGCCAGCACCGCCGTGCCGGGCGTGTTGACGTCGCGGCCGGCGAGGAACAGCGCCGAGGGGTTCGAAACCTGGGACAGCCCGAGCCCGGTCATCTCAAACACGCCAATCTCGTCGGTGGGGCCAAAGCGGTTCTTCACCGCCCGCAGAATGCGGAAGTGATGGCCGCTCTCGCCCTCGAAGGATGCGACCGCGTCCACCATGTGCTCGACGACGCGCGGGCCGGCGATCTGGCCGTCCTTGGTGACGTGGCCGACCAGGATCAGCGCGGCGCCGCTGGTCTTGGCGAAGCGGATCAGGTTCTGGGCGCTGCCGCGCACCTGGGTCACGGTGCCGGGCGCAGAATCGATTGCCCCTGTCCACATGGTCTGGATGGAGTCGATCACCACCAGCCGGGGCGCCGGCCCCTGGCTCAGGGTGGTGATGATGTCCTCCACATTGGTTTCCGAGGCCAGCTCCACCGGCGCGTCCGACAGCTTGAGGCGCTCGGCCCGCAGGCGCACCTGGGCCACGGCCTCCTCGCCGGAAATGTAGACGACGCGGTGGCCGCCGCGGGCCAGCTGGGCGCAGGCCTGGATCAGCAAAGTGGACTTGCCGATGCCGGGGTCGCCGCCGATCAGCACCACCGAGCCGCGCACGAAACCGCCGCCGGTCACCCGGTCCAGCTCGGCCATGCCGGTGGGCAGGCGCGGCGGTTCGGCGCTGTCGCCCTGCAGGCCCTCAAGCTGGAAGGTGCGGCCCTTGCGGCGCGAGGCGGGGCCGGAGACCGCGCCGCTGACCGGCGCCGTCAGCCCTTCCTCCACCAGGGAGTTCCAGCTGTTGCAGGCATCGCATTTGCCCTGCCAGCGCGGCTGGGAGGCGCCGCAGACCTGGCAAATGAACTGACGGACGGCGCGGGCCACGGGGCGGTTCTCCTGGGCAGGACTCTTGGTCAGGGGTTCCAGTTGGGCGGATCAGAGCCTGGCGCATGATCCGGTCAAAACCGGGCCGGGCATCGCCGTTCTGACGCGATGATTCCCACGCGCCATGCCGGGGAATAACCGCATCAGATCAGGCGCCTGGCTGGCGGTGCTGAATCAGATGCTGATCATGCAGCCCCAACGTAACGACGCGCATGGCGCCGGCCAAGGCTGGTCAGCGTCTCATAGCCGATCGTGCCGCAGCGCGCCGCCACCGCGTCCACATCCAGTTCGTCGCCGATCAGCGTGACCATGTCGCCGGCCCGCACCGCATCGCGCGGGACCTGGGTGACGTCCACGGCCAGCAGGTCCATCGAGATGTTGCCGGCAAACCGGCACAGCGTCCCGGCAACAAGCGCCGCGCCGCCCATCTGCGGCGGCGTATGGGTTTGCGGCGCGCCCGCGTTGCGGACGCTGGCGCTGCGGAAAATGCCGTCGGCATAGCCCACCGACAGGGTGGCGATGCGCCGGGGCCCGTCTGCCTGCCAGCGGGCGTTGTAGCCAACCGTCTCCTCCGGCGCGATGTCCCGCAACTGCAGGATGCGCGTCTCAAGCCGCACCACAGGGCGCATGGGATTGGGGCGGGCGGGGCGGACATGCGGCGTGGGGTGGCCGCCATACAGCCCATAGCCTGGCCGCGTCAGATCAAAATGCGGGGCTTGCGGCAGCCAGATGCCGGAGGAGTTGGCGAGGGATTTGCGCACGCCCGGAAACAGCGCTGACAACTCGGTGAACCGGGCGATCTGGCGGTCGTTGAGCGGATTGTCCGGCTCTTCCGAGGCAACGAAGTGGCTCATGACCAGGGAGAGCTGGCCGGCGCCCTGGGCCGCCGCCTCGCCGGCCTCGCGGGCGGTCAGTCCCAGCCGCTCCATCCCGGTGTCGATGTGCAGCGCCGCCGGCGCGTCGCCGGCCTCGCGCCGCCATTCGGCCAGCTCATGCAGGGAGCCGAGGACGGGCTGCACGCCAGCCGCCGCAAGGCGCCGCGCCGCGCCCGGCGGCAGGCCATTGAGAACATAGACCGTCGCATCCGGCGCGTCGGCCTTCGCCAGAAACGCCTCATGCGGGTGGGCGACGAAAAACGTGCGGCAGCCGGCGGCTCGCAGCGCCGTCACCGCCGGCGCCTGGCCGGTTCCATAAGCGTTGGCCTTGACGACCGCGCTGCATTCCGCAGCCCCGGAGGCGGCGCGCAAGGTCCGCCAGTTGTCACAAAGCGCCCCGAGATCGACTGTCAGGACGCCGCCGGCAAGATCGGCGCTGATCGGGTCCGGCGCGACGCCGCCGGCTTTGACTGGGTCCAGCATGAAGCTCCTTTGGCGCCAGTCGCGGCTGAAACTCTCCGCAATGCGGCGCGCTGCAATAATGTTTCAGTATACGGTGGAGAAAAGGCTAATTTCAGTATTGCTCGGGTAAATGATCGACCTGGGCGAGGTTGGAGAAGCGGGTAATTTCCGCCTCGAAGGCCAGCTGCACCGTGCCCGTGGGGCCGTGACGCTGCTTGCCAATGATGACTTCGGCCTTGCCGTGGGCCTGATCCATCTCCGCCTGCCACCTGAAATGCTCTTCGGAGCCTGGCTTTGGCTCCTTCATCTTCAGATAATACTCATCGCGATACACAAACAGCACCACGTCGGCGTCCTGCTCGATCGAGCCCGACTCACGCAGATCTGACAGCTGCGGCCGCTTGTCGTCGCGGCTTTCCACCTGACGCGACAGCTGCGACAGGGCGATGATCGGCACCTGCAACTCCTTGGCCAGCGCCTTCATGCCGGTGGTGATCTCGGTCATCTCCTGGACGCGGTTGTCGCCCTTCTTGGACGAGCCGGTGAGCAGTTGCAGATAGTCGACGATCAGCAGGTCGAGGCCGCGCTGGCGCTTCAGCCGGCGCGCCCGCGCCGTGAGCTGGGCGATGGAGATGCCGCCGGTCTGGTCGATATACAGCGGCAGGCTCTGCATCTCGCGCGCCGCATCGGCGATGCGGATGAACTCGTCCTCCTGCAGGTCGCCGCGCCGGATCTTGTAGGAGGCCACGCCAGACTGCTCGGCGATGATGCGGTTGGCGAGCTGTTCCGCCGACATTTCCAGCGAGAAGAAGCCGACGACGCCGCCGTTGACCGATTCCAGCACCCCGTCCTGGCGCCGCTCCGCCTTCCACGCCTTGGCGACATTGAAGGCGATATTGGTGACCAGCGAGGTTTTGCCCATGGCCGGGCGTCCAGCCAGGATGATGAGGTCGGAGCGTTGCAGGCCGCCCATCTTCTGGTCGAGATCGGTGAGGCCGCAGGAAACGCCCGAGAGCTTGCCGGCGCGCTTGAAGGCGGCGGCGGCCATGTCGATGGCCTCGGTCAGGGCGTTGCCGAAGGGCATGAAGCCGCCGTCATAGCGGCCGGTCTCGGCCAGCGCGTACAATTTGCGCTCCGCTTCCTCGATCTGGTCGCGGGGCGCAGCCTCCACCGGCGCGTCATAGGCCAGGTTGACCATGTCGCTGCCCACGGAGATCAGTTCGCGGCGAATCGCCAGATCGTAGATGGCGCGGCCGTAGTGCTCGGCGTTGATGATGGTCGTCGCCTCGGCGGCGAGGCGCGCCATGTACTGGGCGATGGTCATTTCGCCAATGTCGAGCCCCTGAAGAAAGGTCTTCATGGTGATCGGCGTGGCTATCTTGCCGGCGCGGATCAACTGCGAGGCGACCTCATAGATGCGCCGGTGCGCCTCGATGTGGAAATGCGGCGCGTTGAGAAAATCCGAGACCCGGTAGTAGGCGTCGTTGTTGATCATGATGGCGCCGAGCAGCGCCATCTCCGCCTCCAGATTGTGCGGCGCGACGCGATGGCTGGCTTCGGCGGCGGCTTCTACGCGGGTGGCGAGCGCATTTGCAGGCGACATGTCAGACCGGACCATTAACCATGACGGGGAGCCAGAGTCTGTTCTAGCACGGCCGGGCGTCATGGGGGGAAGTTTCGGTCCCGCCTCGCCATCCGGCGGCCAGGGGTTGCGCTGGAGCCGCGCGGGGCTTGCGCGGTTAAATCGTTATATATCAGACGTTTGACGCAAGTCGTTGAATCGGGCTGGCGACTTTTCCCACACCGATTCACAAGGCGGATCCGAAGGTCGGATAGCGTCGGGGCAAAAAAGCTGTCGCCAGCAAAAAAAGGCGCCCCCAAAAAAGCGCGCCCCCCAAAAAAAAGGCGCCCCATGGGGCGCCTTCCGTATCCGTATCCGCAAACCGGGATCAGAGCTCGACGTCGTCGCCGGCCTCGGCGAGCGCGGCGCCCACTTCCAGACCCAGGTCGTCGAGGCTGGTTTCCTCGCGGACGATGGCGTCCTCGCCGCGAGCCTGGCGCTCGGCCTCTTCAGCGCTGCGGGCGATGTTGATGGTGACGCTGACCTCGACTTCCGGGTGCAGGTGCACGGCGACCTCATGCAGGCCGAGGTTCTTCAGCGGCGCGTCGAGGCCGACCTGCTGGCGGGCCACGGTGAAGCCGCCGGCGGTCAGGGCCTCGGCCACATCGCGCGAGGAGACCGAGCCGTACAGCACGCCGGTTTCGCCAGCCTGGCGGATCAGCACGAAAGCCTGGCCATTGAGGGTCTCGCCGACCTTCTCGGCCTCGCCGCGACGCTCGAGGTTGCGGGCTTCAAGCTGGGCGCGCTGCTCTTCGAAGCGGGCCAGGTTGCCCTTGGTGGCGCGCAGCGCCTTGCCCTGCGGCAGGAGGAAGTTGCGGGCGAAGCCGTCCTTGACGCGGACGGTCTCGCCCATCTGGCCGAGCTTGGCGACGCGCTCGAGAAGAATGACCTGCATGATGTTGCTCCGGTTGAATGGTGAGCCTGGGAATCAGGCGTCGTTTGCGGGTGGCGGGGCCGCGCCTGCCTTCCGGAAGGCGCGCACAAGAGAATCCAGAATGCCGCCCAGCGAGAGCACGGGCAGAATCCAGACGAAAAACGGAATCATCAGCGCATAGAGCAGCGCCAGGATGAAGGGACGCGCCGCCTTGCCGCGCAGGGCCGTGTGCAGGGCGGCGAGACATTGCAGGGCGAAGGCCGCGCCCAGCGCTCCGGTGAGGGCAAGGCCGGTAAATCCGGCGAAGCCCTGGCCCATGGTCGCCAGCAGCACCGCAACCGCCAGCGCGCCAACGGACCAGAACGGCATGCGCGTTTCCGCGACCGCAGGCCACGGCCGCGCCAGCCGCCCGGAGGCGGCGACGATGCGCCCGGCCAGCCAGAGGTTGAGCGTCAGCATCGGTGCGAACGATCCGGCGGTCAGCATCGGCGCGGCGGCGATCAGCGTGTTGATCAGGTCGTCGCGGGTAACGCCCTCGGGCAGGGCCGGGCCGCCCTGGCTGGCGTCGAACAGCGCGCCAAAGGCGGCGCGCATGGCCTGCTCATAGGCGGCGTAGCTGCCGCCGACGGCAATGGCGCCCAGCAGGGCCACCAGGGTGGCGATTCCGGCAAGCCACAGCAGCACCTTGCCAAGGGGATACCATTCGGCGCGTCCCGCCGCGTCTGTGCGGCCGAGCATCACCAGATAGCCGATCCACCAGGCTGGCAGCGCCAGGCCAAGGCCATAGGCCAGTCCGGCCTTGACGCTGAAGCCGGAGCCGAAACCGAAGATCAGGCCGCAGGCGATGGCGCCGGCGAACGCAGCGGCGAGCCCGGCGGCGTGGCGCCAGCCGATGGTGACAATGAAAATGGGCAGGGGCGTGAGGTATGACACCAGCATGGCGGCCGGCGATCCCGAGATCACCACCGCGAACAGGAGGGCGGACGCCAGTCCGGCTCCAATGCCTGTCAGAAGCTGCGCGTACATGTCGTGCTGTCCCGCTGCTCCGGGTCCGGCCCGGCAGGGTTAGGAGACGTTCTGGCGTCCCCAACAATACCGGCGGCCTGTCGGCTCCGGTGACGGTGAGCTGGGGCAGACGGCTGCCTGCCGTCCGGCTTCCCGGAAAAATCGTCCCGGCGCCGGATCATCGACCGGCGCCGGGACGTTTATTCTGCTATCGGCCGCGAAGCTGACCCCTGGTCAACTCCATGGCGAAAGCGATCTTTAGCGGATCACGTAGGGCAGCAGGCCCAGGAAGCGGGCGCGCTTGATCGCCTGGGCGAGCTCGCGCTGCTTCTTGGCCGAAACAGCCGTGATGCGCGACGGCACGATCTTGCCGCGCTCGGAGATGTAGCGCGACAGCAGACGCGTGTCCTTGAAATCGATCTTCGGCGCATTCGGGCCCGAGAACGGGCAGGTCTTGCGACGACGGAAGAACGGACGACGGGGAGCAGCGGCCATGATCAGTTCTCCTCGCTGGAAGCATTCGCCTGGGCGTCGGCGTCGCGGTTGCGCTCACGGCGCGGGCCGCGTTCGCGGTCGCCGAAGCGATTGCCGCCGCCGAAGCCGCCGCGCTCGCCATCACGATCACGACGGTCGTCGCGGTCGCGCTTCTGCATCATGGCCGACGGGCCTTCCTCGTGCGCTTCGACGCGGATGGTCATGAAGCGGAGGATGTCCTCGCTGATGCCCATCTGACGCTCCATCTCGGCCACCGCGGCGTGCGGGGCGTCGATGTTCATGAGCGTGAAATGCGCCTTGCGATTCTTCTTGATGCGATAGGCGAGGGACTTGACGCCCCACGGCTCCACCTTGCGGACAGCGCCGCCGGCGGCTTCGATCACACCCTTGTACTGCTCGACCAGCGCTTCAACCTGCGCGGCGCTGATGTCCTGGCGCGCCAGGAAGATATGTTCATAAAGCGGCATAAACCGGGCCTCTTCTCTCGAAATCCGCATCGCCCGGGCGCCAAGCCCTCCGAGCCTCGTTGTGCAAGGCCCGAAACATGGGATCGAAGGCGGAAACACGGGACAGGACCTGATGGTCCCCCACTCCGCTCCCCGTGACGGGAGCAGGCAGGCGTCCGTTCAGCTTCCGGCCAGGGCCGATGCGTGAAGCGGCCCAGTTATCCCATCCATCGTGAGAAGGCAAGCGGGCCGCGTCCAGGCGGGGGGCGTCCAGGGCGCGGCGGCCTGCGGGGGCTGGCTGGTCGCAGGGGAAGGCAGGTCTCAGGGAGAGGCCGCTCCCGGGTCAGCGTCGGCCCTCGCGGCTGGCGGCGGGATGTTCGCAATCTGAGGTTGCAAATACAGGAGTATTGGGTGTTGCGCCGGGGAAACCTGCGGATGCCGGCCCAAAGCGCCAGCAACTCGCCGTATATAGGCCAAATTGGGCAACAGGCCGGGCGTGTTTCGACGGTTTTCTGGTTTTTCTGTTTGCGGATGTGTGGTAACACATTGGTGAACCTGGAGACATGGTTTGCATTCAGGGGATCCCCGTGGGGCTGCAATTCACCACCATTATCAGTGTCAGCGCGGTCATTGCCTGCACGCAAGGCGTGTTCCTGTTCGCGCTCTGGCTGATGGACCGGCGGGTTGTCACGCTGATGTGGTGGGCCGCCGCGTTCGGAGCCATGGCGGCTGGCGGCTCCCTGGCCATCTGGCGCGCGTTTGACGGACCCTGGCTCGCCGGGGCGGGCGGCGGCGCCGTGGCGATTTTTGCATTCGGTCTTATCTGGCAGGCCACGCGGGCTTTCGAGGGGCGTTCGTCCGTCTGGGCGGCGGTCGCTGGCGTCGCTTTGCTGTGGTTCGGCGGCGCCGTGATCGTCGGGAGCGACGCTGACGCGCAGGTGCTGATGGTGTCAGTGGTGACGCTGTTTGCTTTTTTCCTGCTGCTTGCGTTGCGTGAGATCTGGCGTGGTCGCAGCGAGGCGCTGCCTTCCCGCAAGCCGCTGGCCATTGCGCTGGGCGTCGCCACGCTTTGCATTCTTCTCGAAGTCTTTTCCGGCCTTGCCCCGGGAGCCGGCGTGGCGGCGGACGCTTCGCTGCCACTGGGCGTATGGCTGACCCTGGCGGCTACCATCGCGGTTTCAACCGGCGCCGCGCTGGCGCTTGGCATGACGCGCGAGCGGCAGCAGCGGGCGCGCGACGTCCTGTCCGCGCTGGACCCGCAGACCGGCGCCCTGAATCTCGGGGCGTTTCTGGGGCAGGCCGCCCGGCTGGTCTCGGCGCAACTCAAGGTGCGGGCGCCTGTCACGTTCGTTGCCGTGCAACTGGAGGCGACAGGCGAGGGCGGCGGTATCGAGGGGCGGGTTCGCGCTGTTCACGACCGGCTCATTGCCCTTTCGCGGGTCACCGACATTGTCGCCCGCATCAGGCCGGGGGCGTTCGCCGTGCTGATGCCCAACATCGAGCCGGATGACGCGCTGCCGCTGATCCAGCGCGTGTTGCGCGAGAGCGAGAACCCCGGCAGCCATGGGGCTGCCGCGAGGTGGGACGCCCTGCGCGCGCGCGTCAGCATCGTCAGTTCGTCTGAAGTAGGACATGACCTGCGGGCGATGATTCTTGCCGCGGAAGGGACGATGGAGGAAACGCGGTTCGCGACCTCGGATGCTTACGCCATCTATCGCGCTTCACGGCAGGAGCCGGGGCGGCGCTCGGTCATGGACAACGCCGGGCGCCCGGGGTTGCCAGGCGTTTCGCGCGAGCTTGATGCCTGGCCAGCCAAGCTGGTTCTGGACTGACGCGCGCCTGACTGAGAACCGCTCGCTTCTGAACGACATTCCCGGCCCGTCCGAAGCGCGACGGCGGGGCGCCGCGCGGTCTGGCGCGGCCGCCCCTTCTGCACTCCCCTTGATGCGCCCCTCCTGCGCCCTCCGCACGTCCGCCGTCAGGCCTCGTCCGCCAGACGCCCGTCGAGAAACGCCAGGGTGCGTTGCAGGGCCAGTTGCGCCGCGGCTTCGTCATAGCTGGCGCGCGCCTCGCAATTGAAGCCATGATCGGCCGGATAGATCTTGATGTTGACCAGGTGAGCGTAGCGGGTTTGCAGCGGCAGCACCCGGTCCACCGGGATATGGGCGTCCCGATCGCCGAAATGACCGAGAACCGGGCACTGGGGCGCCAGATCGCCAAGCGCGTCGACGCCGCCGCCATAATACATCACGGCCGCCGCCAGATCGTTCGCCGCATTGGCGGCCCGCCAGGCGAGTTGCCCGCCCCAGCAGTAACCAACCACGGCGACCTTGCCAGCCCAGGCGGCGTCATCAATGGCGGCCTGGATGTCATGCATCGTCGCGGTCAGGTCGCATTGCGCGCGCAACTCCATGCCCTTTTGCAGGTCAGCGGGCGAATAGCCGAGTTCGGCGCCGGGCGCGACGCGATCATACAAAGCGGGAGCGATGGCCAGATAGCCGGCGCGGGCATAGGTGTCCGCGACCTTGCGGATGTGGGGATTGACCCCAAAAATCTCCTGAAGAATGACGACGCCGCCGCGCGGCTCCTTCCGTGGCTCAACCCGGTAGGCGGAAAATATAAACCCGTCCGCCGCTTCAAGAGTGACAACCATCCCCTCGGGCGCGCTGCTCATGCTGCCTTCTCCATCTTTCCGGCTGTTCGCTCCCATCCGGCGCGTTGATCCGGATGGCCTCCCCGGCGTTGTTTTTCCGGCGGCCCGGCCTCCGGTTTCGCTACTGAAGCCCGGAAGCCGGCCTCGCGGCCCGAAGGCGCGGCCCGGGCATGGTTGATTCACCTGGCCGGCGCGCTTCGCATTTCAGCCAGACTGGGGCAGATCATGGGTGGACGGCAACCCGATTCTTGCCCGGCCGGCCGGTTTCAGCGCTGCCCGCCACGGACACGCGCGCCTTTGGCGACCGAACAATGCGCGCCGGGTCCGCCGGCTGGCTCGCCCCTGCGGCGGGAGTTGTGCGAAAACCGGCGGCCGGCGCGTGTTGCAACGCGGACTGGCGGCGTGATCCCCGTCGAAGCTCGCCCCGGAACAATGCTTCAGGGCATTGACGGCAGGCGGGGCAGGCGCCGTTCTTCATCAGCCGGACGGGTTCCCGTCAGGGCTGAAGACGATGTGGAGATGAGGATGGATCAGGCGGCCCCCATGGCCGGCGCGCGCGCGATGTCGCCGCGTCTGGGCGTAAACATCGATCACGTGGCCACGGTGCGCAACGCGCGCGGCGGCGGGGCGCCTGATCCGGTGCGCGCCGCGCATATGGCGGTCGCGGCGGGAGCGGACGGAATCACCGCGCATCTGCGCGAGGACCGGCGTCATATCCGCGACGACGACATCGCGCGGCTGAAGCAGGAACTGACAGTCCCGCTCAACTTCGAGGCCGGAGCGACCCGTGAGATGGTGGACATCGCGCTGCGGGTGTTGCCGCACGCCGTCTGCCTTGTGCCGGAGCGGCGGGAGGAGCGCACCACCGAAGGGGGGCTGGACATCATCGGACGCAACAGGGAGCTGCGCCCAATGATTGCTGAACTGTCGGCCGCCGGGATCCGGGTGTCGCTGTTCGTCGAGGCGGACCCGGCGGTGATGCGCATGGCGGCGGATCTTGGCGCGCCAGTGGTGGAGTTGCACACGGGCGCATATTGCGAGCGTCATGATGAGGGCGCCGCCGAAGCGGCGCAAGCGGAACTGCAGCGCATCAGGATTGCAGCGGCGGTGGGACGCGATCTCGGCCTCGAGATCCATGCCGGCCATGGCCTCAATTTTGATTCCGTGGTTCCCGTGGCCCGCATCCCGGAGATCATGGAATTCAACATCGGCCATTTTCTCGTCGGGGAGGCGATCTTCACAGGTCTGGAAGCCGCCGTGGCCCGTATGCGCGCCATCATCCTGGCCGCGCGCGCCGGACAGGACGCGCCTCGTCCTGACTGAGGCCGGGAGGCGGCCCTGACAGCCAGGCTGCGCCTGTTGTCCCTGGCCCGGCTGCGCCTGTCGCCAGGAACAGCGCGCGCTGTTCCTGGCGAGGCCGGCCCTGGTTTTGATGAACCTGCCGCAGGCGGTTTTCTGGCAAACGTAGTCCTGGCAAAGGTAGTCCTGGCAAGCGTGGTCCTCGAAAGCGGCGATCCGGCAAGGGGGCGATCCTGCCTGGGGCCGTGACCGGGCCCCGAAGCTGCTGACCCATCTGCAGCCGGCAGTACGCCGGCGCCGCCTTGGCGCAGGCGCCGCCTTGGCGCGGCGCGTTGGCCAGGGTCGCCGCGCGCGGCGTGATGCTTTGATAACCTATTGATATTGTTAGATTTATTTAGATTTTATGGCGCGCCGGCAAGCGTTTCCTTGCAGTGCGGAGGCTTGGGCTTAACAAATTCAAATTTGGAATTGTTGTTCAAATAACCGTTCTCAAAAGTTTGATGTCCCACAAGAGTTGAATCGGTTACAAATGTTGTCGTTACTGGAAATACCCGGGCTTACCCTTTGGGTGGGGTGTTTTTTGCTAACCGCGCCCTGGCGCATCCGGAAAAAGCGGTCAGGCAAGGCTGTCTGGCGGCGGCGTCACAAGCAGCCTCACCGGGGGCATCGGCCTGCGCTGCGCCCATCCTGGTCCTGATGGGTCTGGCGCCGCGCAGGCGCGCCGTTTCTGGAGAAGGCGGAAAGGCCAGCGCCGCAACATTCAGGCGGTGCGGCGGCTCTGCGGCCGGAGAGGCCGCTTGCGTGGGAGTAGTTCTATGGATGGCGTGAACAAGTACATTGCCGAAGCGTATGGCACAGCGTTGCTTGTTTTCTTTGGCTGTGGCGCGGTGGTGCTCGCCACGGGCACAGGCGCCGGCACGGCGATGAGCCTGCTGGGCATCGCCTTTGCTTTTGGCATTGGCCTGATGGTGGCCGCCTATTCGATCGGCGGAATTTCTGGATGTCACATCAACCCGGCCGTGACGCTGGGCTTTCTCAGCGCTGGCCGCATCGGCGTCGGCGATGCGGTGGGATACATGATCGGGCAGGTTGTCGGCGCCATCATCGGCGCGGCGGTTCTGTACCTCATCCTGTCGGACAAGGTGGGCGGATACAACGTCGCCACGTCTGGTCTTGGACAGAATGGCTGGGGCGAGGGTTACGGCGCGGGCTACGGTCTCACCGCAGCGGCGCTCGTGGAAGTCCTCATAACCTTCATCTTTGTCTATCTGATCCTCCAGGTGACGAAGCCGGCCGCCAACGCCGCCATCGCGGGCCTGGTGATTGGCCTCACCCTGTTTGTCATCCATGTCGTGTTCATCAATGTCACGGGCGTGTCGGTCAATCCGGCCCGCAGTCTCGCGCCGGCCCTGTTCGTCGGCGGCAAGGCGATGTCCCAGGTCTGGCTGTTCATCGTCGCGCCGCTGGTCGGCGGGCTGATCGCCGGCGTGGTGTCGCGGGCTGGCCCGAGCGCCTGAGCCGCGCGCCTGGCGCCGGGCGGCAGGCGCCGCCCGGCAACGGCGTGGGTTTAAAGGCAGGAGCCGGGACGCGAGCCAGGCTAGGGGGCAAGCCGCCGGCGTGGCGGCTGCCTGCGTTCGGGCAGGGGGCAGGCAGGGGGGCAGGCAGGCTTCTCTCCCCGGCGGGATCAGGCGCGTGGTCGCCGCGCGCCTTGGTTCCGGTCCGCTTATGTCGTAACTGGACGGAAGCGGCCGGATTGCGGCGACGACGGCGGAGCTGCCCCCAGGGGGGATCAGATCCGGGCGCCATCGGGAGAGGGAACGGGATGATCGTCGGCATTGGCTCCGATCTTTGCGATATCAATCGCATACAGAGGTCCCTTGACCGGTTCGGCGACCGGTTCACCCACCGGATCTTCACAGAGGGCGAGCGGGCGAAGAGCGATCGCCGCGCCACGCGGGCCGCATCCTACGCCAGGCGTTTCGCGGCCAAGGAGGCCTGTTCCAAGGCGTTGGGCACGGGCCTCAGGCTTGGCGTTTTTTGGCGCGACATGGAAGTGGTGAACCTGCCGGGCGGCCGCCCGACGATGCGCCTTGCCGGCGGCGCCCTCGCACGCCTGAAAACCATGGTTCCGCCAGGCATGGAGCCTGTCATCCACGTTTCGCTGACCGATGATCCGCCCATGGCCCAGGCGTTCGTCATCATCGAAGCGCTGCCGCATGCACCGCCCCGGCAGAGCCAGGCCTGATCGGTTGGGCTGAAGGGGCGGGCGCGATCCCGGCAAGGTTCTGGCCGAAGGACAAATCCGCATCCCGTCCGTCATGGCTTCGCCCGCCATCGGTTCGCCCGTCACGGCCCCGCTCGCGCCGTAATCCGGATTGATAGAAGTCTTGTTGACAGAAGCCTCGCAGGCTCCTGAAATCCATTGGCAAAGTTCACCGGACGATCCTGGAAACGCGCTGAACCACCCAGCCCGCGCTCGCGGCCCGGCTCTTCGTCGCCGTTCAGTTGGCAAAGTCCACCTGGCAAGGTTTCCCTCGCAAGGTTTCCCTGGCGAGATCCCGCAGCGCAAAAACCGCAAGCGCAGGCCGGACGGTTGAGCCAGACGCTGCCCAATTGAGCCAGGAGCTGCCTTGGAGTATCCATGGCGCGCGGCGACGACGGCGGCAGCCGGTCTGCGCCAGAGAAGCGCATGTTGCGGTTGCACGGAGCCAGAAACGGGCGTCGTGCAACCGCAACATGCCCGAACGCCAGCCCCCGGGGCCGGCGCTTTATCTGAAACCCATTTCGCCGGTCAGGCCGTGACCGGCCACGGAAGGCCGGTGCATGGCGCGCACGGATGTTGAAAACCGGGAGAAACCGTCGAAAGACGGCGGTCTCTACGAAACAGTCAAGGTCATCGTCCAGGCGCTGCTCATTGCGGTGGTGGTGCGCACCCTGCTGTTCCAGCCGTTCAATATTCCTTCGGGCTCGCTGATCCCGACGCTGCTGATCGGCGACTACCTGTTCGTGTCGAAATATTCCTACGGCTATTCGAAATACTCCATTCCCTTCAGCCCGCCGGTGTTCAACGGCCGCATCCTCGCCTCGGAGCCGAAGCGCGGCGATGTGGCCGTGTTCAAGCTGCCGAAGGACAACGCCACCGATTACATCAAGCGCGTCATCGGCCTGCCTGGCGACCGCATCCAGATGCGCGACGGGCGGCTGTACATCAACGACCAGATGGTCGAGCGCCAGCGCATCGACGACTTCGTCACCACTGATTCCTGGGGCCGCCAGGTTCCGGTGCCGCAATATATCGAGACCTTGCCCGGCGGCGTGAAGCACCGGGTGATCGAGCGCGACGGCGACAAGGGCTACTGGGACAACACCTATGTCTACACGGTGCCCGCCGGCCATTTCTTCATGATGGGCGATAACCGCGACAATTCCACCGACAGCCGCGACGAATCCAGCGTCGGCTATGTGCCGTTTGTGAATTTCATTGGCCGCGCCGAACTCATCTTCTTCTCGGTGAAGGAAGACGCCGCCGCCTGGCAGTTCTGGAAGTGGCCGTGGAGCGTGCGCTGGGATCGCATGTTCACCAGGGTCAGATAACATGGCCGCGCGCAAGCCATCCCTTGAGAAGCTCGAAGCCGCTGTAGGCCACAGCTTCACCGACCGCGCGCTCCTGGAGCGCGCGCTGACCCATGTGAGCGGCGCCGACGACCGCATCGGCTCTTACCAGCGGCTGGAATTCCTGGGCGACCGGGTGCTGGGCCTGGTGGTGGCGGAGATGCTGTTCCGCACCTTCCCGGCGGCGGAGGAGGGCGAGCTGTCCCGCCGCCTGGCTGAGCTGGTGCGTCGCGAAACCTGCACCGAGGTGGCGCGCGACTGGGATGTGCCGCCGCACCTGCGCCTTGCCGCCGGCGGCGCCTTCCCGCGCGCGCGCCAGAACGTGTCGCTGCTCGCCGATGTCTGCGAGGCGATTGTTGGCGCGGTGTACCTGGACGCTGGCCATGCCGCCGCCGCCGCCGTGGTGCGCGCCGCTTTCGAGCCGCGCATGCACGCGCCGCAGCGGCCGCTGCGCGACGCCAAAACCACCCTGCAGGAGTGGGCCCACGCCCGCGGCCTGCCCAATCCCGGCTACGAACTGGTGGAGACGACCGGGCCTGACCACGCGCCGGTCTTCACGATTTCCACCCAGGTGCAGGGCTTCGCGCCCTGTCTTGGCAAAGGCGCCTCCAAGCGGGCCGCCGAGCAGGACGCCGCCGGCCAGTTTCTCGCGCGCGAAGGCGCCGATCCGACATGAGCAAGGGCACACATGACTGACGAAACCACACCGCCGGCCCCAGGCGACGGCCAGGACGAGGCCCTGCAGACGCGCTGCGGCTTCATCGCCCTGATCGGCGCGCCCAACGCCGGCAAATCGACCCTGCTCAACGCCCTGGTTGGCGCCAAGGTGTCGATCATCTCCCGCAAGGTGCAGACCACGCGCGTGCTGGTGCGCGGCATCGCCATCCACGGCGACAGCCAGATGATCTTTGTCGACACCCCCGGCATCTTCCGGCCGAAGCGCCGTCTCGACCGGGCCATGGTCACGACGGCCTGGGGCGGCGCCGGCGACGCCGACGCTGTCTGCCTGCTGGTTGACGCCCGCAAGGGCATTGACGAGGAAGTGGAGGCGGTGCTGGAGCGGCTGGCCGACGTGCGCAAGCCCAAGGTGCTGATCCTCAACAAGATCGACCTGATCCAGCGCGAACGCCTGCTCGCCCTGGCGGCGGCGGTGAATGAAAAGGGCGATTTCCAGCGCACCTTCATGATCTCCGCCATGAAGGGCGACGGCGTCGAGGATCTCAAGGCATGGCTCGCGGAACGCATGCCGGTCGATCACTGGCACTATCCCGAGGACCAGATCGCCGACGCGCCGCTGCGCCAGCTGGCGGCCGAGATCACCCGTGAAAAGCTGTTCGACCGTCTGCACGACGAACTGCCCTATGCCTCCACGGTGGAAACCGACACCTGGACGCAGCAGCGCGACGGTTCGGTTCGCATCGAGCAGACGATTTTCGTGGAGCGCGAAAGCCAGCGCAGCATCGTGCTGGGCAAGGGCGGCCAGACCATCAAGGCTATCGGCTCGGCGGCCCGCGTCGACATCGCCGAGGCGGCCGATGCGAAAGTGCATCTGTTCCTGTTCGTCAAGGTGCGCGAGAACTGGGGCGACGACCCGGCCCGCTACCGCGAGATGGGTCTGGAGTTCCCGCGCAACTGAGTCGCGTCCGGCAGGGCGGCGTCAGCCGGCGCCGCGACCCTGGAGCCTTTTCCGGTTTAAATGGATCAGAAAGGGCTCCTGTATCCTTTGTTCCGGGCGAATTTTGCCCGATCGGACGCCGCCGTCTGATCGGAAAGCGCTCTGACCGGCGCCGGGACCCGCCGTTCCGCCGCCCAACCCCGCCAGCGGAGGGGGGCATGGAATGGGCTGATGAAGGCGTGGTGCTCGGGGTGCGCCGTCTGGGCGAAAGCAGCGTCATTCTCGAAGTCATGACCCGCGACCATGGCCGTCACGCCGGCGTGGTGCGCGGCGGACGCTCCAGCCGGATGCGCCCGGTGCTGCAGCCTGGCAATTCTGTTTCCCTGGTCTGGCGCGCTCGCATCGAGGAGCAACTGGGCATGTTCGCCGTCGAGGGCGGCCAGTTGCGGGCGGCGCGTTACATGGGCTCGGCCCTGGCGCTCAATCTGCTCGGCGCGGCGGTGGCGCTGACCCGCCTGTTGCCGGAGCGCGATCCCCACGCCGACGTGCACGACGCGTTGTCCCTGCTCGCCGATCACGTGGCAGACGATACGGTTGGTCCGGGCCTGCTCGCCCTGTTTGAGCTGTCATTGCTGGCCGAGCTGGGGTTCGGTCTCGACCTGTCGCGCTGCGCCGCCACCGGCGCGACCGATGATCTCAAATACGTCTCTCCGAAGTCCGGCTGCGCTGTTTCGGCCGCCGCCGGCGCGCCATGGAAGGACCGGCTGCTGCCGCTGCCGCCGTTCTTCTCCGGCAAGCTGGAAACGGCGCCGTCGCCGCGCGATGTGCTCGACGCCCTGCGCGTCACCGGCTTTTTCCTCACCCGCGATGTTTATGGGCCGCGCGGCATGCCGGCGCCGGACGGGCGCGAGCGCGTGATCGCGATCCTGCAGAGGCTGACAGACGCAAAGGGCTCATGAGGCTGGCGCAGCGGTCCGGGACGTCGCCTGGCGCTTGCGGGCCGGATGCGGCGGCGTGCGCTTCAGTAAACAGCGTCAAAGGCGCCGGCCAGGCGCAACCCAGGGGCGCGCTGGCGCGGCTGGCGGCGTGGTGCATTCAAACGCAGGATACGGATATCGCGACAGGTCAGAAGATGGCATCCGGTTTCAGGACGCATCCGGCGCCCGCGTGACGCCTGAATTCTCCGGAGCCTGCCCCATGTCCGCCCTGCCCATCGTTGCCAACGCGGACCAGAATGATGCTGACGTGAACCGGGCCGGGCCCGCCGGCGGCGATGGGGACGCGCAGGCCAGTGAGTTTCGGGCCGGCTGGCCGGCGGTGCTGGCCTGCTTCGCCATGGCCATCTTCGTCTGGGGTTTCGGCTTCTATGGCCAGCCGGTGTATCTGGCCGAATTGCAGCGCGCCAATGGCTGGTCCACGGCGCTGGTCTCGGCTTCCATCACCTTCTATTACGTCTTTGGCGCCGCCTGCCTGCTGTGGATCAGCGTGCTGTTCGAGCGCGTCGACCTGCGGATCTTGCTCGGCGGCGGCGTCTGCGTCATGGCGCTTGGGGCCATTGGCGTGGCCAATGCCCGCCATCCAGCCATGCTGTTTGCCTCCAGCGCGGTGCTGGGAACCGGCTGGGCCGCCACCAGCTCCACGGCCATTTCCACCACGCTTGCCCGCTGGTTTGATCGCAAGCGCGGCCTCGCCATCAGCCTGGCGCTGAATGGCGCCAGCCTCGCCGGCGTCTTCGTCGCGCCGCTGCTGGTGCGGCTCAGCGCCGTGTATGGCCTGGCGGCCAGCGTCACCGGGCTGAGCCTCGCCATGCTGGCGCTGCTGCTGCCGCTGCTGATATTCGGGCTCGCCAGCCGCGCGCCGGTTCCAGGCGGCGAAACCCATGTGGTCGCCAGCGGCTCCGGCCGGGCGCCGGATGGTCCGGCCAACTGGCGCGACGCCATGCGCTCCCTGCATTTCTGGAGCATCGCCGTTCCGTTCGCCCTCGGCTTCGGCGCCCAGGTCGGCTTCCTGATGCACCAGGTGGCGCTGCTGCTGCCGGCGCTCGGCGCGGAGCAGACCGCGGTGGCGCTGATGGCCGGCTCCTTCGCCGCCTTCGCCGGGCGCGTGGCCCTTGGTTTTTTCATCGACCGGGTCAACCAGCGTCTGACGACAGCGCTCAGCATTGGCAGCCAGGCGCTGGCGCTGGTGGCGATCATCATCTGGCCGCGCAGCCCGCAGGTGCTGTTTCCGGCGGTCATCCTGTTCGGCCTCTCCGTCGGCAATCTGATCACGCTGCCAGCCACGATCATCCAGCACGAATTTCCGGCGCGGGCCTTCAGCCTGATCATGGGCATGACGGTGGCGACCGGGCAGTTCTTTTATGCTTTCTTCCCGGCGATTGTCGGCGTCGTGCACGACCTGACCGGCGGCTATGGCGCGCCGCTGGCGCTGTGCGTGGCGCTCCAGATTGTGGCGGCGGTGTTGCTGCTGCGCCCACCCCGGCGCGATAACGGTTGAACGGCGCCGGAAGGCCCATGTAAATGCTTGCGTTCAGAAGGTTTGTTCGCTACCCGTTCTCATGTCTTCGGGCGGCTGTTCAGGCATGCGCCTGACCATTGGGCAGGCGCGCGGGTCATGTCGCCGCGCGGGCCTGGCCGCCGCGCCGGTTTTCGGCTCGCGATGACAGTTCGCCATTGGCGCCGTTCAGCGGCGTGTTCCGGGGGAGGGTATGGGCAAAGAGGTCGGGACGCCGCCGGACGACGGCATTGAGAATGTCGAACTGCGCGAGGCGCTGGAGCAGCGCTATCTCGACTATGCCCTCTCGACCATCATGCATCGCGCCCTGCCGGATGCGCGCGACGGCCTGAAGCCCGTCCACCGCCGCATTCTCTACGGCATGCGCCTGCTGCGGCTCGATCCGGGCTCGCCATTCAAAAAATCCGCCAAGGTCGTCGGCGACGTGATGGGTTCGTTCCACCCGCACGGCGACCAGGCCATTTACGACGCCATGGTGCGTCTCGCCCAGGATTTCGCCTCGCGCTATCCGCTGGTGGAAGGGCAGGGCAATTTTGGCAATATCGATGGCGACGGCCCGGCCGCCCATCGCTACACCGAAGCGCGCATGACCGACGTGGCGCGGTTGCTGCTTCAGGATATCGACAACGACACCGTCGATTTTCGCCCCAATTACGACGGCTCCACCTCTGAGCCGGCGGTGTTGCCGTCGGCTTTCCCCAATCTGCTGGCCAATGGTTCGCAGGGCATCGCCGTCGGCATGGCCACGTCGATACCCCCGCACAATGTCGCTGAATTGTGCGAGGCGGCGCTGTATCTGGTCACGCATCCGGAGGCGACGTCGGAGCAGTTGCTCAACTTCGTCCAGGGGCCCGATTTCCCCACCGGCGGCATTATCGTCGAGCCGCGCGCCAATATCCTCGACGCCTATCGCAGCGGTCGCGGCGGTTTTCGCGTGCGCGCCCGTTGGGTGAAGGAAGAGGCGGGGCGCGGCGGCTGGGTCGCGGTGGTCACCGAGATTCCCTATCTCGTGCCCAAGGCGCGGCTGATCGAGAAGATCGCCGACCTGTTGCAGGAAAAGAAGCTGCCGCTGGTCGCCGATGTGCGCGATGAATCGGCCGAGGACGTGCGCATCGTCTTCGAGCCGCGCTCCCGCACCGTCGATCCGGAACTGATGATGGAATCGCTGTACCGGCTCACCGAGCTGGAAAGCCGCGTTCCGCTGAACCTGAACGTGCTGACGGCAGGCCGGGTGCCGCGCGTGCTCGGGCTTGCCGAAGTGTTGCGCGAGTGGGTGGATCACCGCCGCGACGTGCTGCAGCGCGGCTCGCGCCATCGTCTCGGCGTTATCGGCCGGCGTCTCGAAATCCTTGGCGGCCTGCTGATCGTCTATCTCGATCTCGACGAGGTGATCCGCATCATCCGCGAGGAGGACGAGGCGAAGCCGGCGTTGATGAAGCGCTTCGATCTCACCGAGATCCAGGCCAACGCCATTCTCGACACCCGCCTGCGCGCTTTGCGCAAGCTGGAGGAGATGCAACTGCGCACCGAGCAGGAGGCGTTGCAGAAGGAAGAGGCCGAACTGAACGCGCTGCTTGGGTCGGAGCCCGCCCAGTGGAAGAAGGTGTCCACGGAAATTCGCGGCCTGCGCAAGCTGTTCGGGCCGGAGACGCCGCTGGGCAGGCGCCGCACCAGCTTCGCTGACGCGCCGGCCGCCGGCGCCATCGACCTGACCGAAGCCATGGTCGAGCGCGAGCCCGTGACCGTCGTGGTGTCGGTCAAGGGCTGGATCCGCGCCCTCAAGGGGCACGTGGCGGACGTCTCGGGCCTGCAGTTCAAGGGCGACGACAGCCTGGCCCTGTCGTTCCACGCCGAGACCACCTCGCGCATCCTGCTGGCGGACAGCACCGGCCGCATCTTCACCATCGAAGCCTCGAAGCTGCCAGGCGGCCGTGGCGTTGGCGACCCGCTGCGCATCCTGATCGACATGGATGAAAACGCCAGCGTGGTTGCGGCCTGGCCATGGCGCCAGGGCGAGAAGACGTTGCTGATGTCGAGCGAGGGGCGTGGGTTCATCGCCAGTTCCGACGACATGGTCGCCAATACCCGCAAGGGCAAGCAGATCATGGTGATGGACGCGCCGCACCGGCTGATGGTGTGCGCGCCGGTCGCCGGCGACCATCTCGCCATCATCGGTCAGAACCGCAAGCTGCTGGTGTTCCCGCTGATCCAGGCTTCGGAAATGACCCGCGGCAAGGGCGTGCGCCTGCAGAAATATCGCGACGGCGGCGCGGCGGACGCCAAGACCTTCAATCTCGCCGATGGCCTGACCTGGAAGGACACCTCCGGCCGCACCTGGACGGTGAACGAAGCCGACCTGCGCGACTGGGTCGGCAACCGCGCCGAAGCTGGCCGGCTGCCGCCCAAGGGCTTCCCGCGCAACAACCGCTTCGGTTAAGGGCGTCCGGCCGCTGTCTGGCCGTCAGGGGGCAAGCCGGTGACGGTCAGACGGATTGTGGCGAACATCGCCGCCGGCGACATCCGCCGCGCCAGGACGTTCTATGGCGACGTGCTCGACATGGACGTGGCGATGGACCATGGCTGGATCATCACCTTCGCTGGCGCCGCTGGGGGCCCCGCGCAGGTCAGCATCGCCAGCGAGGGCGGTGGTGGCCAGCCGGTTCCTGACCTGTCCATTGAGGTCGACAATCTGGATCAGGTGATCGCCCGCCTCGCCCGCGCCGGCTTTGCGCTGGAATACGGTCCGGCGGTTGAGCCGTGGGGCGTGCGCCGCCTGTTTGTACGCGATCCATTCGGTCGGCTGGTCAATATCCTCGCCCACATCTGACGCTGCTCCGCGACAGGCGCCTTCAGCGCGAAGCGGCGCGGCCGAGGCATAACCCGGTCCTGACCCTGCTGTCTGCTCATGGCGCGCATTGCACAGTCCCTGCCGTTATGGCGGCGCCTGTTCCGGCGCCGACGAAAGCGTTCTCCGCAGAAGACCCGCTGGGTGCGAAAATGTGGATGCCCGCATCACCTGCAGGCCTGGCGGCGCGAAACACCCGTGCAAAAGGGGCGCCGGCGCTCGCCTGACAACTGCAGCGACGGCGTTGGCGCTGGCCCGCCGCCGGGCCCATTGCCCGTCCTGGGCGCGCCGCTTCCCACATCTGGTTCTGTATGACGGGGTGGCCGGGCTGCGGGCTCTGGACGCGCTTCCAATCTTGAACTAGCGTTTGATAGATGTTGGGGGCGACTTCCTCCGGCTGGGTGTTTCAGGCGCGCCGCCGCGCGTAAAGTCCCGCGGGAGGCGGCGTCTGGAGCGCTTTCCGATCAGCCGGAAACGGCTGATCGGTCAGAAATCGCTCAAACAAGGATAGTTGGAGCAGTTCTCGATCCAGATTGATCGAACACTGCTGGAAAAGGCAACGCTCCGCCTGTGGCGGGGCAGTGGCCCCGGGGAGGAAACAATGGCGGAATATGAAACCGTGCTGGTTGAGCGGCCGGCTGAAGGCGTGGCCCGCATCGTCATGAACAGGCCGGACGCCCGCAACGCCCAGAACCTGCAGATGACCTATGATCTCAACGCCGCTTTCGACGCGGCCGCCGCGGACGATGCGGTGAAGGTGATTATTCTGGCAGGCGCCGATCCGCATTTTTCCGCCGGTCATGACCTGCGCGCCGGCGCGAAGAACGCGGCCGGCGTCGACTTTCCGCCGGTGTTCAACTGGGGCGGTTTCGCCGAGCCAGGCGTGCATGGCCTCTATGCCCGCGAGCAGGAAATCTACCTGCAGATGGTCCGCCGCTGGCGCAACATTTCCAAGCCAACCATCGCCGAGGTCCAGGGGCGCTGCATCGCCGGCGGGCTGATGCTGGCCTGGGCCTGCGACCTGATCGTCGCCAGCGAGGATGCTTCATTCTGCGATCCGGTGGTCACCATGGGCGTTTGCGGCCATGAGTGGTTTGTCCACCCCTGGGAGCTGGGCGCCCGCAAGGCCAAGGAGTTCCTGTTCACCTCCGATGCGTGGACCGCCCAGGAAGGCTACCGGCTCGGCATGGTCAACCACGTCACGCCGCGCGAGGCCCTGCGCGGCTTCACCGCGCAACTGGCGCAGCGCATCGCCGCCAAGCCGGTTTTTGCCCTGAAGCTGGCCAAGGAAGCGGTCAACGGCTCGCTCGACATCATGGGCCAGCAGGCGGCGATCGATAAGGCTTATGCCCTGCACCAGCTCTGTCACGCCCACAATCTCCAGCAGTTTGGTTCAATCGTAGACCCGTCCGGCGTACATGGATCGGTCAAGGGAAAGGCGTCTGTCTGACCATGGATCTCACCCCCACCGAAGAGCAGCGCCTGCTGCGTGAGAGCGCAGGGCGTTTTGTCCGCGCCCAATACAACGCCGACGCCCGCCGCAAACGCGCGGAGACCGGCGAAGGCTTTTCCGCGGCGACCTGGCGGGAGTTCGCCGATCTGGGCTGGCTCGCCCTGCCATTGCCGGAGGCGCATGGCGGCCTTGGCGGCGGCGCCGTTGAGGTTGGCATGCTGATGGAAGCCTTCGGCGAGGGGCTGGTTGATTCGCCTTACGTCTCCACGGTGATCCTCGGCGCTGGCGCCGTCGCGGCGGCCGGGTCGCCGGCCCAGCAGGCTGACCTGCTGCCGAAGGTGGCGGAAGGCGCGCTGCGCATCGCTTTCGCGCACAGCGAGCGCCAGGCGCGCTACAATCTGGCGGATGTGGCCACCCATGCGGTGAAGGACGCTGACGGTTGGGTGATCGACGGCGCCAAGACCGCCGTGCTCGACGCCGACGAGGCGGATCTGCTCATCGTTTCCGCCCGCATTCATGGCAATCGCGCCGATGCGAAGGGCATTGGCCTGTTCCTCGTGCCGCGCGACGCGGAAGGGGTGACGCTGACGACGGATCCGCGGCTTGGCGGCGGCATGGTCTCGCAGATAAGCCTCGCTGGCGTGCGCCTTGGCGCCGACGCGCTGCTTGGCGGCCGTGAAGATGCGCTGCCGGTGATCGAAGCGGCGATTGACCACGCCACCGCGGCGCTGTGCGCCGAGGCCGTGGGCATGATGCAGACGCTGGTGGAGACCACCGCCGCCTACATCAAGACCCGCGAGCAGTTCGGCAAGCCGCTGTCGGTCAACCAGGCGCTGCGCCACCGCATGGCCGACATGGCCGTGGCGGTGGAGGAGGGGCGCTCGCTGGCCCTGCGCGCCGCCCTGTTCGCCGATGCGGAGCCCGTGATCCGCGCCCGCGCCGTTTCCGGCGCCAAGGCGAAGATCGGCCGTGGCGCGCGCTATGTCGCCGAGCAGGCGGTGCAGTTGCATGGCGGCATGGGCGTTACCGAAGAGCTGGAGATCGGCGCTTTCCTCAAGCGCGTGGTGTTCTTCGACGCCATGTTCGGCGGTGCGGATCATCATCTGAAGCGCCATGCGGCCCTCAGCGCCGCCGGCCGCGCCGCCTGAAGTGTTTTTCGCGCTGCGCCATTCCCGTTTTCCGGGAGCGGCGAGGCGACAGGAGTTGAGCTCCCATGAATTTCTCGTTCTCTGATGAGGAAAAGGCCTTCCGCGAGGAAGTCCGCGAATTCCTCGCTTCCGCGCTGACGCCCGACATGAAGCGGGCCCAGGGCCTGACGCCGTCCGTGTTCTCCGACAAGGAAATCTCCGACCCGTGGCACCGCGCCCTGGCCTCGAAGGGCTGGGCCGCGCCTGGCTGGCCGCCGGAGGCTGGCGGCCCGACCTGGACGCCTGCGCAGCGCTGGATCTTCGCCACCGAATGCGCGAAGGCCGGCGCGCCCAGCGTGTCGCCCATGGGCGTCGCCATGGTCGGCCCGGTCATCATCCGGTTTGGCACGCCGGAGCAGAAGGCGAAGTACCTGCCGCGCATCCTCAATTGCGAGGACTACTGGTGTCAGGGTTACTCCGAGCCCGGTTCAGGCTCCGATCTGGCGTCCCTGAAGACCCGCGCCGTGCGCGATGGCGATCACTACGTCATCAACGGCACCAAGATCTGGACGACGCACGCCCACCACGCCAACATGATGTTCGCCCTGGTGCGCACGGACGACACCGGCCGCAAGCAGGAAGGCATCAGCTTCATCCTGATTGACATGACCTCGCCGGGCATCACCATCCGGCCGATCCTGACCATCGGCGGCGATCACGAGGTCAACCAGGTCTTCTTCGACGACGTGCGCGTGCCGGTGGAGAACCGCATCGGCGAGGAAGGGCTGGGCTGGACCTACGGCAAATACCTGCTGGAGTTCGAGCGCGGCGGCGGCATCGCCGCGGCCCGCCTGCGGCGCGGCCTGCAGCACGTGATCGACATGGCGAACGGCGAGGCGCCTGGCCAGCCGATCGACGATCCGGCGCTGGTGCTGAAGATCTCGGAGATCGAGATCGACATCGACGCGCTGGAGCTGACCGAGTTGCGGATCATGTCGGCGCTCCAGACCGGCCAGAACCCCGGCGCCGTGTCCTCGCTGCTCAAATTGCGCAATAGCGAGATCAAGCAGGCCATCACGCGCCTCGCCGTCGATGTTCTCGGCTATGACGCCCTGGTGTGGGAGCCCGCCCGGCCGCTGTATGGCCTGAACCGGGCGACCCTGCCGGAGATCGAACTGCCGGTGGTGCCGGAATATCTCAACAGCCGGGCCTTCACCATCTTCGGCGGCTCGTCAGAAGTGCAGCGCGACATCATCGCCAAGCTGGTGGTGGGGCTGTAAACAGCGCCAGACGGCCAGGTTCCGCATGACGAAAATGGCCGGGCTTGCCCGGCCATTTTCATGTCTGGAGAAGGGGCTGCCTGGACGGCCGTTCCGGCCAGTCGATCAGATAAATATCCCGCGCCGCCAGCACGGCTGCGGGCCAGGCGACCGGGCGAATGTCCACCAGTTCCCAGGCGAGCCAGCCGTCCGCGTAAGCGCTGGCGCAGGCGGCGGCCATATCGGCGCGGGTGAACGGCCGGATGGCGGCCACCCGCACGATCGCCACGGCCCGCCCATCCGGGTCCTCATCGCCAGCCTGGCGCAGGAAGCGGTTATTTTCGACAATCAGCAGGTCGTCGGCCGGCGTCAGGGGCGGGGTCCAACGCCGGACTTCCAGGGTCTTCAGGCCGGAAGCGATTTTGCCTCCGCCGGGCGCAACCACTGACAGGGCCTTGATCTGGCGGCCTTTGAGGCGGGCGCTCACGGAGCCTTCGCCGCCTCGCTGCACTGGTCGATGGTCTGCCCCAGCCGCGCGCGACCGGCCGGCGTGATGTCGCCGGAAACGACCGGCGCGGACAGCCCGTCCTGACGCAGGCTGCCGACAAGGCAGTCGCAATACTTCTGGCAGAAGCTTTCGGAACTGGCGTTGGCCGAGCAGGCGAAATGGCAGGTGCGCGTCACCCGCATGTCCAGCGCCGCCTGCGACGGGCCGGCCAGCCAGGCAATGGCGCCGAACAGGCCCATCAGCACGATCTGATGCGTCAGGTAGATGATCAGGCTGTGCCGGCCGGCGAAGGTCAGCGTCCTGCCAATGCGCCCCGTGTCGCGCCAGCGGCCAGCCGCCGTGGCGGGAAACCAGGCAAGGCAGGCCCGCGCCGCCGCCACGCCAAGCAGCACGGCGCCGAACCAGGGGAAAATGGGAACCCAGTCGGCGGTGTTGGGAACCACATCGGCGAGGCCGGTGATAATCAGCGGGCCGTGGCTGAACAGCGGTGAGTTCCAGAAGAACGGCAGGGCGATGACGCCGGCGCCGGCCAGCGCCGTCATCGGCCATGGCGCGCGCAGGAACGGCAGCGCCAGAATGCTGGCGGCGGCGATGCAGTGCAGGATGCCGAAAAAAATGAACTGCTGCGGGTTGGTGAACCAGGTGGACAGCGTCACCGCCGCCGCGCCGGCGGCCACCATGGCCAGGCGCTTGCTCCAGGATCTCCAGTAACCCGCCTTCCAATAACTGGCCTTCCCGTTGACGCCGCTCTGGCTGGCGAGCACCAGGCTGACGCCGACCAGGAACAGGAAGCTGCTGGCGATGCCATGGGCGAAATTGCGCCAGAACGGCGAGTTCACCGCATCAATGGGCGCCAGGTTGAAAAAGGTGATGTCCCAGGCGCTGTGGTAAACCACCATGGCGGCCAAAGCGACGCCGCGCGCCGCATCGATGACCGGCAGGCGGACCGGGCGTTTCGGCGTGATGGGCGGGGATTGGGAGGAAGGGGCTTTGTCAGCGAGACGGCTTGCGCTGTCCAGGGTCATTCGTGGCGTCTCCAGCCCGCGCCGGTGAGGCGTTCCTGCGGCGTGAAGCGCGCTTTGTAGGCCATTTTTCGCGAACCATCGACCCAGAAGCCGAGGTAGACATAGGGCAGGCCCATCTCGCGGGCCCGGCGAATGTGATCGAGAATCATGAAGGCGCCGAGGCTGCGGCGCTCTTCGGCCGGATCGTAGAACGAATAGACCATCGACAGGCCGTCGCTGAGCACGTCAGTCAGCGCGGCGGCGACCAGCGGTCCCTGGCCGCGACCATTGATGGCGGTGTCGGGGCCGCGCCGGCGCCAGGTGACAAGCCGGGTGTCCACATGGCTGTCCTCGACCATGGTGACGTAATCCTGCACGCTCATGTCGGCCATGCCGCCATCGTGGTGCCGGGCGGTCAGGTAGTCGCGAAACAGGCAGTATTGTTCTGCCGTGGCCGCTGGCTGCTCCATGACGCCGGCGAGGTCGGCGTTGGCGCGCAGCACCCGGCGAAAGCTTTTGCCGGGGGCGAAATCATCAACCACCACCCGCACGGAGACACAGGCGGCGCAGCCCTCGCAGGCCGGCCGGTAGGCGATGGTCTGCGAGCGGCGAAAGCCGTTCTGGCTCAGCAGATCGTTCAGCCCGACGGCGCGGCGGCCGACCAGATGGGTAAACACCTTCCGCTCCTGCCGGTCGGGCAGATAGGGACAGGTCGCCGGTCCGGTGAGATAGAACTGGGGCGTCTCGCGCGGATGGGTGGTCACGCTGGTCCCCTGTGGCTGGACGCAGCGAAACATTCGCCGCCGATGCCAGCCTAACATCGCCAGCCCGTCCGGAGAATGGGTTTTGCGGGGGGCCGATATTGCCGCCGGATATTGCCGCAGGAACGGCTGGCGCGGCGGCCAGACAAAAAAAGGGGCGCCGCAAGCGCCCCCATGTTCACGGGGTTCCTGTGTCCCGCATCCTGATCGACCGGTTGCTGCCATCCGGTCGCGAAGCGTCAGGTCAGTGCGTCAGGTCAGTCGTTCCAGACCACCACCAGGCCGGCGAGATAATCGTGGCCCATCCGGCCCCGGTCATCAATCACGCCGATCACCACATCCGCGAGCCAGAGCAGGCCGGTGCTGGCCGCCAGGTAGAAGAACAGGGCGTGCGCGCCGGCGGTAATGGCGTCGACCCGGCCGCCGTCCGCGCGCATCACCCGCATGCCCAGCATGCGCATGCCGATGGTGGATTGCCTGGAGCCGCCGACCGTCACCATGCTGTAGATGATGCCAGAGGCCGGAACGACCAGGGCGAACAGGAACCAGCCCAGACCAAAGGTCAAAAAGCCCAGCACGCCAACGATGACCGCCAGCATCACCGTCCACAGGGCGATGATGACCAGGTCGATCAGCCAGGCGAACAGCCGCGACGTCAGCACGCCGCTGGTGCGCCCACCGCCAGCCCGCTCGCCCCGGCCGCCTGTCGTCAGATCCGTATTCGCCATTTTGTCTTGCCGTTCCTCTACTGGCCCTGGCGCGCCCGTGCGGACGCGCCTTTGCATTCACGTCCTATATATGCGCGCCCGGGCCATATTTTTAAGTAGTGAATTGCGGTTGCAATGGCGGGGCTGGCGTCATGTCCCGCCCGCAGCGCGCGCCTGGAGCCTGGAGCTTGTATTTTGTGAGCGAATTCTGAGCGGAAAGCGCTCTAGGGGCGCGGTGCGACGGCCTGTGAGGCGGCCGGGTCCGGCGGCGGGCCGTCGCTGGCCTCCAGATAGAAGCGGCGCAGAAAATAAAAATTGGCCTCGGCCAGCGGGCCGCGCTCCGTGGCGACGCCGGTGAGGCGCACCCGGGCGCCGTCTTCACTCGCGGCGTAGCGGCAGGAGACCTCCCGGTGGCGCAACCGGCCATCGGCGGTCTGCGCCGTGTAGGCGATGCGCACGCTGGAGCGGGAAGCGCCCGGCCGGGGCGCCGCCAGCGAGAACGCGGCGTCGGAAGGATTGAGCGCCGGGATCACCGTACGGCAGAGGCTGGCCGCCCGCTCGTTCACAGCCGGCTGGAACGCCCACCATGCGCCAACGCCGGCCAGCCCCAGGCAGACGCCAACGCCGACGGCTGAAAACGCCTCGGCGCGCGACAGGCCGCGCCGCGCCGCGCCGGCTCCGGCCGCCGGCGTCACGACGCCAGACGCTGGAATGCCTGATGCCTCCCGGCGCTCGCTGGAGACGTCGTCCGCCGTTCCGTTCGCGATGGGGCCAGAGCCGTTCATGGCGGCGCTTCCTTTTCCCCGGAATGTCTCAGCCGGCGCCGCGCAGCTTGCGTGCGACGCGCGGGGCGAAATAGGTCAGCACGCCGTCGGCGCCCGCCCGCTTGAAAGCCAGCAGGCTTTCCAGCATGGCCTTGTCGCCGTCGAGCCAGCCGTTGCGGGCCGCGCCTTCGATCATGGCGTACTCGCCCGAGACCTGGTAGGCGAAGGTCGGCATGCCGAATTCCTTCTTCACCCGGTGCAGCACGTCCAGATAGGGCATGCCGGGCTTGACCATGATCATGTCGGCGCCTTCCTCAACGTCAAGCGCCACTTCCCGCAGCGCCTCGTCGCCGTTGGCCGGGTCCATCTGGTAGGTGCGCTTGTCGCCGACCAGCAGGGCGCCGGAGCCGACCGCGTCGCGGAACGGGCCATAGAACGCCGAGGCGTACTTGGCGGCATAGGACATGATCTGCACGTCCTGGAAACCAGCCGCGTCGAGGCCGTCGCGGATGGCGCCGACGCGGCCGTCCATCATGTCGGAGGGGGCGATCACATCCGCGCCAGCCTCGGCCTGGATCACCGACTGGCGCACCAGCCGCGCCACCGTTTCGTCATTGAGAATCCGCCCGTCGGCGATCACGCCGTCATGGCCATGGCTGGTGTAGGGGTCCAGCGCCGCGTCGATGATGACGCCGACATCCGGAACTTCCCTCTTGATGGCGCGCGCCGCCTGGCAGACCAGATTATCCGGGTTCAGCGCTTCGCTGCCCTCGGGGTCCTTCAACGCGGCGTCGGTGTAGGGAAACAGGGCGATGGCGGGAATGCCCAACTCCGCCGCTTCGACAGCCGAGCGGACGATGTGATCCACCGACTGGCGGTCGACGCCGGGCATCGAGGCCACGGGGGTGCGCAGATCGGAACCGTCGGCGACGAACATCGGCCAGATCAGGTCGTTGGTGGTCAGCACGTTCTCGCGCACCAGCCGGCGGGCCCATTCCGATTTGCGGTTGCGGCGCGGCCTGTGGACGAGACCGAGGTCGACATTGGCTGCGATTTCCGGTCCCGGTCTGCTGTTCGACATGGCTGGCTTTCCGCTCGTCCTGATTGCTGGCCTGACCGTGGCGACGATTTTCGTCCGGCCTCCGCCCCTGTTGCCTTCTACAGGACATGAGGGCCGGGGCAAAATGCACCGGGGTCGCATCGCCTCATGAAGGGGGCAGGAAACGCTCCATAGATCGCTGCATGTATCGCTCCATGGATCGCCCCAGGAATCGTTTCAGGAAACGTTCCATGGCGTTCCCCCATCGCATCCCTGTCTGGCGTTGTATTCTCGCTCCCGTGGCGCGCATCCGCATTGACGCGGCGGCGGTCAGTGACCAAAGTCCGCGCCGGAATAGGCTTCAGAAGGATATGGGTCGTGCAGGACGTTCAGGAAAGCGAAATCATCTGCCAGCGCCAGGGATCAGCGGGCGTTGTCATTCTGAACCGTCCCAAGGCGCTCAATGCACTGACCCTGACCATGGTGCGCGGCCTGCGCGAAGCCCTTGACGCCTGGGAGAATGACCCGGCCGTCACCCGCGTCATCGTCACCGGCGCTGGCGATCGCGCCTTCTGCGCCGGCGGCGACATCCGCTCCCTCTATGAGCAGGGCAAGGGCGGCCGGCTTGAGGACGCCCTGACGTTCTGGCGCGAGGAGTATCAGCTCAACGTCCGCATCAAGGAATATTCCAAGCCTTACGTCGCTCTGGTCGAGGGCTTCGTCATGGGCGGCGGCGTTGGCGTGTCGGTCCACGGCAGCCATATGGTGGCCTTCGACAAATTCACCTTCGCCATGCCAGAGGTCGGCATCGGCTTCTTCCCTGATGTTGGCGCCACCTACGCGCTGCCGCGCCTGCCTGGCGAACTGGGCACGTTCATCGCCGTCACCGGCGATCGCATCAACCAGGCCGAGGCTCATGCCCTCGGGCTGGCCACCCATGCGGCCCCGTCGTCGGAGTTCAATGCCATCCGCGACCGCCTGATCGCGGGCGAGCCGGTGGACGCGGTGCTGGCGCCTTACGCCGCGAGGCCGGCGACCTCGCCGCTGCTCGCCAGCCAGGCGATGCTCGACGGGGCGTTCAGCGCGCCGGACGTTGCCGGCATTCTCGCCCGCCTCGACGCGGCCGCCGCTGGCGGCTCGGAACTGGCCGGCAAGACCGCCGCCACGATGCGCACAAAATCACCCACCAGCATGGCGCTGTCGCTGGAGCAGATGCGGCGCGGTCGCGGCGTCGACTTCCGTGAAGCCATCCGGATCGAGTATCGCATCGTCTCGCGCATCTCCCTCGGACACGATTTCTACGAAGGCGTGCGCGCCGTGATCGTTGACAAGGACCAGAACCCGAAATGGAAGCCGGCGGCGCAGGCTGACGTGTCAGCCGCCGATATCGACGCCTATTTCGCGCCCCTCGGCCCGACGGAGCTGACCTTCGATTGAGAGACGCCCGGCGGGTTCCCGGGGGACGGTCTTCGCCCTGCATCGCGCGGAGGGCGGGGGCTCCGGGAAAATGTCATTGATTCAATAATGTGTGGCGGGAACCGGATTCAGTTTCGCCGGTTGTCCCGCCGCCGTCGCCTCCCGCGAGAACAGGGTCGCTCCGGGATGAATAAGTACGGCGGACCAGGCGGGTAGGGTGGTTTTCTGAATCAGCCCGTCAGGACAACGCCATTTGGAAAAAGAGGTGCCCCGTGGCGGCGCAAGGCGAAGAAACCAGGACTGAAGGCGGGCGCGCCAGCGGCGTCATCGAGGCCCTGCGCGCCTCGCCGTTGCCGCGCGTGCGCTGGGGGCTGATCCTCGTCTGGTTCCTGCGCCTGATGGCGGTGCTGTGGATGATGATGGGCCTGCTGGCCTGGGCGGACATTCTTGGCCTGACGCCGTCGCCGTCGCCGTTCGAGGATCGCGGCCTCGGCGCCCAGGCGGTGGTGGTCTATTTCGCCGTGTTCAATCTGGTGGCAGCTGTCGGCCTGTGGCTCACCAGCACCTGGGGCGGCATCATGTGGCTACTGGCCCTGATGAGCCACATGATCCTGGCGATTTTCCTGCCGCAGGTGGTGGCCAGCGGCGCCTTCACCGTCGCCATGTTTGGCGTGCTGGCGGTGCTCTATCTGATGATCTCCTGGCTGGCCGCCCATGACCAGGAATGATGGACCAGGAATGACGGACCAGGATTGATGGCGTGAACCAGGCCAGCGAGGTCACGATCTGGCATAACCCCGCGTGCTCCACGTCCCGTCGCGCGCTGGAGCTGATCCGCGCCGCCGGCGTCGAACCGCGCGTTGTGCTCTACCTCAAGGATGCGCCTGATCGCGCCGCCCTTGCCGGGCTGGCGGCGCGGGTCGAGGGCGGGGCCGGCGCCCTCTTGCGGCGCAAGGGCGATCTCTGGAAGGAACTGGCGCCGGCGCTCGGCCTTGATCGCCCGGAAGTGACCGACGCGGCCATTGTCGACGCCATCGCCGCCCACCCTGCATTGCTCAACCGGCCCGTGGTCGCCGGCCCTGGCGGCGCGGCTGCCTGCCGGCCGCCGGAGCGCGCGCTGGATCTGCTGTCGCCCTGAGCGCGCGCCGCGGCGCCTGTGGCCCGAATGCGACAGCGCCGCGTATGTGGCGGTTGCCGGTCGTTTTGGCGCCGGCGTGGTTATTCGGCGCAAGCTGGCTATATTGCTTCAGGATCAACCAGATAGGCCAGGTCCAACGCCCATGGCCGCTGGAGTCGTGGCGCCGCGCGCGCCGTTTCCGTTGTTCCGCGCCACAAAAAGGCCCTGCTGATCATGGTTTGGTAAGACCATGGGTTTACGAGGGTAATCCATGCATTTGGCGCCAACCAGGACGTCTCCATCAAGGGGGCGCGCCGCAGGCTGTCGCCGGGTTCGCTTGAACATGCTCTGGCGCGGGCAGGCCTGCGCGGCTCCAACCTGCACGGCTTCAGGACGATGAATTCCAGGACAATGAACGAGAAGACCTTTTCGATGAAGCGCCGCGCCTTCCTGTTTGGCGCCGCCTCGGCTGCGACTGGCCTCGCCATTGGGCCCGCCTTCGCCCAGAAATTCGCTTTCGACGACCAGAGCGAATGGACGCAGAGCTATGACTCCGGCACCAACAGCCGGCTTGCCCGCTCGTCCACGCCGCTGCTCTCCCAGGAAACCGTGGCTGCGACCGAGCAGGCCATCGCCAGTCTGCGCGACGCGGTGGGGCGCGGCGGCTGGGGCGCGGTTCAGGCCGGCCAGCGACTGCGCCTTGGCTCGAAGGGGCCAGCCGTCGTCACGCTGCGCCAGCGCCTCGCCGCCTCGGGCGACCTTCAGGCCTCCGGCGGCGCCCAGGATGTTTTCGACAGCTATGTTGAAGCGGGCGTGAAGCGTTTCCAGCAGCGCCATGGCCTCAACGCCACGGGCACGCTGAACAACCAGACCATTGCCGCGATGAACGTGCCGGCGGCCACGCGCCTGCGCCAGATGGAAACGAACCTGATCCGTCTGCGTTCGCTCTCCGGCAATCCGGGACGTCGCTATGCGGTGGTGAACATTCCGGCGGCGCTGGTTGAGACCGTCGCCGACAATCACGTGGTCAGCCGTCACGCCGCCGGCGTCGGCAAGATTGACCGCCAGTCGCCGATCATGAACGCCAAGGTCACCCAGGTGAACTTCAATCCGTTCTGGACCGTGCCGGCGTCGATCATCCGCAAGGATCTGATTCCCAAGATGCGGAAGGATCCGAACTATCTGACGGACCAGAAGATCCGCATCTATTCGAACGGCGTCGAGATTCCGCCCTCGCAGGTCAACTGGAACTCCACCGAAGCGACGCGCTACATGTTCCGTCAGGATCCGGGCGCCGACATCAATTCGATGGGCTTCGTGCGCATCAACATCCCCAATCCGCACGGGGTTTACATGCACGACACCCCCGCGCGCGGCGTGTTCGGCGACGATTTCCGGTTCGTCTCGTCGGGCTGCGTGCGTCTGCAGAACGTGCGCGACTACGTCGCCTTCCTGCTGCAGGAAACGCCCGGCTGGAACCCCCAGTCGATCCAGGCCGCGATTGATTCGGGCAAGCGCATCGACGCCACCCTGTCGACGCCGCTGCCGATCTACTGGACCTATATCACCTCCTGGGCGACGCCCGAGGGCGTGGCCCAGTTCCGCGACGACATCTACAACCGCGACGGCCTTGGCCCGGCTGCGGCGATGGCCGCCGCCGCTGCGGAGGAAACCGAGGCGGCGCACTGACGTTTTCAGAACAGGGCGCCAACCGCGTGAGCGGCGCCTCCAGACGGCCCGGGCTTTCCCGGGCCGTTCGCATTTGTAGCCCCAGCCGCGACGTTTCGGCGGTTGGCGGGGGGCAGGCGTCGTGATAAGAGCGCGGCGTCGGCCAAAATGAAGCAGGTGCAGGGCGCGCGGCGCAGGACGCGGGCCATGGACGTATTGGCGGACGGCGCTTTCCAGGCGCCCGCAACGGGCCGCCGGCATGACGCCAGAAATGCCTGTGACGGTTTGGCGGCGGCCTTTACTGGCGCGCCGCATGATTTTTCTGGAGCCGGTTGGCGTGGGCGCGCCGTTGCGCCGCATGCGCCGGCGTATGGCGAGGCGCTCATGACCGGGACCAGTCCGCATCTGTCCAACAGCTTCTTCGGGGCCTCGCTGGCCGAGAGCGATCCCGAAATCGCCCGCGCCGTTGATCTGGAGCTGGGTCGCCAGCGCGATGAGATCGAGCTGATCGCATCGGAAAACATCGTCTCGCGCGCTGTTCTGGAGGCGCAGGGCTCCGTCCTCACCAACAAATACGCCGAAGGCTATCCGGGCCGGCGCTATTACGGCGGCTGCCAGTTCGTCGACATCGCCGAGGACCTGGCCATCGACCGGGCGAAGAAGCTGTTCGGCTGCGGCTTCGCCAATGTCCAGCCCAATTCCGGCTCCCAGGCCAACCAGGCGGTGTTCCTGGCGCTGCTCCAGCCTGGCGACGCCTTCATGGGCCTTGATCTCGCCGCTGGCGGTCACCTGACCCACGGCGCCCCGCCGAACATGTCCGGCAAGTGGTTCCGCCCGGTGCACTACACCGTGCGCAAGGATGACCACCGCGTTGACATGGACGAGGTGGCCCGCATCGCCCGCGCCGAGAAGCCGAAGCTGATCATCGCCGGCGGCTCCGCCTACGCCCGCCACTGGGACTTCGCCCGTTTCCGTGAAATCGCCGACGAGGTCGGCGCGTATTTCATGGTCGACATGGCCCATTTCGCCGGCCTCGTCGCTGGCGGCGCCCACCCGTCGCCGTTCCCGCACGCCCATGTGGTCACCACCACCACCCACAAGACCCTGCGCGGCCCGCGCGGCGGCATGATCCTCTCGGACGATGCGGACATCGCCAAGAAGATCAATTCCGCCATCTTCCCGGGCCTGCAGGGCGGCCCGCTGATGCATGTGATCGCCGGCAAGGCCGTGGCTTTCGGCGAGGCGCTGCGTCCCGAGTTCCGCGCCTATGCGAAGGCAGTGGTCGACAATGCCCAGGCGCTGGCCGCGGCCATCCGCGCTGGCGGTCTGGACCTCGTCTCCGGCGGCACCGACAACCATCTGATGCTGGTGGACCTGCGCCCCAAGGGCCTCAACGGCAAGGCCGCCGAGGCGGCGCTGGGTCGCGCCCACATCACCTGCAACAAGAACGGCATTCCCTTCGACCCGGAAAAGCCGATGGTGACCTCGGGCATCCGTCTCGGCTCGCCGGCCGGCACCTCGCGCGGCTTCGGCGTCGCCGAGTTCACCCGCATCGGCGAACTGATCGTCAAGGTGCTGGACGGCCTGGCGAAGAATGGCGAGGCCGGCAACGCCGCCGTTGAGGCCGAGGTTACCGCCGAGGTGAAGCAGCTCACCGGCCGCTTCCCGATCTACGCCTGAGGCTGTTCCCGGGAACACCCGGGAGCGAGTCCGGACAGAAATCCGCAACGCCGTCGCCCTGCGCGACGGCGTTGTCATTTGGTGGCTGCGCCTTGCCTGAACGCGGTGGCTTGCGCGCCCATGTTCCGCCTGCATGTCGCGCGCCCGCAGGACGCGGCGCGCAACATGGGACAGCGGCGCGCCAATGTGGCATGGCTGGCGCGGCGCGTGAGACCTTGCCAGCAGTTGTCCGCCGGGATTACAGGCAGGGGACAGGTCCCGGGCCGTCCCGACGCAAAAGCGACATCAGTTTTTGCGGCAATGGCCCCACCACTTCGATGTGACCAGTTCCGGGAGGTTCGCGCATGCGCTGCCCGTATTGCGACAGTCTCGACACCCAGGTGAAGGACTCCCGTCCCACCGACGATTCGGCGGCCATCCGCCGCCGGCGCGTCTGCCCGGATTGCGGCGGCCGCTTCACCACTTTCGAGCGCGTGCAGCTTCGTGAACTCGTGCTGGTCAAGCGCTCCGGCAAGCGCGCGCCCTTCGATCGCGACAAGCTGCAGCGCTCCGTGCAGGTGGCCCTGCGCAAACGGCCGGTTGAGCCGGACCAGGTGGAGCGCATGATCAACGGCATCGTGCGCCAGCTCGAGAGCATGGGCGAGACGGAAATTCCCAGCGAAACCGTCGGCGAACTGGTGATGGCTGGTCTCAAGGGGCTCGACAGCGTCGCCTACGTGCGCTTCGCCTCGGTGTATCGCAATTTCCGCGAGGCGCGGGAGTTCGGCGAGCTGATTGGCGAACTGGAGCAGCAGGGCGAAGCAGGAACGGGCGCGGTGGTGCGCAAGCTGCGCGCCCGCGCCGACGGGGCTGATGAATGAGACGGAGCGCATGACAGGGATCGCGCGCTGGTCGTGAGCCGTTCGCGCCGGCCGGAGCGCACGCGCATCATTCGGGGACAGAAAAAATGCTGGCGGGCCTGGGGGCGGGCCAGACCACACGGGGAAGGGGCAGGGAATGGCGGACAGCCTGGCGCTGGACAGGCGCTTCATGCGCGACGCGCTGGCCATGGGACGGCGCAATCTGGGGCTGGCCTGGCCCAATCCTGCGGTTGGCGCCGTGCTGGTCGATCCGCGCAGCCATGTGATTCTCGGGCGCGGCGCCACCCAGCCTGGCGGGCGCCCCCACGCTGAGGTCGTGGCCCTGGCGCGCGCCGGCGCTGCGGCGCGCGGCGCCACCCTTTACGTCACCCTGGAGCCCTGTTCGCACGTGGGGCGCACCGGCCCCTGCGCTGACGCCATCATCGCCGCTGGCGTCGCCCGCGTCGTCTCCGCCATCGAGGATCCCAATCCGCTGGTCGCGGGGCTTGGCCATGGCCGGCTGCGCGAGGCCGGCGTTGAAGTGCTCATCGGTATTGGCGCCGAACAGGCGCGACGCGATCACATCGGCCATTTCACCCGGGTGCGCGAGGGCCGCCCGGCAGTTCTGCTGAAGCTGGCGCAAACCCGCGACGGCGTCGCCGGCCGCCGCCATGGCCCGCGCCTGATGATTACCGGCCAGGAAGCCCGGGCCCGGGTGCATCTGATGCGCGCCCGCGCCGACGTCATCCTGGCCGGCGTCAACACCATTCTTGCCGACGACCCGGACCTCACCGTGCGCCTGCCTGGCATGGAGGCCATGTCGCCGGTGCGGGTGGTGCTGGACAGCATGTTGCGCACGCCGCCCGCCGCCCGCATCGTCCAGGACGCCGGGCGGGTCCCCACCTGGATCATCGCCGCTGAACATGCGCCGGTCGCGCCGGAGATCGCTTTGGCCCGCGCCGGCGTCGAGGTGATGCGCGTCGGCGCGACCGCCGATGGCCGGCCGGATCTCGCCATGGCCCTGCAACTGCTCGGGACCAGGGGGGTGACGCGGGTGTTTTGCGAGGGCGGGCCAGCCCTGGCCGAGGCGCTTGCCGCCGCCCGCCTGGTGGACGAAGTTGCGCTGCTCACCGGCCCGTCGCATTTCGATGGCCCGCCGGATCAGGGCGTGGCGGCGATTGGCCCCCATTTGCGGATAGCCCTTGACGCCATGGGCATGGTCGAAACAGGAACGGTCGGCGACGACACAGTGCAGATATTTGAAAGGGTCAACTGATGTTCACCGGCATCATCACCGACGTGGGCGAAATTCTCTCCGCCGGGGACCACCAGGGATCGCTGCGCCGCCTGCGCATCGCCTCGCATTATGATCCGGCCGGCATTGATATCGGCGCCTCCATCGCCTGCGGCGGCCCGTGCCTCACGGTCGTCGCCGTTGGTCCGCACGTCTGGGCCGACGGCGCCGCGGGCGCCTGGTTCGACGTGGATATCGCCGCCGAGACGCTGGCGCGCACCAATGCCGGCGGCTGGGCCGTCGGCGGCCGGCTCAACCTGGAGCGGGCGATGAAAATTGGCGACGAGCTTGGCGGGCACATCGTCACAGGCCATGTGGACGGCATGGCCGAATTGCTGGCCCGCGAGGTCGTAACCGACGCCGACGCGACCTGGGGCGAAACCTCGCGCTTCACCCTGCGCGCGCCGAAGCATACGGCCCGTTACATCGCCGAGAAGGGTTCGATCTGCATCGATGGAACCTCGCTCACCGTCAACACGGTGGAGGACGATGTCTTCTCGGTGCTGCTGATCCCCCATACCTTGCAGGTGACGACCTGGGGGCTGCGCCAGCCCGGCGACAGCATCAACCTGGAAGTTGACATGATGGCCCGCTACGCCGCGCGCCTTGCGGAGGCGCAGGCGAAGGGTTACTGACGCCTCCCACAGTGATTTATAATCAACGAACGATATGCGCCGGACCGGCTGATCCGTTTTGCGGACGGCCGGTTTCCACCGCCACCTGAAAGGCCATCTCCATGGTAGCGCCGCGCCGCTCCGCCGCCTCCAAGACGCCGCTAGCCGGCGCACGCGTTCTGATCGTCGAGGCGCGCTACTACGAAGATCTGGCCGACGAGTTGCTCGCCGGCGCCGTGGCGGCGGTTGAAGCGGCGGGGGCGACAGCAGAAGTGGTCACCGTGCCGGGCGCGCTGGAAATCCCCTCGACCATCGCCATCCTGCTCGACGCCGGCGTGGCCACGGGCCGTCCGTGGGACGCGGCCGTGGCGCTGGGCTGCGTCATCCGGGGCGAAACCGGCCATTATGATATTGTCGCCGGCGAAAGCTCGCGGGCACTGATGGATCTGTCCGTGCAGCGGCGGCTGCCGCTCGGCAACGGCATTCTCACGGTTGAGAACGATGAACAGGCCTGGGCCCGCGCCCGGGTCAGCGACATGAACAAGGGGGGCGGGGCCGCCGAGGCGGCGCTCGCCGTGCTGCGCGTCAAACGCGCCGGACAGGCGGGCTGATACCGATGGCCAAGGGTGAAATGCGCAGCGCCGCGCGTCTTGCGGCGGTTCAGGCTCTCTACGAGATGGACGTCTCCGGCAAGGGCGTGCTCGACGCCATCGCCGAATTCGAGTCCCACTGGATGGGGCGCGAGATCGAGGGCATGCAGTTCAAGCCGGCGGAGGCGGCGTTCTTCCGCGATATCGTCGCTGGCGTCGTCCGCGATCAGGCGCGCATCGACCGTAACGTCGACAGCGCCCTGGCCGACAAGTGGCCGCTGCGCCGCGTCGAGCCGGTGCTGCGGGCCATCCTGCGCGCTGGCGCCTACGAGCTGTTCAACCGCCGCGACGTGCCGGCCCGGGCGACGATTTCCGAATACGTCGATGTGGCCCGCGCTTTCTATGAGCAGGACGAGCCGGGCATGGTCAATGGCGTGCTCGACGCCATCGGCCGCAAGAACCGCGCCGACGAGCTGACCAGCCGCTGATCCCCTGATCCGCCGCGCGCCCTTCCCTGGGCTTGCGGGGACGGCGCAACATCCCCAAACTCCCTGTCAGGGCAACCGGACGTCGCGCCGGAGAACGCGCCGCGCCGGCTGCGTTCTCCGCCTGGGCGTTCCTGGAGCGCTTTCCGATCCATTTTGATCGGGAAAGGCTCTGACCAGCGCGCCGCCGTCCGCCGGGACAACGCTTCAGGCCGGGGGCGCAATGCATCGTTGAAGGGGGAGGCCATGGCCGCCATGTCAGAAGACGATCTGATCGCCAGCTTTTTCGCGCCGCTGGCGGGAGAGGGCGGCCTGGGCCTCGCCGACGACGTCGCCCGCCTTGCGCTCTCCGAGAACCACGAACTGATCGTCACCACCGATGGCGTGGTCGCCGGCGTGCATTTCTTCGCCGCCGATCCGCCGGCGAGCATCGCGCGCAAGGCGTTGCGGGTGAACCTGTCCGACCTGGCCGCCAAGGGCGCGCGGCCACTCGGCTTCCTCCTGACCCTGGCCCTGCCGGAAACCTGGACCCGTGACTGGCTGGCGGCCTTCGCCGCCGCCTTGGGCGAGGACGCCAGGGCGTATCATTGTCCGCTGCTCGGCGGCGACACGGTGCGCACGCCAGGGCCGCTCACCATCGCCATCACCGCCCTGGGGGAGACGCCGCGCGGAACCATGACGGCGCGCACCACGGCCCGCGTTGGCGATGTCGTCGCCGTAACCGGCTCGGTGGGCGACGGCGCGCTGGGCCTCGCCGTGCGTCATGCCCGCGCCGACGCGACGCCGCCAGCCTGGATCGCCGCCATCGGCCCGGAGAGGGCGGGGGCGCTGCTGCAACGTTATCTGGAGCCGCTGCCGCGCAACTGCATGGCCGAAGCGGTGCGCGGCTGGGCCAGTTGCGCCATGGACGTCTCCGACGGCCTGGTCGGCGACCTGCGCAAACTGACGGCGGCTTCCGGCGTCTCGGCCAGCGTCGATCTCGATCTCGTTCCGCTGTCGGCGGCGGCGGCGGCGGCGCTGGCCGCCGATGAAAGCCTCGCGCGGCAGATTTTCGCCGGCGGCGACGATTACGAAATCCTGCTGACGGTTGCGCCCGAACATTATGACGCCCTCGCGGCGGCGGCGCGCGCGGCGGGGTGCGGCCTGACCCCGGTGGGCGAGATCACGCCCGTCAGCGAGCCCTTCCGCGTCATGTGGCGCGGCGCGCCCGCCGCCTTTGGCAAGGGATCGTTCTCCCATTTCTGATGGGGCCAGCGCGGCGCCCTGCATGGTGTGGATCCGCCTGGAGCCGGCGCGTTGCCTGTGTGCATGTCTGCCGGCCTGGCGGTCGCGACTCAGCGCGGCGGCGCGAATCCCGGTTACAAAGCCCGATGACGAAGCTGTGACAGGCGATCTCCTGACAGGGTAAATGCCCCGCATGAGCGCCCGGCGCCTAACCTGCTGGAAAGCGGGAACTTTCCTGCCCGCCCGTGTTTCAGTTCTGAAAAGTCGTAGCAGAAGGCATGAATTCGCCGGGTCAGCCGATGCATCAGACGAAAAGTCAGTACTATTGACCTGGTTGTCGCCGCGTATTTGGCGGAATCGTCAGGATCGTCATGTAATATATGAATAATTTCCGATCCTGACGCCTTGTTGTCTTTGTCGCGTCCATGTCGCCTTGCCGCGGGCCCGCCGCGCGGCGTTTGCCCATGCCCCGGAAAAAGGCAATCATGTCATGCCACTGCCAGAATGTGGCAAATGAGGGCGTGGCCGACTGTCGCATGTGGAGGGCGCGTGTGACCCTTGGCCGCCGACAAGAACGTCAGGGAAGAAATACACATGGCTGCATTGCTGATTATTCTTCTTCTTGGGGCGCTGTCTGTGGTTTATGGCGCTGTCACTATCCGGTCTGTCATGGCTGCCGACGCGGGCAACGCCCGCATGCAGGAGATCGCAGGGGCGATCAGGGAGGGGGCGCAGGCCTATCTGCGCCGCCAGTACATGACGATCGGCATCGTCGGCATTGTGTTGTTCCTGCTGCTGTGGTGGCTGCTGGGGCTGCCTGTGGCCATTGGTTTCGCCATTGGCGCCATTCTTTCCGGGGCCGCCGGCTTCATCGGCATGAATGTCTCGGTCCGCGCCAATGTGCGCACCGCCCAGGCGGCGTCGCAGTCGCTGGCGGCCGGCCTCGACATTGCCTTCAAGTCTGGCGCGGTCACCGGCATGCTGGTGGCGGGTCTCGCCCTGCTCGGCGTCGCTGGCTACTACACGGTGCTCACGGGCCCCATGGGCGTCGCGCCGGGCAGCCGGGTCATCGTCGATGCGCTGGTTGCCCTCGGCTTCGGCGCTTCACTGATTTCCATCTTCGCCCGGCTTGGCGGCGGCATCTTCACCAAGGGCGCCGACGTGGGCGGCGACCTGGTTGGCAAGGTGGAGGCTGGCATCCCGGAGGATGATCCGCGCAACCCCGCCACCATCGCCGACAATGTGGGCGACAATGTTGGCGACTGCGCCGGCATGGCCGCCGACCTGTTCGAGACCTATGCGGTGACGGTGGTCGCCACCATGGTGCTGGCGGCGATCTTCTTCGCCGGCATGCCCGCCCTCGCGTCCATGATGCTGTATCCGCTGGCCATCTGCGCCGCCTGCATCGTCACATCGATCGTCGGCTCGTACTTCGTCAGGCTTGGCGCCAACCAGTCGATCATGGGCGCGCTGTACAAGGGGCTGATCGCCACCTCGCTGCTGTCGGTGGTTGGCCTGGCGCTCGCCACCCATCTGCTGGTCGGCTGGGGCGACATTGCCGGCGCCAGCGGCCTGGTGCTGAATGGCGGCAAGCTGTTCATCTGCGGCCTGGTTGGCCTCGCTGTCACCGGCCTCATCGTCTGGATCACCGAGTTCTACACCGGCGTCGGCTTCCGCCCGGTGCGCTCCATCGCCCAGGCGTCGGTCACCGGCCACGGCACCAACGTCATCCAGGGCCTGGCGGTCTCGCTGGAGGCGACGGCGCTGCCGACCATCGTCATCGTCGCCGGCATTATCGTCACCTTCAAGCTCGCTGGCCTGTTCGGCATCGCCATCGCCGTCACCACCATGCTCGGCGTCGCCGGCATGATCGTGGCGCTGGACGCCTTCGGCCCGGTCACAGACAACGCCGGCGGCATCGCCGAAATGGCTGGCCTGCCGGCGGACGTGCGCCGCTCCACCGACGCGCTGGACGCTGTCGGCAACACCACCAAGGCCGTCACCAAGGGTTATGCGATCGGCTCCGCCGGCCTCGGCGCCCTGGTGCTGTTCGCCGCCTATAACGAGGACCTGAAGTTCTTCACCGCCAACGCCGACCGTTTCCCTTATTTCAAGGGGGTGAACGTCGATTTCTCGCTGGCCAACCCTTACGTGGTCGTTGGCCTGCTGCTTGGCGGCCTGATCCCGTTCCTGTTCGGCGGCATCGCCATGACGGCGGTGGGGCGCGCCGCCGGCGCGGTGGTCGAGGAGGTGCGTCGCCAGTTCCGCGAGAAGCCCGGCATCATGGAAGGGCGCGACCGGCCGGACTACGCCCGGGCGGTCGACATGCTGACCAAGGCGGCGATCCGCGAGATGATCGTGCCGTCGTTGCTGCCGGTGCTGGCGCCGATTGTGCTGTACTTCGTCATCAACGCCGCCGCCGGACGCAGCCAGGCCTTCGCCGCCGTGGGCGCCATGCTGCTCGGCGTCATTGTCACTGGCCTGTTCGTCGCCATTTCCATGACCTCGGGCGGCGGCGCCTGGGACAACGCCAAGAAGTCGTTCGAAGACGGCTTCACCGACGACAACGGCGTCACCCACCACAAGGGCTCCGAGGCCCACAAGGCCTCGGTGACCGGCGACACCGTCGGCGATCCCTACAAGGATACGGCCGGCCCCGCCGTCAATCCGGCGATCAAGATCACCAATATCGTCGCCTTGCTGTTGCTGGCGGTGCTGTCGCACCTGGCCTGAGCCAGCGGCTTTCCAGCCGGGCGGGGCGCTTCGCGGCTTGACGCGAAGCGCCTCTGGCTGAGCGGCGGCTGTGCAGAAAACAAAAGCGTCTGAAAAAACGAAAAGCCCGCGAACTTCGCGGGCTTTTCCATATTCTGGTGTGGCAGACCGGGGCGCCTCGCGCCAGCCCGCCCGCGTCGTCAGACGCCGAACGGGTTCAGGTTGCCGGCGCCGAGGCCCTTGAACAGCTGGCGGACGAAAGAACGCTCCTGGCCGCTGGTCGGGGTGGTGCGGGAGATGAAGTCGAACACCTCGCCGTCCTTCATGCCGTACAGGGCGACCCGCTCAACCTTGAAGTTGCCATTAAAATAAACGGCGGCCACCCGCTGGTCGGTGATGCTCGGATTGATGAACTGCACCCGCCGCTCGCGGGTCTGCGAGATGTAGTAGAAGGTCTTGTTGCCGACCGTCGAGGTGGTGGTGGGGGTGCCCATTTCGGTCAGCACCTGCTCGACGCTCGAACCAGGCCTGATCTTCGCCAGTGCGACTTCGTCGATCATGTGACCGTGGACAATCACCTCTCTGGCGCAGCCGCCAAGGGTAACGGCGGCAGTCGCGATAGCGGCGGCGGTCACGACACTGCGGAGTATGGCCCTCGCCATTCAATCACCTTTTGTCTGCTCGCGCGGTAGCCGCCGCGAGGAAAGGGCATGTAACGTCCGGACATCCGGGTTCACGCTGCCATGCATGACCGCCCGCCGGGCGCTGTCGCGAACCCGCCGGACAGGCCGCCGGGCGCAATGATCTTGCATCATTCTTGCAGGAGGCGTACCCCGCGACAGTGTATTTGGCAAGAAGATGGGCGGCAACACCGCGCGGCGACGCCGCATTGCGGGAGGCGCCGCCTGTTTCCCATGCGTAACAGGGAGCCCCCGGGCGTGGCGTTCAGATTTTTCCGCAAGGATCCGCTGCGGCCGGTGATCGACCAGCTTTATGGTCGGGTGATCGCCGCTGCGCGCCAGCCGGATTTCTACGAGAATTATGGCGTGGCGGACAGCACCCAGGGACGCCTCGAACTGCTGGAACTGCACGCCATGCTGGTGATGCGCCGCCTGCGCGACCTGCCGGCGCCGGCCGATGCGGTTGGCCAGCGATTCGTCGATACGGTGTTCGAGCAGATTGAGCACGCCCTGCGCGAGATCGGCATGGGCGACACCACGGTGCCGAAGCGCATGAAATCCATCGCCAAGGGGTTTTATGGGCGTGCGAAGCGTTATGACGCCGCCCTCGACGCCGCCGGCGATGCGGAGCTGGCGGCGGCGCTGGGCCGCAATGTGCTCGATTCGGATGAACCGGCGCCCCTGCTGGCGCGATATGTCCGCGCGGCGGAAAGGCAATTGGCCGCCCTACAACTTGGCGATATCGCGCCGGAGGTCATCCCGGAGGTCATATCGGGTGACGCCAGGCCGCTGTTTCCGGACGCGGCCGCGGTTCGCCTGGATTCCGCTCTGGCGGCCCCTGGGGAGGCTATCCCACAGGAAAATAATTGAAATCAGAGAGATATGCCGAAGTTTCGCTGCAGTGCGGCGGGATGCTATCCGGACACGCGCATACAGAGGCGCTTTCTGGCCAGAGGGAATCACCTGGCTGGCCTGGATGCGCCCGGAACTGGGAAAGCAGGAGCGATTCCCGCTCCATGCTGACCGGAAGTCGCCTCCGGCGATGATCGCGGCCGCGCGGGGGAGACGCCGGGGCTGCATGTCGGGGCTTGCAACGCGGCCAGCTTGCGGCTCATCAGGGCAGGGACCATGGCAGACGCGAATACCCGCCAGAGAACAGGCGAGGGAGAATGATGATGACGGACCAGGATCCTGCGCCCTTCCTGTCGCATGTGGTGCGCGTGTCCGATGTGCCGCGCGCCGGTTTGCGCGTGACCATCGAAGCCGACGAGGCGGCGCGCGGCCGCATTGCCGAGGCTTACGATCTGGTTGCGCTGCCGCGCCTCGTCGCGACGTTCACGCTTGCCGGCAATGCGCGGCGGCTGAAGCTGAAGGGCGAGGTGAAAGCGGACGTGCGCCAGACCTGCGTCGTGAGCCTGGAGGCGTTCGACTCGCAGATTCATGAACGGTTCGAGCTGACGTTCTCGGAGGATGTGCCTGAGGAAGGCGCAGCCATGCAGAACGAGGACGACGGCTTCAGCCGCCGTGAGGACCCCGAGCCGATCGTCAACGACCGGATCGATCTTGGCGTGCTGGCGGCGGAATATCTGGCGCTGGCGCTGGACCCCTGGCCGCGCAAGCCAGGCGTTGCCTTCGCATGGACAGAAGATGCGGAGGAGCCATCGCCCTTCGCGGCTCTGAAGCGCCTGCGCAACGGCGAGAATGGAGCGGATTCCTGAGGCGCGCCCGCCCGGTCCGGCGCGGTCAATCCGTCGGTCAAGCGACTGGCGGATCTTGCGTTGTGCCGCTCATGTTGTTTACAGCCTCTCAGCACACATTGCCGGAAGGCCGCCAGCCGCTATTGTCAGCGGCCGGCTGTCGCCGCCGTCAGGAACCCAGGAAGACACACGCAGCTCATGTCACGTTCCATCCGCATAGCGATTGACGCCATGGGCGGCGATCACGGTCCGGCGGTCTCCGTGCCAGGCGCAGCCCTGGCGCTGGAGCGGCGCCCGGACCTGCGTTTCGTCATGACCGGCGACGAGGCGGTGATCGGCCCGCTGCTGGCGAAGCATCCGGCGCTTCAGGCGGCGACGACGGTGAAACACACGGCCATTGCGGTGGCCATGGACGCCAAGCCCAGCCAGGCGCTGCGCCAGGGGCGTTATCATTCGTCCATGTGGATGGCGCTGGAGGCCGTGAAGCAGGGCGAGGCCGACATCGCGGTTTCCGCCGGCAATACCGGCGCGCTGATGGCCATGGCCAAATTCTGCCTGCGCACCATGGGCGGCGTCGACCGCCCGGCCATCGCTGGCCTGTGGCCGACCACGCGCGGTGAAAGCGTCGTGCTGGATGTCGGGGCCACCATCGGCGCGGACGCGGCGCATCTGGTCGATCTCGCCATCATGGGCGCGGCCATGGCCCGCATCGTTCTTGATATTGAAAAGCCGTCCGTCGGCCTGCTCAACGTCGGCGTTGAGGAGGTGAAGGGGCTTGAGGTGGTCAAGGAGGCCGGGCGCATCCTGCGGGAGAGCCAGCTTTCCCACCTCGATTACATCGGCTTCGTTGAGGGCGATGATATCGGCAAGGGAACCGCCGACGTGGTGGTGACCGAGGGGTTTACGGGCAACATCGCCCTGAAAACCGCCGAAGGCACGGCGCGCCAGTTCGCGGGCTATCTGCGCAGCGCCATGTCCAGCACCTGGATGACGCGCCTCGGCTACCTGCTGGCGAAAAGCGCCTTCGATTCGCTGAAAGAAAAAATGGATCCACGCCGCTCCAACGGCGGCGTTTTCCTGGGCCTTGAAGGAATCGTCATCAAGAGCCATGGGGGAACAGACGCGCTCGGCTTCGCCAGCGCGGTGGAACTTGGATATGACATGGCGCGGTTCGATCTGTTGTCGAACATCCGCGGCATGGTTTTGGGAAAAGACGGGCCGTCGGCGGCTGACGGGCAAGCCTGAGGAGTAGAGGCGCGTGACACGTTTGCGTTCGGTGGTCCGGGGCTGCGGCTCATATCTTCCACCCCGCGTGGTGACCAATGCGGAGCTGGCTGGTCTCGTCGACACGTCCGATGAATGGATCGTGCAGCGGACGGGCATCAGCCAGCGTCACATCGCGGCGGACGACGAAACCACCTCGGTGCTTGGCCTGCGCGCCGCCCAGGCTGCGCTGGCCGACGCCGGGCTCGAGGCGTCCGACATCGATCTGGTGATTTGCGCCACGTCGACGCCGGACTTCACGTTCCCTGCCGCCGCCACCCAGATCCAGGCCGGCCTCGGCATCACCCATGGCGTGGCCTTCGACGTTCAGGCCGTGTGCTCCGGCTTTGTCTTCGCTGTCACCACCGCTGACAAGTTCCTCACGTCCGGTTCGCACAAACGGGCGCTGGTGGTGGGCGCGGAAACATTCTCACGACTTCTTGACTGGGAAGACCGCACCACCTGCGTGCTGTTCGGCGACGGCGCCGGGGCCATCGTGCTTGAGGCGCAGGAGCAGCCCGGCGAGGCCAGCGATCGCGGCGTGCTGACCACCCACATCCGCTCGGACGGTCGCCATCGCCAGAAGCTGTATGTGGACGGCGGCCCGGGCTCGACCAAAACCGTGGGCCATTTGCGGATGGAGGGCAAGGAGGTCTTCCGTCACGCCGTTGGCATGATCACCGACGTGATCGAGGACGCCTTCGCGGCGACCGGCACATCGGCCGACGACCTGACCTGGTTCGTGCCGCACCAGGCCAACCGGCGCATCATCAACGCCAGCGCCGACAAGCTGGGCATTGCCCGCGACAAGGTTGTGGTGACGGTCGACCAGCACGGCAACACTTCGGCGGCGTCGATTCCCCTGGCGCTGGCCGCGGCGCGCGCCGATGGCCGCATTCAGCCGGGCGATCTGGTGATGATCGAAGCCATGGGCGGCGGGTTTACCTGGGGCAGCGCGCTGATCCGCTGGTGATTGCACAGCGCAGGTCACTGCGTTATTGACCGACGGGTCATCAGGGATTACGCGTAATTCCAAATAGATAGCTAGTTTGCATCAGGTGGGGCGAATATGACGGGGCGCACGGTTACGCGCGCGGATCTTTGCGAGGCGGTCTACCAGAAGGTCGGGCTGTCGCGGACGGAATCGGCAGAGCTGGTTGAGCAGGTGCTCAGGGAAATGTGCGACTGTCTCGCCAAAGGCGAGACGGTGAAGCTGTCTTCGTTCGGCTCGTTTGTCGTGCGCGAGAAGGGCGAGCGCATCGGTCGCAATCCGAAGACCGGCGTGGAGGTGCCAATCGAGCCGCGCCGTGTCATGGTGTTCAAGCCGTCCAATGTGCTGAAGGCCCGAATCAACGGCGAGGTCGTGGCGGCGGAAGACTGAAGGCGAAGGCGACGGGCTCTGGCCTCCGCCGCGCGAGGTCTGGCGGGCGAACGCCTGCACTACCCCGCTGCGGGATGGCGTGGCGATAGCCTCCGGCGCACCTCCGCTCTGCTCGCGGATTCCGCGGAGCCCGGGGCGCGCAGGAGTGGGGGAGCCGGCTCCCGCAGGGATTTCGATCCCGCAGGGGGGCAGGGCTCCCCGCAAGCCGGACCCGCTCCTGGCTGGCTTCTGGCCGGCTCACGGCTGGACAGTCTTCATCGGCAGGCGACGAAGCGGCGGCCAGGTTTGCCCGGAAGGGTTTGCTCCTGATCCCCGCTTTGACGCATTTCGCGCGAAACGGCCTCCGTTTCGTTCTGAGGGGCTGTGGCGGCAGGAACGCGGACCATCGATTTGACTGACCGGCAGACAGTGGACAAGGAACCAGGCGCATTCAGGACCATCAGCGAAGTTGCTGAGGAACTTGACGTGCCCCAGCACGTCTTGCGGTTCTGGGAAACCCGCTTCAGCCAGATCAAGCCATTGAAGCGCGGCGGCGGCCGCCGGTTTTACCGACCTGACGATGTCCTGCTGATTCGCGGCGTGCGCCATCTGCTGTATGGCGAGGGCTATACGATCAAGGGCGTGCAGCGCATTCTGAAGGAGGAAGGCGTTCGCTTCGTCCAGCAGGTTGGCTCCGGCTCCCGGCCAGACGAGGCGCCAATGGCCAGCGCCCCGGCGCCTGCCGGGGACTGGGAGGGCGAAGGCTGGTCGGGCGATGATTTCCAGGCCGGCTCTGACGATGATTTTCCGTCCGTCGTCCGTCCCCAACCTTACAATTCGACCTGGCAAGGCGAGGACGTAATGGCGTCGCCGCCCGTCGTGGGCTGGCGGGAAGCTGCGCCTGACCAGGCCGGCGCCGCGCTCGCCCAGGATCCCTACGCGCCGCAAGGCTACCGGCGCGCCGACGACCCCGCGCAGGGCTGGCCCGCGGCAGGCGAAACTTTCCCGCCACAACCCGGGATGATCGCGGGGCAGGGGGCGGCCGCGTCCGGCGTCTCCGCGCCATGGCCTGAAGCACAGCCGCCTGAAGCACAATCGTCTGGCCCCGCGCCGCTGGCCCGCTCGACGCCCGTGGTCGCGCACCGGCCCGACGTCTGGAATGACGCGCCAGAAACCTCGCACGCCAGCGCGCCGGAGGGATTTCATGCCGGCGGCGTCTGGGACGCGACGCCGGGCGCCGCTCCTGGCGTGGCCCATGCCCACCCGGCGCTGGCGGCGTCGCAACGCGCCCGCCTTCAGGAGGCCCTGGCCGAACTGCTGGAATGCCGGCGGCTGCTCGCCCATGCGCGCGGCGAACTGGATAGCGCCGACTGAAACAGCCGTTGCAACCCGGGTTCCGGCTTCCCACAGTTTCCGTTCGCCAGGCCGTTGCTTTCGGCAGGTGGCTTCACTATAAGGCCAGCAACGTCAGGTTATGCCTGCCGTGCGCGGGATCGCTCCCGCGACCGGTTATCTGGCGGGCAGTAGCGCAGCCCGGTTAGCGCACTAGTCTGGGGGACTAGGGGTCGTGGGTTCGAATCCCGCCTGCCCGACCATTCAATCACTTGAAAACACTGAGAAAAACAAAGCGCCGTTCTGGCGCTTTTGTTTTGTCTGTTTCCCGAGTCGCCACCCGGTCGCCACCTGCGTGTCCAACGGTGGATAACGTGGGGCAGGGCGGTTGCCGCCCGGCGGAGCATTGCCGTGCATGATCTCCTCGCCCCGCCGCGTCTGCCTGGTGGTGTCAGGCCATCTTACTCTGGCAGGACGCGCCAGTTGCTTCCCAACACGGCATGGCCTTCGGGTCGTCGCCCCCCTAGGACGGATCGACATTC
>NZ_JBLLJM010000024.1:0-13992 GCF_053543495.1 Camelimonas sp. ID_303_24
AACTGACTTCGGCGGCTCAGGCCGCCTCCATTGCTCCAACGACGATGCCTCTCGTCGCAGGGATCCTCTCCTACGTCTTCCTGAAGGAACAACAGGGGTGGATCCGGTGGACTGGATATGCCGCGATCCTCGCCGGACTGGTTTGCCTCACCGGAGCCGTCACGACGCAGGCCCCGCCCAGTCCAGCCGGCGTTGCGGCGCTGGCCGCGGCAGGCGGCATGTGGGCGGTCTATACGTTGCTGTTTCGCCGTAGCGGCCTGTCGTCGATCCAGGCGGCGGCGCTCATCTGCATCTGGTCGGCGATTGTCTTCTTGCCAGCCTATATCCTGTTCGGCCTCAGCCATCTCGGGCAGGCATCCACAAGCGAGATAGCGCTCCAGTTATTTTACCAGGGTGTGTTGATGGGTGCGGTCGCGCTCGTCACCTTCAATAGAGCGGTTTCGCTGTTGGGCGCCTCGGCGGCGACGGCCATGATCGCTCTCGTTCCCGCTGTCGCATCGCTGCTTGCCATCCCGGCCCTAGGCGAAACGCCGTCGTTCGTCGAAGGCATTGCAATAGCAGTCGTCGTTGTGGGCGTCCTGCTGGCGGCCAGCCGACCATCGTCTGCAACACTGTCAATTCAACCGCAGGAGAGATCATGATCCGCTTCTACTTCCATCCCACGCCGAACCCGGCCAAGATAGCCCTGTTCCTTGAGGAGGCAGGGGTTCCATACGAAACCGTGCCCGTTGACACCAGCAGGGGTGAACAGCACGCTCCGGCGTTCCGCGCGATCAATCCAAATGGCAAGGTGCCAGCCATTGTTGACACGGACGGTCCGGGAGGCAAGGAATCTCGAGTTTTCGATTCCACTGCGATCCTGATCTACCTTGCCGAGAAAACCGGCAAGTTTCTCGGCAGGTCGGAGGATCGGCCTGAACTGCTGTCCTGGCTGCTTTTCCTCGGCACGGGCCTTGGACCTTTTTCGGGACAGGCCGTGCATTTCCAGTTCTCCGCACCGGAGGGCCAGGAATACGCGACCAATCGCTATCGCCGCGAGGCCGAGCGCCACTATCAGGTTCTGAACAATCATCTTGAGGGGAGGGACTGGATCATAGGCGACAGCTACACGATCGCCGACATGTCCGCCTGGGGCTGGCTCGATCGCGCCTCCCGTGTACGCAAAGGGGCGGAAGACCCGCTGGCGGCCTTTCCCAACCTCAAGCGACTGTTCAAGGCTGTCGATGCACGGCCTGCCGCCTCCAGAGCGCGAGAAGTCGGCAAGGACCACGCCTTCAAGAAAGTGAACGACGAGGAGACAAAGCGCGCGCTGTTCCCGTCGAATTATCCTCCGGCGGCCTAAGCTGGCCATTGAGACGTCACAGGAGCGACCATGACGAATACCGCAGAGTACACGCCGCCGAAAGTCTGGACCTGGGAGAAGGGCAATGGTGGTCAGTTCGCCAGTATCAATCGCCCGATTTCCGGTTCCACCCATGATAAGGAGCTGCCCATCGGCAAGCATCCCTTCCAGCTCTATTCGCTGGGCACGCCGAACGGCCAGAAAGTCACTATCATGTTCGAGGAACTGCTCGAGGCCGGTCACAAGGGCGCCGAATATGACGCCTGGCTGATCAAGATCGGCGACGGCGACCAGTTCGGCTCCGGATTCGTCGAGGTCAATCCGAACTCCAAGATCCCTGCGCTGATGGACCGCTCCGGCCCGACGCCGATCCGCATCTTCGAATCCGGCGCGATTCTGATGCACCTGGCGGAAAAATTCGGCAGCGCCTTCCTGCCGACGGAACAGCCGATGCGCGCCGAAACGCTATCCTGGCTGTTCTGGCAGATGGGCTCGGCCCCGTTCCTCGGCGGCGGCTTCGGCCATTTCTATGCCTATGCGCCGGAGAAGATCAAATACGCCATTGACCGGTACGCGATGGAGGTGAAACGCCAGCTCGATGTTCTCGACCGGCGCCTTGCCGACAACGAATATGTTGCCGGTTCGGAATATACCATCGCCGACATCGCGATCTGGCCCTGGTATGGCGGGCTGGTGAAGGGCTGGCAGTATGGCGACGCGGCGCAGTTTCTCTCCACGCATGAATACACGCACGTGAATCGCTGGGCCGAACAGATCTTTGTCCGCCCGGCGGTGACGCGCGGCCGCAAGGTCAACCGGACTTCGGGCGAGCCGTCGAGCCAACTCCACGAACGCCACAACGCGTCCGACTTCGAGAACAGGACACAGGATAAGCTTGAAGGAGCACGCTCGTGAACATTGCTGGCAAACGCATTCTGATCACTGGCGGATCGAGCGGCATCGGACTGGCCCTCGCTCACGCGCTTCTAGCCAAGGGCGCGAGGGTAGCCGTAACCGGCCGCCGCGCCAATATGGTCGCGGACGCGGTCACCGAGCTGAAGGCAGATGACCGTGAGGTTCACGGCGTCGTCGCCGACATCGCCACGCCGGAAGGCCGCGCTACAACGTTGGAAGGAGCGTTGCAAAAGCTCGGCGGCCTGGACATCCTCGTCAACAATGCGGGTGGGGTTCGGGCTGGACGCCTTGAGAACACGCCCGAAGCCGAACTGCAGGCGATGATCGATGTCGATCTCGTAGCGCCGATCATGTTGACCCGGGCGGCGCTGCCAGTCCTGCGGGAAGGCGGCGATGCCGTGATTGTCAACATCTCCTCCGGGATAGCGCTCGTCGGTGCACCGTTCTATGCGACCTATGCCGCGGTGAAAGCCGGGCTTGCCAACTTCGGCGAGGCGTTGCGGCGCGAACTGAAGGGTGAGGGCATCCACGTGATGACCGTCTATCCGGGTGGCACCGATACGCCCATGATGAAATCGAACCGCGCCGGACCCGATCTAGGCTTTTCGCGCGAGCCGGCTTCCGCCGTCGCCGATGCGATCGTTGCCGGCATCGAAGCCCGGGCGTTCGAAGTAATCCGCGGCGGCGAGACACGTGCGCAGATGATCGCGCTCAACCGCGAAAACCCGGCCGCAGTCGACGAACGCTTTCTCGGGTTGAAGCGGGCGTTGGAAGAAGCGGTGAAGGACCACTCGGCGCTTTGAGCGCCAAAAAAATTTAACAAGGAGTGCAATTATGATGCTGCAGAATGGCGACGTCTTTCCCTCATTCATCTTTGGTCGCGCTGGCGGCGGCGAAATCCACTTGCCCGGAGATCTGGCGGGCGGGTTCGGTGTTATCCTGTTCCACCGTGGTTCCTGGTGTCCATACTGCAACGCCCAGCTCTCCGAATTTGCGCGAGCGGCGGACAAGTTCGCCGAGGACGGGATCAGGGTCGTCTCAGTATCGACGGACGATCGGGAAAAATCGGAGGCGCTCGTCGACAAGCACAAGCTAGGGTTTCCGGTCGGCTACAGCGCGGATGCACGAGCAGTTTCCGCAGCCACCGGCGCCTTCGTCAATGAGAATCCGCTAGCCCTCCAAGCGACCGGGTTCGTCATCGATCCAGAGGGCCGGATCGTGACAGCTGTCTACTCGACCCGCGCGATCGGTCGCCTTATGCCCGCCGATGTTCTGAATTTTGTACGTCACTTCAAGTCCCTGGCAGGCAACTAAAAAAACGGTTGATCTGTCGCCGTGGAGCACGGTCAACGATTACTTCCGACGATGGGGCTGGGACGGGGCGCTCGAGCGCATCCATCACGCGCTCTATGTTGCGTGTCGTGAGGCAGCGGGCCGGGAGGCCAGTCCCACGGCGGCGATCATTGACAGCCAGAGCGTCAAGGGCGCCGAAAAAGGGGGCGCTCGGTCGATCCGCCAGGCTACGACGCCGGCAAGAAGATCAAAGGTAAGAAGTTGCACGTCCTGGTCGACACACAGGGCCTGTTGATGCAGGCCATCGTGCACGCCGCCGACGTGCAGGATCGCGACGGCGGTGTGTTGCTGATGGGCGCGCTGTTCGGCCTCTATCCGTTTCTGCTCAAGCTCTACGCCGACAGCGGTTAGCAGGGACCAAAATTCCGCGACGGCCTCGCCGCCGCCTGTGCCCAGATCAACGTCGAGGTCGTCAAACGCTCGGACGTGCACAGGTTCGTCATCCTGCCTCGACGATGGATCGTCGAGCGCACCATCGCCTGGCTCAACCGTTGCCGCCGATTGGCAAAGGACTGGGAGTACCTCAACCGCACCGGCCTCACCTTCCTGCGCTGGGCCACCGTTCGCCTCATGCTCCGAAAGCTATGCAAAAACACGAATTGATCCCGGATGGACTCTAAGCGATCAAGCACGATCCATAGCGCTTTGTTCAATTCGCCTTGGGGCGCGGCACTGCACACGATTCTTGTCGTCCCACGCCTCAAGCTCATCGACCCGGTAGAGAACCGCTTTGCCGATCTTTACGAACGACGGCCCGATTTTCATCGCACGCCAATTCCGAAGTGTGCCAACGGAAACGCTGCCACGATAGCGTTCGGCTACTTCTTCTGGTGTGAGGAATGTGGTCTGTGACATATGCCCTCCTTCTTCAAGAAAACCTGCCGTCGGTCATTGTGGACGATGATCAGCGCACTGGCGTTGAGTGCCAGGCCCCGCCGCAGCACTTCCCGGGGATAGACCGGGGCATGATCAACCGCGCCTATGGCAAGACATTCGTCCGAGATGAGCCGGTTCTTCCGGTCGAGATAGAGGACATGGAAGCGCTCGACATCACCCCGGATGGCCAGCGCGCAATAGTCCAGAACCGCCTGCCATGTGGATAGAACCGGATTCTGGTTGAGATGGCGCAGCAGGATCTGGCGCGCCTCATAGACAACGGCCTGCTCCTGCGCTGAAAACTGGCACGGCTGCGGATTGATGGCGAGTTTCCTCATGTGTCGCGTCATGGCCGTGGTTCCCGACGGGCAGCCGGCCCGGCGCCGGAACTTTCACCACGTCACGACGAGAGACGCCGCCCTCTACCTTGCGATCGAGCGGCGCAAAAGCGCAAAGCCAGACAGCCGGATCTCAGGCTTTCCGGCGTTCTGTATCGGCGGGATTCAAGGTCCGTGCACGGAAGCGAGCGGACAGGATTTGCTCGGCTGCGCGAATGCTGCCAGCCATGCGCGCCGCTTCAGCCCAGACCGAGATCGGGAATATGCCGGTGAAGAGCACGTCCCGTTCGATCCCCATGCCGAAGGGGAGCCGGATCGCCTCCAGTTCACCGAAGCACCAGCTGCCGAGTTCAGGATAGCCGATGTCGGCGAGGCCAAACATGATGTCGCCGTCCTCATCCAACTCGCTCGCGAGCCAGACGCCCGCGCCAAAGGGATTGTAGAATTTGACGACGGGGACGTGATCCACATCGCTCTGCCGGCCATTGGCGAGGAGCTGCGCGCGCTGTGTGCGTGTCAGGAGGATCATGCCGCAGCCCTCCGCTCGATGAGATTATCGCGCGGTTCGGCATGCTCCTCGTCGGGCAGATGTGCGAGCAGCCAATCGGCTGCCTTGCTGGCCTGGGAAGCGGCTCGGACGATGGCGCGATTGTCCTCGCGCAGCACTTCGAGCCAGGAACCGATATAATCGGCATGGCGCGCGGTCGGCACAATGCCGAGCGAGGCGCAACAGAAAGCCGCGTTCATCTCGGCCACCAGTTCTTCGAAGGCGTATTTCCTGGTTCCGAAGCTGCCCGAGAAATCCCGCCCCAACCGCGAAGCATGGCCTGTCGCGTGACCCATCTCGTGCAGGGCCGTCCTGTGCCAATTGATCGGCTCGAAATAGGCAGCCGGCGGCGGCACCTGGACGCAGTCGAGCGACGGGACATAGAAGGCACGATCGCCGCCGATGCGGACGTCGATGCCGGTTGCGCCGATCAGTGCCTCGACTCTCGGCTCGATCATGCCGGGCGGCGGTGGTGGCGCTTCAACGGCAATGTCCTCGGGCAAACCCTCGCATTGCGCCGCGTTGAACACGGTAAAGCGCTTCAGGAAGTGAATGCTGCCTGCTTCTTCGCCTGTTTCCCTGGCGCGGCGTTTCTCGTCCTCGGGGGTGAAACGGTCGGCATAGACCACGGTGGTGCCGCGCTCGCCCTTGCGGACATTGCCGCCGAGCGACAGGGCCTGGCGGAAGGTGAGCCAATGTTGGGTCGGATAGCCGTATTGGACCACGGCGCCCCAGAGGATCAGGACGTTGATCCCGGAATACTGCCGCGCCGTCGCGGTGTTCCTCGGCATGGCCAGCGGTGCTTTCGCCGCCGCCGTCCCCCAGGGCTGGACCCAGGGCAGCCGCCCGTCCTCCAGCTCGCCGATGATCTTGTTGGTGATGTCGTCGTAGAGATTGCTGCGGGCGCCGCCTGCGCGCGCGCTGTCCTGTCTGGCCATCGGAATGTCTCCGCGACGGGCGCCGGAGGCCACTCCTCCAACCCTCAACCCGTCACGGAAAACCCGTCTGCACTCTCACTCTCGGGGCGTTGCGGGGCGCCCCCGCAGAAGGGGTCGGCCGAGACTATGGCTCGTCCGCAGGGGAAGGCTTTCCCCTCAAGTCTTTGCCAGTCTCGGTGCGCTCACGGGCGGATGCTTTATGCCCCTCTGGTTTCAAGCCAGGCGCGAAGATGACTGATCGATCTCGTGCTGCGCTGGAGGTGCCCCTCTCTGCGTGCTGTGTCAGTTTGGCCTAAGCGATATCTGAAGCTCCGATAATTCTTGGATAAAGTCGTCGTCCATACCCGAGAAGAGGCTAATCAATTCATCTTGGCGCGGTTGGCCAAAGGCCAGCCGGTAAGTGGCCAGAGATGTGATGAGATCCTTGTAGCGTTCCTTCTCGCGGCTGAAGGGAGGAATGAGGACGACCCGCTCAATCTTGTGATTACCTGGGTAGACCCAGAACGGAATGATGTCTCCCGAGCGGCCCTTTGAAACCTCATCAGCTTGCGCTGCCTCAAACATGGAGACCCATGGTGATTGCCTGCTCTGCGCAGCGAGAGGAGTGGCCGAAAAAGCAGCGACGACATTGCGCCGAACAGCATGGTTTTTGTAACGATGGACCCGTCCTTCACGCTGCTCGATATCAACAGGGTTCCTCGGGAGGTTCCAATGCACAATCCGAGAGCAGTAGGGATGAAAATCCAATCCTTCCTGTCCAATCGACGTGGAAGCGAGAACAAATGGCCGAAACGGCGACTTGAAAGCTGCCTGGACCACGGATGTTCGGCGTACACCCTTTTCTTCCTCGGCTTTTGTTGCAAAACGCATGGCGAAACGGGCGCGCACTTCGAATGTCTGATCATACAGACGACCCGCTTTTGTCGACCAGTGGTCCAACGTGATCTGGGCAGGGCGCAAGGCGACCACAGCAATCACGTTTGATGCAATGATCTTCGCGCGATCCTGCGGGGCTAATTTTTCGGCGCGCTCGCTTTCCAGGACGAGCTGAAGGTATTCGTCCAAAACCGCCGGAAGGTCGTTTCGCGCGGCGTGCTCTATGATATCGCGCCAATAATTGAGAGGCGAGGTTTCAGCGAGCAATGCGCGGGTTTCGGGTTGATTGTATAGGCTGCGAAAACCGAGCGCGATCCCGATTGATGCACTGATCAATACGGGGTCGTCTGTGGCGATCTCCGGGCAAAGTCGCGAAAGTGCACGCAGCGCACATACCGCAGGCGAGCCAAGCGCAAGGCTGGCGAGCTTTTCGATCACTGTGTCAGGGTCGACATCGCCCTGATGCTCGTCAGTTTGGAGTGCATCGCGAAGTGTGGCGATGGTCCGAGACATCGCTCCATGTTCGTCGTGCCCATCATGGTCAACGACGCCGACATTCGACCATTTCACTTCGCGCTCGAGCGTCCTGTCCAGCGCAAGTGCGAGGAGCCGGTCACTTGTTTGAGCGAATTCTGCGATGGCGTCCACCGCAAGCTGTTCACGCAGAACCATGCAGGCTTGAGCGTGCAAATTTTCGTAGCTTTCAGCGCGGCCGAACCGCCGCTCCAAAGCGAGAGGATCAACAAGCTCTGCCAACGACGGCGACGGGTAGAGCATCGGCATAAGCTCATCGACGCCAATCGGCCTGCTGGTCCGGCTGACAAGATCCGGCGACATACCCATTCGGCGACTCGCCTCATGCGAAAGCAAAGCCGCGATCGCATCCGGCACCATCGACCAATCTGAGAAGACTAATGCCTTTGTGGCCGACCTTGGCGTGCCGAATGAGGGACGCGATGGCGGGATCCAGAGCGATCGATCACGCCTGACCGGGGAAGCCGAGCTGGATGACAGCTCCCCAGAGGATCAGGATATTGATGCCGGAATAGATCCTGCCGGTTGAAGCATTTCTCGGCAGGCCCAGCGGGGCGGTATCGGGCGACGCACCCCAGGGCTGGACCCAGGGTAGCCGGCCTTGCTCCAGCTCGGCGATGATCTTGTTGGTGATGTCGGCGTAAAGGTTGCTGCGTCCGCCACCTTGCGCGGGGCTGCGATCGTGTCTGGCCATCGGGATGATCTCCGCGACGGGCGCCGGAAGTCTCTTCTCCAGCCCTCAACCCGTCACGGAAAACCTGTCCGCACTCTCACTCTGAAGGGGGCGTTGCGGGGTCTCCCCGCAGACGGGGTAGGCAGAGACTAAGGCTCGGCCGCAGGGGAAGGCTTTCCCCTATCCGGACTTCCTTGAAAACTGTCAGAAACTTGCGTATATTTCCAACAGGAGAACGGCGATGACACGGCTGACCGAACAGATTCTGGCCCATGCGACGGGACTTCCCGAAGGGATGCCCGTGTCCGCCAAGGGCCTGCTCCACCTCGGAAACCGGGCGGCCGTGGATCAGGCATTGTCGCGTCTGTCCGAGCGCGGGCAGCTCATCCGCGCCGGTCGTGGCGTCTATCTGCGCCCCATCGCCAGTCGGTTTGGCACGCGCGCACCTTCGGTCGAGCAGGCTGTCGAGGCCCTCGCGACCCAAAAAGGGGAGATCATCGTCTCGAACGGCGCCGCCGCAGCCAACGCGCTTGGCTTGACGACGCAGGTGCCCGTCCGCTCGGTCTATCTGACCTCCGGGCGCAGCCGAAAGATGCACCTCGGCAAGCAGGTCGTCGAATTGCGGCACGCGCCGCGCTGGCAACTGGCCCTGGCCAACCGCCCGGCGGGGGAGGCCGTGCGGGCGCTGGCCTGGCTCGGCCCCGAAAGGGCGGAGGCCGCGCTCACGACATTGAAACGGAAGATGCCGCCCGGCGTGTTCGGCGAACTGGTCGCCGCCGCGCCGCAGTTTCCGACATGGCTCGCACAGAGCGTCGGAAAGGCGGCCTATGGCTGACGTCTTTCTCCAGCTTTCGGCCGAGGATCGGCGTGACGCGTTGGGCGTCGTCGCCGACCGTTCGGGTCGTCCCACCCATCTTCTCGAAAAGGATGTGTGGGTGGTGTGGGCGCTGGCGACCCTCTACGCGGCACCGCTCGGCGAGCATCTGGTGTTCAAGGGCGGCACGTCGCTGTCGAAAGCCTATCAGGTCATTCGCCGGTTTTCGGAGGACGTGGATCTGACCTACGACATTCGGGCGATTGCGCCCGATCTGGTTGGGGACAATGGCGAGGGTCTGCCGAAGACACGAAGCGAGGAAAAGCGCTGGTCCAGCGAGGTCCGTCGGCGGTTACCGGCATGGGTCGCGGAAACCGTGCAGCCTGTGATCGAGACCGCACTGGCCGCCGAAGGTCTGGCGGCGGCCGTCCGCGTCGAGGATGAGAAGCTCTTCATCGACTATGAGGCGACCGCAGCCGGGTCCGGCTATGTGGCTCCAAGCGTCATGCTGGAGTTCGGCGCGCGCTCGACGGGCGAACCCGCGAACTTGCGCGACGTCGTCTGCGACGCGACCGGCCTGATCGAGGGGCTGCTCTTCCCGACGGCGCGGCCGCGCGTCACCGCGGCCGCGCAGCGACGATACCGCGGTGGTCGATTTGTGGTTCCACGAAGAAGGTCGAGCCGCCGACATTCGATTCTCTCCGGCCGATACCGCTGGAGGGGAGCCGATGGCAGTAAACGAAGCGTCAGACGATGACATCTTCTGACAATCTGGAGACCCTGGCGCAGACGCTGGAGGCCACGGGAGACTACCGGGTCGTCCGGCGTCTCAAGCCGCGCCCTCGCATCGTTCCTCCGCCAGGCACGCCGCTGCGCCTTGGCCTGGTGGTCGATGTGGAGACCACGGGGCTCGACCATCAGCGCGACGAGATCATCGAACTCGCCATGACACCATTCAACTATGGCTTGGATGGCACCATTTTCAGCGTGGGCGACAGCTTCCAAGGGCTGCGTCAGCCGAGCAAGCCTATCGCCCCGGAAATCACCGCGATCACGGGCATCACCAACGAGATGGTGGCCGGCCAGATTGTTGATCCCGCAGCGGTAGCCTCATTCGCAGCGCCGGCTTCGCTCGTCATCGCGCACAATGCGGCGTTCGACCGCCGCTTCCTCGAACGATTCAACGACGTATTCTCGACGAAGCCGTGGGCATGCTCGCTCAGCCAGATCGATTGGGCAGCAGAGGGGTTCGAGGGCACGAAACTCGCCTATCTCGCTCAGGCCGCCGGCTTCTTCTACGACCGCCACCGCGCGATGCACGACTGTCTTGCTACGGTCGAGTTGTTGGCGATGTGGCTGCCCCGATCTGGCGCTACAGGTCTCAGCCGTCTCCTGGACGGCGCTCGTACCGTTTCTTGGCGAATCTGGGCGGAGAACGCGCCCTTTGACCTCAAGGATGTCCTTAAAGCGCGGGGGTACCGCTGGAACGGCGATCCCGGCCCGCAGCCGCGCGCCTGGTACATTGACGTTCCCGAGGCTCAGTGCGAGGCCGAACTACGGTTCTTGAGAACGGAAATCTATCGGTATGAGGTCGATCCCCCGGTTCGGCGGATCGATGCCTATGATCGGTTTTCAGACCGGATCTGAGTACCGTCGAAGGCCGGGCTATTGCATGCCCTCCGGCGCTTGCCGACACTTCTTGGCAAGCGTGGCGCAGACGAACCTGTCCCGTTTCGTCATGTTGGCACGCTTTTCCACTATGTGGTGCTTAGCGGTCATGGTTCTTGCAGTTGGCATCCTGCAACGCGTGGTTCTGGAGGCGGAAGCGGATTTCCTTCGGGATCCTCGCCTTGCCGGCGACCGTCTTGAATGTCCGGCGCAGGTCCTTGCCTCAAATTTAGCAAGGAAGACGTCCACGAAACATCGGGCCATTCACCTTCCAGCCTCACGGAGCGACGCAGCAATATCGCTGATCGAGCGAAACAGGACCAGCCCATCATCTCTGGCAGGCTCAAATCCTCGGCGCTGCCAGAATTCGGCAGCCTCCCCGTCGACGGCGTTGACCATCAATGCCCGCCCACCGATCAGCGATGCGGCCTGAACGCAGCGTTGGAGGGCGTGCTTCACAAGGCCAGTTCCGATGCCCAACCTGGCCGAGCCGATATCGGTCGCGAGCTGGCCAAGCAGCATGCAGGGAATTGGATTAGGCGGCTGCCCCGTCCGAATGGAGCGCGGTAGCACCGATGGCACAACGGCTGTTGGTGCAAGGCCGTAATATCCCACCACACGCCCTGCCTCATGCACGACGAGAACGGCGGTAAAGCCCTTCTGCTGATTGGAGAGCGCGCGGGTCTTCAGCCAGTGGTCGAGCGTCGGCTTGCCACAGGAAAACTGGGAAACATCGTGGGCGGCGGAAAGCAGCTCGGGTCCTGAAAGCAGCAAGGGATTACCGCTTCGCCGCGTGGCCGGGCTCCCACGGCGCAGGCCGCTTCAGCACTTCAACCATCTCCGGAACAGGAGCGGCCGGGCGCGACAGCACATCCATGAACTGAGCAAAGCCTTCCGGGCTCATCCGGATCAGGCCCTGCTCCATGACGACCTCCTCGGCCGCGCGCACAGCGGCATCTCGCACGAAATCGGTGCGCGAGCGGCCGCGCAGGCTGGCGGCGCGATCGATCATGGCAACATCCGCTTCGGGCAGACGCATCGAGATCGGATATTCCTTGCGTTCGGCAGTGTTGCCCATGGCGAGTCTCCTTAGTCGGAAGATAGCGCCTTGTATCTCTAATTACAATACGATAAAGCCTCATTTGCAAGCAACAGCTTCCGAGGGACCAGCAACGAGGCAAAAGATGACGGCGACATCGAGCGATTCCGACAGGTCATTTTACTCTGCCATGGCACGCCATGTTACGCCGCCGCACGCCATAACGCGCATTGGCACACTGAACGCCGCCAAATGTTCGCCCGCAAATTTCGTTGCTAATGCCGGGCATGGGACGAATGCTGTCAGTTATGACCTTGCGAGCCCCACAAAACACAGCAAAGATGACAGTAGCCGAGCGCGAAGCGCTGCTCGAATCTTTGCTGCTGGACGCGCCGGAGTTGACGTTTACGCCGTGCGGCAGTCCCGACCCTCGCCTTCTGCGTCTGGTCGGCATCCTGGCAAAGCAGGCGGCACGGGAATGCTTTGCAGAGGAAGTGAAGTTGTCCAGGCACAGGAGGAAGCGCACCTCCTGATGCGGATGGGAGCAATGTTTTGAAAGTCGCGATCTACGCCCGTTATTCTTCTGACAATCAACGCGACGCTTCCATCGCCGACCAGCTTCGCATGTGCCGCCTCCATGCCGAAAAGCAGGGCTGGCACGTCATCGAAGAATATACGGACCACGCGATTTCAGGAGCATCCCTGATCCGTCCGGGCATCCAGGCCCTGATGACCGACGCCATGAGCGGCCGGTTCGACGTGATCCTCTCTGAGGCGATGGATCGCCTCTCGCGTGATCAGGAAGACATCGCCGGCATCTTCAAACGTATGTCCTATGCGGATGTGAAGATGTTCACCTTGTCTGAAGGCGAGGTCAGCCATCTGCATGTCGGTCTGAAGGGCACGATGAATGCCCTCTTCCTTAAAGATCTTGCTGACAAGACCCGCCGCGGCCAGCGCGGCCGTGTCGAGGCTGGCAAATCGGGTGGCGGCAATTCCTATGGCTACGATGTGGTCAAGAAGCTGGACGCCAATGGCGAACCCATTCGCGGCGACCGCACCATCAACGAAGACCAGGCCGCCGTCGTTCTCCGCATCTTCCGCGACTACGCCGCCGGTAAGTCGGCAAAGACCATCGCTTTTGCACTGAACAAGGACGGCATTCCGGCCCCTTCGGGCGGCGACTGGGGTTTCAGCACGATCAACGGCAACCCGAAGCGTGGCAACGGCATCCTCAATAATGAGATGTATGTCGGCAAGATCGTCTGGAACCGTCAGCGCTTCGTAAAGGACCCGAACACCGGAAAGCGGCAGGCGCGCCCCAACCCGGAATCGGAATGGGTCATCCAGGAGACGCCAGAGCTCCGGATCCTCGACGACGATCTCTGGAATGCTGTGAAGGCACGGCAGGAGAAGAACAAGCTCACCCGCGACGATAACGGCAACACAGATGTCCGCACCGTCAATCACCGGCGGCGTCCCAAATACCTCTTCTCGGGCCTAACCAAATGTTCATGCTGTGGTGGCGGGTACTCCGCGATCTCGGCAACGCTGATCGGATGCTCGACAGCTCGCAACAAAGGCACCTGCGACAACCGGGTCAATATCCGCCGCGACGAGTTGGAATCGCGCGTGCTGAATGCGCTGCGCACCCGACTCGTTGACCCTGAGCTGTTTACCCATTTCTGCGAGGTATTCACGCAAGAGATGAACCGCCTGCGGATGGAAGGCCGCGCCGGTATTGCCTCAGCCGAAGCCGAGATCGCGAAGATTGATCGGGAACTGACGAAGCTGCTGACTGCAATTAAATCCGGCGGGCCGATTGAAGCGATCGTGGAAGACATGAAGCAGCTTGAAGCCCGTAAGGCGGAACTGAAGCACTTCCTCGCCGAAGCGGAGGAGCCGCCGCCCCTGCTCCACCCGAGCATGGCGCTGCAATATCGCAGGCGCATCCAGCAGCTCTACGAGTCGCTTCAGGATGAAGAAGAGGGCAAGCGGGTAGAGGCAGCCGACACAATTCGCTCGTTGGTGGATCAGATCGTGCTGACGCCTGTTGAGGGTGACCTGCCACGGGCTTTT
>NZ_JBLLJM010000025.1:0-1390 GCF_053543495.1 Camelimonas sp. ID_303_24
CCGATATCGAGGTCCTTGACCGGCGACCAGACCAGGTTCGTCAGGCCGACGAACATGTTGTAGTCACGCAGGTACGGGCTGTAGATGCCAGAGTTGTTGGCATACATGTTGCCCATCGGGCCCGTGACGCGGGCGCCGGACGGGAACTTCAGCTGGCCATAGGTGGCCACGAAGCCCGAACGCAGCTGCGGGGTCCAGTAGTGCAGGAACGCCGCGGCAACCGACCAGGTGGTGGTGGTCTTGATGTCGCCAGTGGTCGGATCAATGTAGCCATCGATCTTCGACACGCCGAAGCGACCGCCGCCGCCGATGCCGCCTTCAAGGGCGCTGTCATGCCCGATCGGAGCCGACATGCCGGTGTAGGACATCGCGCCCTTGGCGTAAGCAGCCTGCAGCCACAGGGCGTCGCCCGGAGCAAGGAACGGCAGGTTGAACTTCACGCCGCCCTGGATGGCGTAGCCGAACTTGGAGTCCGGACGGGCAGCGTAGCCACCGTTGACAGCGCCGCCGGAGAACGTGCCGACAGCGATCTGGTGCGTGGCGACCGACAGCTGGGCGGAGCCCCAACCCTGGTCAACGCGCAGGTTACCGACGAAGTCCGGAACGTTCAGACGCTGGGAAATGTCGACGTTCGCGTAACCGACGCGCTGGCCGTTGGCGTTGAACGTCCAGACCGGGGTGGTGAACGTGCAGCCGACAACCGTGCCGTTGGTGCACAGGCCAGCGTTGGCGACGCCAGCGTTCAGGCCGACGAACGGAGCGGAGACAGCAGCGGTGGCCGGGTTGGTTCCGCTGACGCCGCCGAAGAACAGCGGGTTACGACGGAAGGTCGGGTCTTCCATCGAGATCGTGGCGCTGAAGCCGTTGCCGAACTTGGCGGTGTAGGCCAGCAGGTTGGTCGACGAGGCATTCGAGGTGATCGAGAAGTTCGTCAGCTCGATGTCGGTCTGGTAGAAGTCGTAGAACGACGTGGCGCGACCAGCGGTCAGGCCGGCGAACTGGATGAACGCCTTGTCGATTTCAACGTACTTGTACGCGCGGTTGTAGGTGTCGACGCCGGTGGCGTTGAAGCTCGACGGGCCATGGTTGCGCAGGGTGCCCGAGGCGCCGTGCTGCTGGCCGGTGCGGCTGGCGATGTCCATACGGACGAAGGTGCGCAGCGTGCCCCACTGGGTCGCGGTGCGGGCGTCGACCTGGATACGGCCGGCGGCGATGAAGTTCGTCTTGTCAGCCGCGAGATTGCGATACTGCGCGAACTCCGTGGCGAACGACACGCGGCCGCCGATGCGGATACAGGTGTCCGTACCCGGAATGTAGAAGAAGCCGACGCCGTGCGTCGCGCAAACCTTCACATATTCAACCGGAGCGGACTTCATCATCGGATCTTCCG
>NZ_JBLLJM010000026.1:0-21568 GCF_053543495.1 Camelimonas sp. ID_303_24
ACAAAGGCCAGATTGGCCGCGGCGACCAGCGAGGCGGCGTGGGCGTCTGCCTGGGCCTGGCGGGCCACGAGCAGACCGCTGTCGGCGGCGGTGGCGGCGGTGATGGAGCCGACGCCGGACTTCCAGGCGGCGAACGCCGCGTCATAGGTGACCCGCGCCGCATCCGCCAGCGCCGAGGCCGCCTTGTAGGACGCCAGCGCCGAGCGCAACGTATCGGAAGCGACGATGATCTCACGCACGGCGTCGTTCTTCACGCGGTTGAACGTGGTTTCGCCTGAATCGGCCAGCGCCTCGGCCTTGCGCAATTGTGCGGCGCGCAGCCCGCCGTCATAGATCGGCATGGTCGCTCCCACCAGGAAGCCGGTGGTGGAACCCTGCTGGCCAATGGTCGGCAGGCCCGTGGTGCTCAGGCTGTTGGAGCCGCTGGCGGCGACGGCGCTGAGAAACACCTTGGGCATGAACTCCGATTCTGCGGCGGCGACGCCGGCGCGACTGGCTTTCATCGCCGCGTAGCTGGCCAGCACGTCGGGACGACGCGCCAGCGCGGCGCGGATGGCCGCATCGGTCGGAGCCTGGAAATTCGCCGACAGCGCCCGGCCGCTGGCGTCGCGGATCTGCATCTGCGTCATCGGCGACACGCCCATGGCGCCGAGCAGCGCCTGATAGGCGCCGCGCTCCGCCCCCTGGGCCTGCACCAGGCCAAAGCGCGCCTGGGCGACCTGCTGTTTCGCCTGGGCGACCTCCACAGCATTGCCGAGCCCCTTCGCCATGCGATCGGCGGCGGCGGCTTCGATGGCCTGACTGTTGCCGAGCGTCTGCCCCGCGATGCGCACGCGGCTGCGCGCGGCGCCGTAGAGGAAATAGGCCCGCGTGACGTCGAAGATGATCTTCTGGTGCGCGCCGTTGAACAGCACATTGGCCGCCGCCAAGTTATGCCTGGCCGCGTCATGCAGGGCGCGGCGCTGGCCAAAATCGAACAGCAGCCATTGCAGCGTCACCGTGGGGGTGACGCCGCCCACGGTGACGCTGGGATCGCGCAGGCCCGGCAGGGCGTTGTCGACGCTGCCCCCCACCCGCTGGCGGCCGCCAATGACGCTGGCGGAAATGACCGGCAGATACGTCGCCGCGACCATGCCCTCTGACAGCGCCGCCTGGCGCGCCTGTTGCCAGGCGAGGCGCGTCACAGGATTGCGGCTTTGGGCGATGTCGATCAGCGCCGGCAGGTCGTAAGCCTGCTTCGACGAAATATCCGGCGTCGCTTCCAGCGCCGCGACTTCCGGCTGCGGCGTCACGCTGAAGGAAGGCGCGCCGCCAGCCGCATCCGTCGCCTGCTCGCCCTTCGGCTTCCACGGCGCGGCGGGATGTTCGGGCGCGTTCTCCAGGGCGCTGGTGGCGCAGGCGGCGAGACTCCCGGCAACCGCGAGCAGCAGACCCAGCCGCAGCTGGCGGTCCGCCCGTGTCATGATGAGCCTGGCGGCGTTGCGTAACGTCATGTTCTCATCCGGCGGCAAGCTGCGTGATGCGGTGCGCCCGCGCCAGCGTGTCAGGCGCATCACTGTCCGTCATGGCGGCGGCGACCGGCAAGGTCAACGCCGCGCCGCCTTCGGGATCGAGCGTCCCGCCGGCCGCGCGAAACTGCCGGGCTTCCTCATCAAGCGCCCGGTTGCTGAACGCTACGGCGGGCAGCAGGGCGACAATCTCTTCGATCAGCCCATACAGGCGACCCAGTTCGGCCGGCGCCGGGCTCTGGCTGCGCGGCTCGAACGGCGTCATGTCCAGGGCCATCTTCGCGGCGGCCGTGCTGGTGGCGGCGGCGGCGATGTCGTTGACGGCGTCCGGACGCGCCGCAGGCGCCATGACGGCCAGGCGGGCCAGCGCGTTGAGCGCTCCCGCGATCTGGCGACGCGCCTGCACGGCCGCGCTCTTCGGCCAAAAATTGGTGAACATGATGAACACCAGCGTATTGCCGAGCAGGATGCCGATGATCCGGTCCCGCGCCGACCCCATGTCGAGGCTTGGGCCAAAACCGTTGAGAATGGTCAGCAGAAAGGCAAGACCGATCTGAACGCCGCCATAAGAGATGCGTTCGCTGCCCGTCGACACCCATGCGGCCGGCAGGATGGCGACGAAAACCAGCGCCATCAGTCCGCCCACAGAGGTGAGATGCGGCATGACGAACAGGATCGACAGAACGCCGATCAGCGCGCCGATCAGGCAGCCGACGATGCGCAGCATCAGCTTGTGCGTGGTCTCGCCCGTGGTGCCCAAAGCCGCCACGTAGCAGGTGACCATGGCGGTGGCGATGCCTTCCCAGTCCAGCAAGGAGTAAGTCAGATAAGCCAGCACCGCCGCCGCCGTGGTTTTCAGGGCGTAGCGCTGGTGGTCCGGGTTGGTGAAGGCGTCCGGAGCCAGAAACGGAATTTTGGCCGGAACCGCCTTCATGCCGCCGTCCGGCGCGCCAAGGCCAGCCAGGGTCCCGCGGATTGCCGCCAGCGCTGGCGCGTCGTCAGCATCGGCCGCCAGGGGCTCCGGCTGACCCAGCGCCCCCCGATGGCGCACCGCCTGCGCGGCGGCGCGGCTGGCGGCGGCCAGCGACTGGCGCGCGGCGCTCTTGCCGTCGTCGTTGGCGAGCGCGGCGGCGGCCAGCAGCATCCGGTAAGTCGCGGAAGCGGCGCCCGCCAGCCATTGCGCCTCGGCTTTGGGCGCGGTGTGGAAAATCCGGGTCATCAGCACCCGTTTGTCGACCTCGGCCTGGCCTTCCGCCAGCAGCGCCATCGCCTTGCTGCGATCGCCCGTCGCCAGCAGATCGGCGGCGGCGTTCAGGCGTTCGGCCACCGTCTGGCGCAGCAGCGTGTGCGGGCCGGTTCCGAGCACCAGGCAGAAGCCGATCATCAGCGCCATGGGCATGCAGGCCATCGCCCAGGCGTACAGCAGGCCGCGCGTGACGATCTCGCCAACCGGGACGAGGTCGACCATGGTCAGGATAAAGGCGATGACCAGGCCGATGATGGCCCCGATCTCGCCGAGTTGCGACGCCGAGCTGAGAAACAGAAAGATGAACGTCGCCCCGGCGATCACCGCCAGGCGCAGCAATGGCGTCTCCGCCAGCGACTGGATCAGCGGCGCCATGCCGAAAACCACGAGGGTGGCGAGAATGATCAGGCCTATGGCCTGGCCGACGCACTCGGCTCCGTTGGGCCGCATCAGGAAGATGATCAGATAGCAGCTGATGGCCGATTCCGGGATCCGGTGCATCATCGCCACGGCGGCGGTGATGGCGCAGAGCAAGGCCACGCGCCAGGTCAGGCCGAAGCGCCCTTCGAACGGCTGAAGATCGCTCCAGACCTGCCGGGCGATCATGCGCCAGGGCGCATCAGCAGCCGTCGCCATGATGCACCATTGCGGTAGCGGACGCGCCGACGCGCATCAGTTCGTCCGGAGGATCGATGAGCCGGATGCGAACGGGGAAGCGCTGGGCGATGCGCACCCAGTCCAGACTCTTGGGCACGACCGGAAGGTTGCGGGGAATGCGGATCACGTCCTCCGAGGCCACGCCCCAGCTGATGCTTTCGACCCGGCCGCGGATGGCCCGCTTGCGGTCAGACAGGGCGTAAACGGTGGCGCAGTCGCCGATGCGGATCGCCGGCAATTCCGTCTCTGTGAACGGCGCCACCGCGAACCACTCCCCCGTGCTGATGAGCGTGAACACGGACTGGCCAGGGATCACATACTCGCCCACCCCGACATTCAGGCTGGAAACCTTGCCGGCGAAGGGCGCGCGCACTTCGGTATTGGCCAGGCCACGCTCCGCCAGCGCCAACGCCGCCCGGCGGGCGTCCACCAGGGCTTCTGCCGCCGCCAGGCTGCCGACCAGGGCCTCCGCCGCATCCTTCTGGCGCATGGCCTGGCGCAGGCTCACCTCAGCGTCCTGCTTCGCCGTGCGGGCGGTATCGACTTCCTGGGCGCTGACATAGCCCTTCGGGCGCAGCGCCGACAGCCGGGTCAGGGTCTGGGTGGCGAGAGCCAGGTTGGATTTTGCCCGCGCAATCTGCTCGTCGGCGATGATGGCGTTGTTCTGTTCGGCCACGACGGTCCGGCGCCTGTCCGCCAGCGCTGCTTCCGCAATACGCAGATCGGCCGCGACCTGATCGCGCGCCAGCTGATAGGGCTCTTTCTCAAGCACAAGCAGCAGATCGCCTTTGCCCACCGCCTGGTTGTCAACGACATGGAGGCTGGCGATGCGGCCAGGCACGCTGGCCGAGATCACCACGGTCCTGGCGCTCAGGCTGGCGTCCTGGGACAGGGGATTGCGATCGGCCTGGCGCATGAAGCGCTCGCCACCGAGCACGGCGACGCCGATGATGATGAGGCCAGCCAGCGCTCCCCAAACCTTCACCGCGCGTTGTTTGCTCGCGGGAGCCATGCGTTACCTGCCAAAGCCGAAGAAGGACACCAGAAGGCCGATGATGACGGCGACCGCCACATACACCGGCAGGCGCACGGGAAACACGTCGTCAAGGCCAATGCGAATGAACGCGATGCGCACCAGCACGGCGCCAATGACGCCTACGAACGCGCAGAGCAGCCAGGCGGGAAAATAGGCGTCGAACAGGGGAATGGCCGGCGCGCCCAGGGACGGCCGGACTGGCGCGCAGCCAGCCATAACGCCGGCGATCGAAATCAGGATCCCTGCCCCCGACGCCATACGGCGCGCACGGGACGACCGGCCCGTGACGATGCGCCAGGCTGGATCCAGAAGAGCCGGCCACACGAGAGACGGAATGCCCCACATGACCCGGCTCTGACGATGATCCTGGAAGACGGGCAAGAAACCTCCACGGAACATGCCGCGAGGAGCAACAGCGCCTCAAGGGCCCCCTGCGACACGCTGCGCACGGAGGGACCGCGCAAGGGTTCGGAACACGATATGGTTGTGCTTAGACATTTCCTGCCGCTGCGACAAGTCGACCACCGAAAACCCACCAAAATGACCAAGACTGATCCACATCAGACTGCGGGTGCAAAATGCGAACAAATGGATGCCGCCTGGTCACAAAAGGCGTGAACCATAAGGCGCCGGATCGCGAACGCGGTTGAATCCGGGGACATCGCGCTCCAGCCGCCGCAGTGGTTGACGCCGTCGTCGCAAAGACGCAAACAGAATATTGGGAACATGGTCCCAAACAGACCGGGAAACCGTAAATTCACGCGACTGATTTTTTCAGGCTATCCCTGATCTTTTCCAGTCCAGGATCAACAAATTCGAGACTGCCGCTGCCAGAACGCCTGCCAGTGTTCCTGGATTGCAGTGAACGATACCGTGGAGCAAACAGTCATGCGGCCGCTGGATGTCATGTGGGTTGGTCTTGGCGGTGGGGCCGGATCATTGTTGCGCTGGCAGATTGGACGCATGGTGGGCGAGCGCTACCACGGCGGCTTTCCCCTGGGCACGTTCATCATCAATGTGAGCGGCGCTTTCGTCATCGGCTATCTGTCGGTTCTGTTCGCTGTAGACTGGCGCGACCGTTTCGGCGCGCCGCTGAACGCGGGCGTGCTGACAGGCATTCTGGGCGGCTACACTACGTTCAGCAGCATGCAGCTTGACGCGCTCAAGCTCGGCGACGCGCAACGCTCCGTGACCGCCATCGCCTATCTTGCTGGTTCTGTCGTCGCCGGCCTGCTGGCGGCAGCTGGCGGAGCGGCTCTGGCCCGCTTGCAAGGCTGAGGAGCGCCGTCATGATCAACGCCATTATCCTCATCTTCGTTGGCGGCGCCATTGGCGCCATGACGCGTGAATTTCTGATGCTTGGGGTTCCTGACCCGGCTGACGGTTTTCCCATGCCGATATTCGTCGCCAATATTCTTGCGTCATTCCTGCTGGGCCTCGTCACCGCCCTGCATCAACGCCGGACGGTCAGCGACGACGTCAATACCCTGGTCGGAACCGGGGTCATGGGCGGTCTGTCGACGTTCTCCAGCTTCGTCTATGGCGCCTTCGTCGTGATGAACGCCTCCGCCGCCGGCCTTGTGGTCGCCCTTGCCTATCTGACGGTGAGCCTGCTGGCCGGCTACGCGGCCGTGTGGGCCGGCTTCCGTCTGGGCATGCGGAAAACCGCCTGACCAGACGGCGCCGCGGAGCCGGCCAGCGCCCTCCGCCCCGCCCTTTCCGTTTCCTGGCTGGCTGGCTGGCTGGCGACGGCTTCGCCCTACGCCTGTTCTCATGCCAGACCGGAGCCACGCCCAGGAAGGGATGGATCGCCTCAGGTCAGATACATGATCCAGGCCAAAGCGATTGCCAGACAGCAGGCGGTAACCGGGGCGCCGGCCCGCGAGAACTCCGCGAAAGAGATGCGCACGCCGCATCGCGCCGCCTGCTCAACCACGATGATGCCGGCCAGGCTGCCAAACACCACGAGATTGCTGAAAAAGCCCGTGCCGACAGCCAGCGCCGCGCCAAGGGCCTCGGCGTCTGCTCCCGACTGCAGGAACGGCGTCAGCAACATAACGGTGGGATTGTTGCCGATAACATTGCTGAGCAACCCGCCAACGAGACACAGGGTGACAGGGTTGTTCAGATCGACGCCGATGTCGCGCAGATCATGCAGCAATTGCTGCGGCAGGCCGGTGAGGCCGAGCGCAGCGTTCACCACGAACAGCCCCATGATCAGCAGCAGCAAATTGCCATCGACCTGACCCAGCATGTCCTTCGACGCGATCTTGCGGTTCAGCAGCAGCACGCCGGCCGCCGAAAGCGCGATGATCTCGCGGGGCCAGAGGTCGGATATGAAGGCCGCCATCACCAGCATCGTCACCAGGCCGGCCTTGACGGTTTCCCACTTGTCCAGTGGCGGAATGGGCGCCGCTGGCGGCGGGGGCGCGCCCACGCCTTCCGGCAAGGCCCAGCGCCCCCGATACATGAAGGCGACCACCGCCCACACCACCGGGAACGACAACAGCGCCGGCAGCGCCGTCACCTTCATGAAGCCGCTGAACGACAGGCCAAGCCCCTGGGCGACAATCATGTTCTGCGGGCTGCCGCTGATCAGCCCCACCGATCCGGTGTTGACGCCAAAACAGAAGGCCAGCAGGAACGGGACGGGATTGAGCTTGCGCGCCATGGTGATGGACACAAGCAGCGGCGTCATCGCCACCATCACCACGTCCTTGGTCAGCACGGCGGCCATGACCCCGCCCACCACAATCAACATGGCGAGCAGGGTGGGCGGACTGACCGGCATGGTGGCGACGCGTTGCGCCAGCCAGGCGTAGAAGCCGGAGACGACAAACGCCGACGACACCACCATGAGGCCAAACAGCATGCCGATGGTGCGATAGTCCACGGCGTCCCAGGCGGCCTTCGGCGAAATGGCGCCGAAAACAATCATGGCCAGCGTGCCGACAACCGCCGCGCCGGTGCGATCCACCCGAAAGCCCGGCAGCTTGCCGAACGCCATGGCCACGTAAACCAGGGTGAAGATGACAAGAGTAACGTTCATCCAACATTCCTGGAGCTTGACGCGTTGTGAGGATCTCGCCGGACCATCGCTGTAAACGCATAAATGAAAACGCCGCCCGGCGGTTCAACGGCCGGGCGACAGGCTCGCAATCCGGACGCCATGCTGGCGTCCGGCATCTCATGACCCGGGCGTGACGGCCCCTGGCTGTTATTCAGCGCGCTTGCTGTCCATGTTCCAGAGATTGACAGCGCGCTCGCCCGTCTCGGCCACATCGAGACCTTCGAGTTGAACCTCCTCCGGCACGCGCAGGATCCCCATCGCGTCGAGGACCTTCAGCAGGATCAACGTCACGATCACCGCCCAGGCGGCGACAATCGCCACAGCAAGCGCCTGCACGCCGAGCTGATGGGCGCTGGCCTGCACCTGATTGATGTGGGAGCTGGCGAGGACGCCAATCAGCAGGGCGCCGGTGACGCCGCCCACGCCGTGGGCCCGCCACACCTCAAGGGTGTCGTCGATCTTCAGCCATTTCTGCACGTATTTGGCGTAGTAGCACACCGTCGCGCCAGCTGCGCCGATCAGCAGGGCTGACATGGGTTCGACATAACCCGACGCCGGCGTGATTGTGGCGAGGCCAGCGACGGCGCCGACCAGAACGCCGGAGAACGACGGCCGACGGGTTTCCAGCCACTCCCAGAACATCCACACCAGCATGGCGATGGAGCCCGCCAGCATGGTGTTGGTGAAGGCATAGGCCGCCAACGCGTCCGCCGCATAGGCGCCGCCAGCGTTGAAACCGAACCAGCCGAACCAGAGCAGGCCCGCGCCCAGCGCCACGAGCGGCAGGCTGGCCGGCATCGACTCCTTCTCGCCCACGCCGAGCTTGCGTTTGCCCAGATAGGCAGCCGTTGCGAGCGCCGAGAAGCCGGCGGCGGTGTGAATGACAATGCCGCCAGCGAAATCGACCACGCCCATTTTGGCAAGGAAACCACCACCCCAGATCCAGTGCGCCGCCGGGAGATAGACCAGACCAGTCCAGAACGCGATGAACAGCAGATAGGCGCCGAACTGGAAACGGCCCACGAACGCGCCGGTCATCAGCGCCGGCGTGATAATGGCGAACATCATCTGGTAGGCGAACACCATGATGAACGGCACGCTTTTGGCATAGGTCGGGTTGGGCGAAATGCCGACATGATACATGCCGAAATACGTGGAGATGTTGCCGATAACTCCATTGATGTCAGGGCCAAAGGCGAGGCTGAAACCGCCGAACACCCAGATCAACCCGACGACGCCCATGCAGACGAAGTTCTGGATCATGATCGACAGCATGTCGCGCTGCTTCACCAGCCCGCCGTAGAACAATGCAAGCGCGGGGGTCATCATGCACACCAGCGCGGTGCATATCAGGATAAAGGCGGTGTCGCCTGCGTTGATGCCTTGCATGGCGTTTATCCTTGGCAAAAGGGGCGGAAGCGTCCTGTCTGACACTCCCGCCGAAGGCATGGGAGGGCGTGGCGGCCCGAAAGCCGCCGCGCCATGTTATTTGGAGGAAGGCGCCTTGCTCTCGACCGGATGCCCGCTGACCGGGCTGTGCGGGTGCGGAGCCAGCAGCGACTTCGGCGCGATGAACAGATACATCGTCAACACATAGGGAGCCGTGAACGACGGCAAGCCAGATGGCGGCATGATGACGTCGAAAGCGCCCTGGACGAACACACAGGTGACCGTTGCGAGCAACGCGTAAATCGTTGCCTTCACTGACGGGTTGAGGAAAATCACGCCTACGGCAAGGGCCGTCAACACCGGGCTGAAGCCATATAGCCCCTGGGCCACCGTCGCCGGATTGGCGCCCATGCCGATAGCGACGACCATGGCGACGAGCGACCCCGCCGCCGTGGCGACGCCTGCCTTGATCGAGGCAATAAATATGCCGGCAAGGATGATGGCGCCGCTGATTTCATTGCCCAGCAGGAAGACCTGGCCGATATTCCGGAAAAAGATGCGGAGCAGATCCGGCGCAGCGGGAATGGTAAAGACGCCCTGCACATAGTCCGTGGCCAGCTTCGGCGCATCGCCGGTGACCTGCAAACCGCCGAAAGTATAGGCGCCGGCCACCATCAGCCAGCCGGTGAGGACAAACGGCCCGGTCGAACCTGGAATGCCCCAGCTCCTGGTGAGCGTGGCGCTGAAGGCCGCAGTGACCACAGTGCTGGCGGCGGAGCCAACGATTACATAGACCCACAATTGCGGAGAAGCAGCGATGAATGTGGGCAGGGCCGCGCCCACCAGCACGCCGTTGAAACCAAACAGGCCAGACCTGATGGAATCTTCATCGCAATCCAGCAACCATGCGGTGAGGGTGGCCACGACCACGCCAATGGCGGCGCCGATGACCGTGGCCCAATTGCCCGACGCGTAAGACGCCCAACCCATGGCCGCGAAGAACAGCACCCCGGTCAGGGCGTTCTCCATGAAGAACACCTGGCTGGTTCCGCGCAGGCAGACTGTTAAAGGGTCGTTTCTCTTTCCGGACATGCCCCGCCCCTTCTCTTTCCGGCAGACTGACGCCGCATTGCGACGCGAGCGCCCCTTGACGCCCGGACACCGGCCCACCCGGCTTCCGGGGCTCTCCGCTCAACCTTCCACCAACAGAACCCTCCGCCCAACCAGTTCAAACCGGACGGTGGGCGCATCCTGCAGATGGGCTCAGCGCCACAAAAACTCCTCCGGCAAGGTGCGTCCACGCGCTTCCTCCCGGACGATTTGCCAGAAACGTCGCACTTCCCGGCGCACGTCGTAACTTTCCACGCCGACCACGCGCAGCATCAGGCCCGCCCCGTTGGGCAGGCGGCTGACGCCGGCGATGGCGCGCGCTTCCCCGGCCGGAAACAGCGTTTCGAAGCGTTCCCGGATGCGCGCCGCCACATCCGGCGGCGTCAGGCACATGATGCTGGCGAAAGCGTCGAAACCGCGCATCACCGCGGCGAAATTCACCGTCGGGTCGCCCTTTTCGATCAGCAGTTTCTCGGCGAACAGCTCGCGCCCATCCGGACGGCGCACGGACACCGCCATCGACAGCAGGTCGAGCCCGAAGCGTTCGTCCTCATGGTGATGCTTGCGGCCGCTCATCAGCATTTCGCCATAGAGGACGGTGGCGTCCTCAGCGACGATGACCTCGGTTTCGTTAATGAACCGGGAGTCGCGATACGGAATGGTGAAGTCGGGCAGATACTCGAGATAGCCGCCGGAGGCCACGGTCACCGTCTGGTGCTGCGAGGCATAGTTGGCGTCCATCTGGTGAATGCGGTTGGCGCTCTGCGACGTCACCTGGGCGCAGGCGCCCTCCTCCACCGAAATGTCGATGCGGTAGCGGTCGCCCTGCAGCACGCCGCCGCCCACCGAAATGATCGAACAGATCGGCAGCTCCGGCATGGCCTCGTCCCAGTACAGCGCCTGCTGCACGAGCAGGGGCGCCACCCGGTAGAGATCGTGCAGCACCGAGCGCCCGTTGCGCACGGAGAAGCCGAGCCGCAATTCGCCAACCTTGCCAGGCGCGGCGGCGCGCATCTGCCGGGGCTGGTTCTGGTAGCCCTGCACCTCTCGGGCGGCGTCGAGCCGGCCCAGGCGCTCGTGCAGCGTCATTGTCATCACCGGGCGGCGGGCGTCGACGCCGGCGTTTGCGGCTGCGTTGTCTGAACGTCGAACAGGGCCATGTCCATGATGAGGGCGATCAGATCATCTATGCCCTCGCCGGTCTTGCAATTGGTGAAGACGAACGGCTTCTTGCCGCGCATCAGCTTCGAATCCCGGTCCATTACTTCCAGGCTGGCGCCAACGTAAGGCGCGAGGTCCTTCTTGTTGATGACCAGAATATCCGACTGGCAGACGCCAGCGCCGTTCTTGCGCGGGATCTTGTCGCCAGCGGCGACGTCGATGACGTAAATGTAGAAATCCGCCAGCGCCGGGCTGAAGGTCAGGGTCAGGTTATCGCCGCCAGATTCGATCATGATGACGTCGCTGTCGGGGTATTTCTCCTCCAGCTCCTCGACCGCGGCAATATTCATCGACGGATCTTCGCGCACCGCCGTATGTGGGCAGGCGCCGGTTTCCACGCCAACGATCTTTTCCTCGATCAGCACGCCGTTGAGGGTGCGGCGCACCTGTTTGGCGTCTTCTGTCGTCACCACGTCATTGGTGATGATCAACGGCTTGACGCCCATGTCGATCAGGCGTGGCGTGATGGTCTCGATGATTGCCGTCTTGCCGGAGCCGACTGGACCGCCAATGCCGATGCGGGTGATCTTCTTCATTGTGCCTGACCTCGTGCAGGGCTGGGCGACACCAGCCCTCAGTTCATGAACAGCCGGACGTGCGTTGTCGTGTGATGCGCCACCAGCACGTCGAACACCGGCGCGAACACCGACATTTCATCCAGCGCCAGATGGCGCACGGCGTTGTAATCCTCCTGCACGCGCTGCTGCGTCATGAACAGGATGCGTTGGGTGTCGAGATGATCGATCCGCATCAGCCGCACGGCGGCGCTCAGGATCATCGACGCCACGCCATACTGGTGCATGACAAAGGTTTCCGCCTCGTCCGCCCCCATATGGGCGAGCGCAATGGCCTGACCGATGGGAAAACAGCCCGGCGTGGCGCCGGCCCTGATGTCGCCCAGCCAGCGCTCCAGCACCGGAAACTCGCTGATTTTCAGCGCAAGCTCGGCCAGTTTCTTGCCCATGCGGGCCAGCATCATCTGCTGTTCCTCGCCGACGCGCCGGCGCCACAGGGCGGCGTCGGCGGCGCGGATCCCCTCGTAGTCGCCCGTCCGCATGGCCCGGCTGGCGTGCAGCAGGGCAACGCCGTCCATGCGCGCCGCCTGGCGAACGGCCAGTTCGACGAACTCCCGCAAGCTGGCGGGGTTGGTGACGACGCCGGTTTGCAGGGCGGATTCCAGGCCGTTCGAGAAGGCGAAAGCGCCGACCGGCAGGGTGGAGTCCGAAAACTGGAGCAGTCGCGCCAGATGCGTCATGTCGCGCGGCGCGGAGAGCCCCTCAGACGTCGCCTCCGACATCACGTCTCCTTCGGATGCGCATGATCGTGCGGATGGGCGTGATCGTGATCATGACCGTGGGAATGGGCGTGCGCCTCATCGCCATGGTGGTGGTCGCCATGATCGTGGTGGTGACCAGGTTCATGATCATGCGCATGGGTATGGCTGTGGCCATGCGCATGCCGCTGGCCATTGGCGTGCGCGTGCTCATGGCTGTGCTGGTGGCTGTGGGCATGGGCGTGAGTGGCCTCATGACCTTCCGCATGGCCGCCGTGATGGTGATGCGGCGTGGCGTCGGCGCCTGCGAACAGCAGCCGCACCTCACGCGCATCGAGCTTCGCGGCGATTTCCTCGCCCGGCGCGAAGCGCGTGGTCACATGGGCAAAGGCGTGGGTGCGCATCACCGAGGCCATGACCTTCTGGTCCACCGACAGCGGCACGTAAACCGTGCTGCCCTTGATGACCGCCGGCCAGTGCTGGTTGCCAAGGCCATGACCCAGCTCGAAACTGGACCGGAGGATCTCAGCCGGCGTCAGACGCTCCAGCCCCTCCAGCTCGATGACCAGAACTTCCTTTAGCGCCACGCGGGCGACGACGATGACGTTCTGCGCGTCGTCTGCGTACAGCACGTCGCCGTCGTGCAGGTGCTCGGAGCGCGGCAACGAAATCGCCAGCTCGACGCCGCCTTCACTGGCCTTGCGCAAGCGGTTCTTCGGCGCTTCCCACTGTTCCAGAACGAGGTAGTCAACCCGCGCCGTCCGGGCCCGCTCGCTCCAGGCCAGATCATTGATATTGCCGAGCTTTTTCTCAACGAGGATCATGATCCCTCCGGCACTCCCTGCAGCCGTCATCTGGGGCGGGCGACGATGCGCCCGCGCCGTTTGTGCAAGCCCGACCACATCAAGCCGGCGCTTGCCGTTTTCATTTGCGTTCTGCGGACGCAGGCGGCGTCCGCATCGCCGGGAACACCCTGACTTCAGCTAAAGAAGTGAAGCTGGGTCAGCGGCAGATCCGTTGCCGGCTCGATGGTCGCATGCTCGCCATCCACCGTCACCGCGAAGGTCTCGGGGTTGACCTCAATGGACGGCAACGTAGCGTTGCGCACCATGGACGCCTTGCTGATCGTCCGCGTGCCATAGACCGGAATGACCTGCGACTGCAGCGCGTAGCGCTCGGCAATGCCATCCTCGAAACCGGCGTGCGAGGTGAAGGTCACGCGGGTCTTGGCCAACGCCGAACCCATCGCGCCGAACATTGGCCGGTAGATCACCGGCTGGGGCGTCGGCAACGAGGCGTTGGGATCGCCCATCAGCGCCCAGGAGATCATGCCGCCCTTGATGACCATCTTCGGCTTGGCTCCGAAGAACGCCGGATCCCACAACACCAGATCGGCCATTTTGCCGACTTCAATCGAGCCGATCACCTGGCTGACGCCCTGGGCGATGGCGGGGTTGATGGTGACCTTGGAGACGAAGCGCAGCACGCGCTCATTATCGTTGCCCGACGCATCGCCGGCATAGGCCCCGCGCCGCGCCTTCATCAGATGCGCCGTCTGGATGGTGCGGGCCCAGTTTTCGCCAACGCGACCCATGGCCTGGCTGTCGCTGGAGAGGATCGAGATCGCCCCCATGTCGTGCAGCACGTTCTCGGCGGCGATCGTCTCAACGCGCACGCGGCTTTCCGCGAAGGCCACGTCGGTCGGGATCTTGGGGCTGAGATTGTGACAGATCATCGTCATGTCGAACAATTCGGCCTGGGAGTTGATCCCATAGGGCAGCGTCGGATTGGTCGAGCTGGGGACGACGTTGGAAACGCCGGCCACGCGGATGATGTCCGGTGCGTGACCGCCGCCGGCGCCTTCCGTGTGGTAGGTGTGAATGGTGCGCCCCTCAAAGGCGGCGATGGTGTTCTCGACGAAGCCGGCTTCGTTCAGCGTGTCGGTGTGGATGCAGACCTGAACGTCATATTCATCAGCAACGCCAAGGCACGCGCGGATGGCAGCCGGGGTGCTGCCCCAGTCCTCATGGATCTTGAAGCCCATCGCGCCGGCATGCAGTTGCTCGATCATCGGGGCTGGCGACGAGCAGTTGCCCTTGCCCAGCACGCCTGCATTGACCGGCCAGGCGTCGAACGAGCGGAGCATCATCTCGATGTTCCACGTGCCGGGGGTGATGGTGGTGCCGTTGGTGCCGTCGGTTGGACCGATGCCGCCGCCAAACAGGGTCGTCACGCCATTGCTCAGCGCCGCCTCCGCCTGTTGCGGCGAAATGAAGTGGACGTGCGCGTCGATGCCGCCAGCGGTGAGGATGAGATGCTCGCCGGAGATGGCGTCCGTGCCGGCGCCCAACGCCAGCCCTGGCGTCACGCCTGGCATGATGGCCGGGTTGCCGGCCTTGCCAATGCCGCAGATCAGGCCGTCCTTGATGCCCACGTCCGCCTTGATGACGCCCTGGATGCCATCAATGATGGTGACATTGGTGATGACAAGATCCGGCGCGCCGGCGGCGCTGGTCAGTTCGTTGTCATAACCCATGCCGTCGCGCAGGGTCTTGCCGCCGCCATAGACGGCTTCTTCGCCATAAACCCGCAGATCTTTTTCGATCTCGACGAAAAGATTGGTGTCGGCCAAGCGAATTTTGTCGCCCGTCGTTGGGCCATAGAGGTCGGCGTACTGCCGTCTTGAAATCTTCGCCATCCCGGAGCTCCAGTTCTGGCGCGTTTCCGCCTGGGACCGGCCCAGGGAAACGCCTGTTATCTGCTGCTGTCACGCAAAGCCGCCGCTGGCCGCCGGAATGTCCGGCGCCGCAAAAGGCCCTCAGGATTTGTTGCGGAAGCCGTAGCGCGCAACGCGCTCCATGGCGTCAGCCAATCGCGGCCGGTAGTCGTTGTAGCTCTCGTCGCCAACCCAGCCGTTGACGAGGCCATTGAAGCCGAGCACCCGCTGCTTGCCCTGGTAGGGCACCAGCGTGACTTCCTTCTCGTCGCCCGGCTCGAAGCGCAGGGCAGTGGTGGCGGGGATGTTAAGCCGCTTGCCAAACGCCTGTTCGCGATCGAATTCGAGCGAGGCATTCACCTCAAAGAAGTGGAAGTGGGAGCCGACCTGGATCGGGCGGTCTCCGGTATTACGCACCTTCAGGGTCGTGGTCGGATAGCCGGCGTTGATTTCAATGTCGTCCGACGCGAGCACGAGGCCGCCGACGGGCGTGCTTTTTGCATTCTTGCTCATCAGGGGCTCCCGTCACTTGATCGGATCATGAACGGTGATAAGGCGGCTGCCGTCCGTAAATACCGCCTCTACCTGCACGTAAGGGATCATTTCGACCACGCCGTCCATAACGTCGTCACGGGTGATGGTCTTGCTCGCCAACTCCATCACCTGCTCAACGGTCTTGCCCTCGCGCGCGCCTTCAAGGGCTGCGGCGGCGATCAGGGACACCGTTTCCGGATGATTGAGTTTCAGCCCCTTGTCCTTCCGCTTCTGTGCTACCTGCGCGAGCGTGTAGATCATCAGCTTGTCGATTTCCCGGGGGGTAAAGTGCATAGGCGGCCTCCTGTCGGACCGGAGACATGCGCTCGCGCGCGTTCCGCATCCCGTTACAAGCCAGAAACCTTTATCAGAACGGGGCTGCCAAACGCCAGCGTCAAGCCGCCGCCCGTACATCATATTTCATGACAATCGGTGCGCCTCTCCCAGCAAAAGGCGCCGTGGCGCGCCCCTTGCGTCTGAAATTTCGTGACTTTCGACCGACACCGGGGCCCGGCGTCGTTGCGGTCATTTTTGGGTGTGCCCAGCATTACAGGTCCATATACCGAAAGATCATTTGAGCAGATGAAAAGTATGATAATTTTTTCTATTGATCATACCGCCCAGCCGGATGCCGGACAAAAGTGCGCGGGCTGCGACCAGGCTCAGGACCTGTTAATCACGTCTGATGCGTCGCTAACGTCTTTGCGATGGAAGCATTGATGGTTGATTTGGCTCTCCCGGTGGAGCGCAGATGGCTCGTAATTTGCCGCTTTTCCACTGGCGCCCGGCATCCCTCGGCTTGATGGCCGGCGCGCCGCCAGTGGGTTGTGTGTGATCCGTATTGGATTGAAGCAGGAGGATGCGCCCGCCGGTTTGCTGCCAGGGCCCAGGCGGTCCTCGGCATCAGGGACGCGCGGACTATATGGTGAAGCCGCGTGACTTCCCCACTCGCCAGGGCATGTGGCGACGGGGGGATTGATGCTCGCTCGCGCAAAAATTCGATTCTGGAACTGCCTGAAGCCTGCATCCAGCCCACATGGGAGAGCGCTGGATTATCTCATCGGCGTCATGCTGGTCAGCATTCCTTGCCAAGGCATGCATGTGCTGGCTACTTCTCAAGGCCAGAACGTTCGTGGCCAGGGAGTTTTTCTTTGTGTTCTCATCCCGGAACGGTTCTGCCGCCAGCACTGTGGTCCCGATTTCACGCCGGATCCCGGGACCGCGCGGCATGATGCAGAAGATGCAGCGGACCTCTACCGCCAGGCTGGTTTCGGCGGGAGGTGAGCCGGAACGTCCCAATTCGTGGCTTCGCGAACTGGCGCGGGTCAAGAAAAGCCGATGGGAGGTTGGCCATACGCTCAGGGGAGCGCTGGCCGTTGGTCTTCCCTGGGCAATCGCCCTTGCCATTGGCGCGCCATTGGCCGCCATGTGGATCTCTTACGGAGCCATGCGTGCGCTAAGTTCGGAGACGGGTGGAGGATATCGCACCCGCTTCCGCACCGCCATTATCGCCCCGATCCTCGGCATGGTGGGCTTCCTGGCTGGCGCCCTGGACAACATGCCATGGGCGGTAACCGTCACCGTCATGACCGTCTTCGGGTTCGTCGCTGCGGTGGCGAGCGCCTATAGCGCGCAACTGTCGAAAGCCACCACGCACGCGCTGCTGGTCGCGGCCATCACCATCGGCATACCCAGCACAGCAGACTACAGACCGGCGCTGCTCTATTTCTCGGGGGTCGTATTCTATGTTGCCCTGCTGGGGATCGAGGCGCTCTGCATGCACGGCAGAACGCGGCATACCCAGCTCACCGCCCTGCTCAGCGCTCTGGGCAACCTTGCCGCATGCCGGGCGCTTGCACCGTCCGGCGACCAGCTCAGGCAACCCGAGGTGGAAGAGGCCCGGCGCGGCGTGACGACGGCCTTCTGCGGGCTCAACACGACAGTGATACAGGCCGCCCCTCACCACTTCCGCAGAGGCGATGTGGGCGCACGCATGGCCGCGGTTCTCGCCAGGGCCGATGCCTCCTTTGTGGCGATCACGGCCTCGCAGGACAGGGCGGCGCTCCAGGTGGCGGCAACGGCGTTACGCGCAGCGGCAGCTGGTGAAGCCGTTCCGCCGGTGGCGTCCAATGATCCGGTCGGGGTTGCGATCAACGCCCTGCTCGGCGCACTGGACATCGCCACCGCGCCTGCTGAAGCGGCCGAAGAGCCTGCGATCCCGCACGAACCGCCGCGGTCAGGCAGATTCCATGTTGCGATCGACCAGATAGCGCCCACTCAGGAGGTGCTGCGGTCCGCCGCCTCGGTGGCGCTTTGTCTCGGTATTGCCTATTCGGCGCGCTGGCTCGTTGGAAGCGACGAGCACTGGTATCTCAGCGCCAACCATTGGTACTGGATACCACTCACAGTAAGCATCGTGATGAAGCCGGAGCTCGGTTCCGTTTTCGCTCGCGCTATCCTGCGCATCGCCGGAACAATTGTCGGCGCGTTAGTCGGCGTGGCGTTCGTGCTGCTGATACCGAATGGTGTGTGGCTGGCGCTGCCGATCGCAATATTTGCGGGCCTGATGCCAACCGCCGCACAGCGCTCATACGCGCTATTGGCCGCTGTCACGACGCCAATCATTCTTGTCTTTCTCAGGGCCCTGGAGCCCGTTCCCATCGGCGCCAGTTATGCAGTTTTGCGGATTGAGAATACTGTGATCGGCGGGGCCATCGTTCTCATTTTCGGATATTTTATTTGGCCGCGAACCCATTTCGACAGGATCGCGTCTGATTTCCAGCGGGCGAAACAACGTATTGCCGATTATATCCGGGCCACCGCGCGCACCAGAGACAAATCCAGAGACGCGTCGTTGCGGGAAGCGCGCCGCGAGGCTTACCGGGAACTGATGAACTTGCGAACGCATCTGCGGGCGGCGCTCGCCGAGCCGCCGCCGGCGTCCGTCGAGGCCGCCGCCTGGTTTCCACAAATCACGACCGCCGAGCGCATGTGCGATCATGTGACGACCTATGTGGCCGGCGCTCCCGCGCTGGTGTCTGCAGCCGATGCCGACGCACTGGCCAGGCTGGCGACCGAGGTGGCTTCCCAGCCCGATGCGCAGGATGCGAATTTGACTTCCCCTTGCATGGGGTGCAGTCCACAGGTGACAAAGTTGCATGGCGAGATCAAACGTGAGCTTCAGCACCTGGAGCGACTTCGCAATGACGCCCCCTTCCGGCAGATCAACCCGCAACAGTCCAGCATCAGGCGAACCTTGGGATAAATTCACGGCTTCCGGGATCTGCTTGTGGACGCCCGCTCCCGAATGTGAGCAGTTCGGGTTCGGTCATGCCACGACGCCGGCTGCTATACCGGCTCCATGCCATCTTTTATATGCTGCCGGCTATCAACCGCCTCGTCATGGAGAGTTGGCGACAGGCGCTGTTATGCGTGAAGCTGGCCCGGGTCAGCTGGATCGTGCTTTGACGATCCGAGCCGGTTCGGCACAGTGGAAACGAACGCGCCGGACTTCGGGAAGCCGGCCAGGACGGCGGGATATTGGCGCTTTGACTCACGGGGGATAATCATGGCGTTCGAGCTGTCTCTGGGGCTCATTGCTATTATCGCGGCGATGATATTGCATCTCTGCGCAACATTGCTTTTAATTCAAATCCTTCGGCCGCTTCGTTTTTTAATAAAAAACTCCCCTTACAAATTCGTCATTAGCGCCCTAATGCTGACAAATGTAATCTTCTTCTCCACCCATCTTGTAGAAGTTTGGCTTTGGGCATCTATATATCTCTATCTGCATCTGGCGACCGATTTTATGAATGCATATTATTCAGCTTTCATAATGAACACCACGCTTGGGCTGGGCATGGTGCCGCAGGAGATCGGCACCCGTTTGCTGGCTCCACTGACCGCGACAAGCGGGATTATGACGATGGGCTGGACAACGTCGGTGTTTATCTATGTTCTGCAATACTCGCTTCCGCATATCGCGCGCCCCGATTAGACTCAGGAGCTGTTAGAACGTTTTCCGATCACCCGGGGTCGGCTGAGCGATCAGAATTGGCTCGCAACAGGGGGAGTTGGAGCAGCTTGCGATCCAGATTGATCGAAAGCTGCTTTATTCGCGCCGAATGCGTGATGGCCTGCAGCGGCTTCGTGGACCGCAGGCCAGGCTATCAGAGCGCGCAGTTTGGCGCCGGACTGTTCATGGGAACTCCGTCGTAATTGGCGCGACGAGGATCCGTCACGGGTCAACCGACAGCAATTGCAGGTCCGTTCTCCCAGGCGATGCGCCTCCGCCCGGTTTTTGCCGCCGCCGTGTCAGCCTGGCTCTTGAACTGGGCAAAAGCCAGCAAGCCAACCGTCTTCTGCAATGCGATAAACTTGGGGTGTATTTCGATCACCTGGCCACCGGGAGCATGAATTGCGAACAGACCACGCTTCCGGCCTCCCTCGATCATGCGCCGGATATTGGACAGCCCCTATCCTGACAGACAGGTCCCGCCTGTCGTTTGAGCATAGGAGGCAGCTCGTGAGTTCACAGAGATTTGCCCCGGAATTCAAGAAAGAAGCCGTTAGGCGGGGGCGAACGCGGTTATGGCGTTCCGGATGTCGCGGCCCGTTTGGGCGTTTCGGCATATAGCCTGTACAAAGGGGCCAAGGCCGTATCCCCTAACCGATCCGGGCAGCAATCCAGGGAACTCATGGAAGCAAAGAGCGAGGTTCTTCGCCTTCGTTCTCAACTGCGTCGCACCGAAGATGAGCGGGATCTCTAAAGAAATGCCGCGCGGTACTTTGCCAGGGAACCCGGGTGAAGTACCGCTTCATCAACGACCACCGTCGTGACCACGCCGTCACATTGATGCGCCGGGCTCTGCGGGTGGCGGGCGCAGGGTTCTACGCATGGTTGCATGAACCGCCGAGCGATCGCGCAAGGGAGGATGCGCGGTTGCGCGATCTCATCCGCGCCTCCTACAGCGCAAGCCATGGCGTCTATGGTGCGCGCCGCATCTTCGGCGACCTTCGGGAAGCCGGAGAGAACTGCGGCCTCCACCGTATCGAGCGCATCATGCGGGAAAACGGCATCAAGCCGGTACGCGGCTATAAAAAGCCCCGAACCATTGCCGGTCGCCCCTCGATCATCGCTCCGAACCGGCTGCAGCGCGTGTTTACTGTCGATGCCCCCAACACGGCCTGGGTGACCGACATCACCTATATCCGGACCTGGCAGGGCTGGCTCTACCTGGCGGTCGTCGTCGACCTCCATGCACGAAAGGTCGTTGGCTGATCGATGAAACCCAGCCTCTCGAAAGAGCTGGCGCTTGATGCGCTGCTCATGGCGATCTGGCGCAGAAAGCCCGCAGGGCGGGTTGTCGTGCGTTCAGATCAAGGCGGCCAGTATGGAAGCGACGACTTCAAGCGGTTTTGCCACGCCAACAATCTGGAACCCGGCATGAGCCGGCGCGCAAATTGCTGGGACAACGCCGTAGCGGAGTCGTTCTTCTCAAGTCTGAAGAAAGAGCGCATCCGAAAACGCATCTACAAAACCCGGGATCTCGCGAGAGCCGACATCTTCGATTACATCGAGGTCTTCTACAACCGGACACGCCGCCACTCCCATCTCGGCGGCATCAGTCCCGAGGCGCTCGAAAGCGCCGCGGCGTGAGGCAGGGAGTTGTCTGCCATTCCGGGTGCAGTTCAACCCGTGTCCCGATGGGCCAATTGACAAATTCCGGCGACGCGGGGCCATGATTCAGGGTTCCGGCCGCGCCTTCCCCGGAGCGCGCAAAAGGTCGCTCACATCGCCCGCCTGAT
>NZ_JBLLJM010000027.1:0-3952 GCF_053543495.1 Camelimonas sp. ID_303_24
ACGCCAACCGCAACGCATGGCGCCTCAAGGCAGGCCTCAGGTACCAGTGGTGAGCCCGGAGGCGGCAACATGAATCCCCTCATCTAAACACAAAAAGGCGGGCGCCGCGCGTCCGTCTCTCCAGTATCGACCAGCGTAAAAATCCAGAAACTGAACAAAACGACAACGGATCCGAACGCTTCCAGAATGATTGTCTGTAAATATTTTATTAATTTTGAAGTTAATGAAAATGATTGCAAATTATACATCATCCGCGTCGGCGCTGACCATCGCCATCGCCCTGCTGGCTGCGACCATTTCCAGCCCAACCCACGCATCGGATCCACCGATCCACCATGAAACCGGCCATGTGCACAGCAAGGGCCGCTATACCATTTACACGCCGGACCAATCCGCCATCACCGTGCGCGGCCACGGCGCGCACGTGATCTTCACGGATGCGACCGACGTTCTGGCGTCGCGGCAGTTCACTCCGAAGCCGCCCGATCACGAGCGCTTCAAGGACCTGCTGGCCGGCCCGGCAGACCGGTTTGACCTCGTCCCGGATGCGCCGCAAGAGCTTCTGCCGAAGCCCGGACGCATGCCGCTGGCGTGGGCTGACCAGGGCGGCGTCCTCGAAATGAAGGGCGCATTGTCGCTCCGCACCAACGGCAATCTCACGCCCGCGCTTCTGGCCATGGAGCATGGGCAAATCTGCCTGAACGGCAAAACCTCCATCCGTGTCCGCGACATCCGCGGCGGGATCACGGGCAAGGGCGTGGTCGTCGAGGCCACTGACGGCGGCGACATCGTCGCCACCGGCCCCGTCAACATCCATGGCTACTCATTTCTCGACGGCGCGCCACAGGCCGGCGCGGCGGTGACGGCCATCCGCGCCGCCAATGGCGGCTCAGTCAGATTGCTGGGCGGAGGCCGGATCAGTGGACAGGCGTCTCTCCAGACGCCGCTCATCCATGTCGGGGCTGAAAGCCTGGCTCAGCTCAGCGGTTTTCATGACCGGCTGTCGGGTGGACCGGGGATCACCGCCACATTGACGCCAGTCGCGGAGGGCGTCTCCCGGGGAGACACAATCCGCATCGAAAGCGGCGGCAAACTGGCCATCTGGAACAGCAACGTCACGGCTGGGACGCAACCGGGCGATTTTGGCGTGCTCCTGCACGTCCCCAATCGCCCGCACGATGGCGCACATGGGGCGGAGACACATGCGCACATCGAAAACAGCAGGCTGAAGATCGATGCCGGCGCCGCCATTTTTGTCGGAAAGGGCAAGGACCGCACTTTCCTGACCCTGGGGCCTGGCGCGCAAATCCAGGGGCCGCAGAGCGACGCCGGCCTGTTGCTCGGAACCATGGGCCATACCGTTATCGATGCGCTGGACGCCAGCGACGCCAGGCTGCTGGGCCGCATTTCAGCCCTCGATGCAAAGCTCGCGCTGAAACTTGGCAAGAACGCGCAGTGGCAGGGCGACCTTGAAGCCACGCGCGGCGCCACCAGCATCCTCCTGATGGGCGACGCCATCTGGCGGGGCAGTGCTTCATTCCAGAATGATGACGACGCATCATCCATCTACGAATATGCCGCTTACGGCTACTACAGCGGCCTGGCGGGCGGCCCGGCCGGAAATCTGACGCCAGCGCCCCGCCGGTTTGCCTCGATCACGATCGGCGACAACGCCGAATGGCGCGGCGACCTGAACCAGACCCTGCCGCAGGCTGCGACAGTCAGGCTCCATGGCAAGGGAGTCTGGCGCGGCAATTTCATCGCCGGCGCCGAAACAGCCGGCAACATCACCCTCAAGGGACACAGCAAATGGATCGGCCATCTGGCCGCGGCTGACAGCAGCGCCGTTGACGTCAGGCTGGGTGGCCAGAGCTATTGGGGCGGGAGCGTCGCCGGCGGTAAAAATATCAGCCTGCAAAGCGGCGCGTGGTGGACCGTAACGGATACGTCGCGCACAACGCATCTGGACAACGCCGGCCGCATCGACCTTGACAGGATTGCCTGGCCGTCCCTGTCGGTCGGTTCATACCATGGCTCCGGCGGGTCCATGACGCTCCACGCCGAGCTCGGCGACGAAAAGTCGCCTGCCAACAGGTTGTATTTTGGCGACCGTCTTGGCGGACGCACCACCCTTCATATCGAGAACAGCGGCCCGGGCGACCAGACCCTTGGCAATGGCATACCCGTGGCCATTGCGATGACCGACGCCGCGCGCTCATCAATCGACGCCTTCACGCTGGCCAACGGCAAGCTCAATGCCGGCGCCTACGCCTATCAATTGCGCCTTGGCGGCGTGGAGAACCTGTCGCAACGCGACGCGAACACCTGGTATCTGCAATCATCCGCGGTCCTTTCAGACGCGACGCCGGCGTCACCGACGCACCTCTCCCCGCCAGCCGCCATTCCGGCGGCTGGCGCCGGGGGCGCGGGGGCGCTCGATGGCGACCTCAGCGCGGCGGTCCCGCCCACCGCGTTGCTGCCAAGGCTGGACGCCGGACGTCCCCTTCCGCCAAATCGCAACCGGCCGGTGATGCCGCAGGCGCCCGGCGACCACGGCCCCGCAGCGGTAGCCATGGCGCCACTGCCGCCGCCTCCGGCCTTCCCGCCGCCTCCGCCGCCTGTCAGCGCGCCCTATGAAGCGCCGCACCGTGGGCGGTCCGACTCAGGCATCTATGCCTCCATTTTCTCCCCGCTGGCGTCGCCTGCCGCGACGGCGGTCCGCGAGAACGCCCGCCCTGGGCCATTTGCTGGCCCGTTGAGCGCGCCTTCCCGCCCGGCGCCTCAGTTGGGCGCGCCTTCAGGGAGGCCAGTCAGCCCGATATATGACGACGTATACGATCCGGTATATGACAACGTACCGGATGAGCCGGCGTCGCCGACCGGCCAGGCGTTCTCCAGCGAGGCGCCGCCCCGTCCGCCGTTCCACCGTGAGCGGGCGCCGTCGTTGTCCGAGGGCGAAACCACGCCGCCAGGCGGAACGACGCCTTCCGTGGAGCCGTCGGCGCCGACCTTCTTCGCGCCGCGGCCAGCATCATTGCCAAACATGCCATGGCTTCCGGTGCGCGCGCCCCGGAACGCGGAGACGCCGCCCCCCGCTCCCGTGACGCCCACCGCCGTGACGCCGGTGATCCCCGCGCCAGCCCCGGCTCCCGCGCCAGCTCCGGCTCCGGCTCCTGCGCCCGCGCCGGTTCCTGCGCCTGCTCCGGTTCCCGCGCCAGTACCTGCACCCGCTCCTGCACCCGCTCCGGCTCCTGAGCCTGCGCCCGCTCCGGCAACAAAGCCCGCGCCAGTGGCGCAGCCGGCCCCCGTCCGCGCCGCGCCATCCGCGATCCCCGTCACCCCATGGAACGGCAGGCTGCTCGTCCCCATGTTCCGCGCCGAGGTTCCCCTCTACGCCGCCATTCCCGACATCGCCCGCACCCTCTCGCTGGCCACCGCAGGATCCCGGCATGACCGGCACGGCGCATCCGTGCTCAGGGGCCTCGACGCCAAAGGCAAGTCCTTCACTGGAGCATGGGCCCGCGCCTTCGCTGGAGCCATCTCCGAAAAGGCAAGCTCCTCCCTCACCCCGGCGGTCAACGGCCAGTTCAGCGGCTTCCAGATCGGAGCCGACATCCTCGGCTACAGCACCTCATGGGGCCAGGGGCGCTTCGGCCTGTTCGGCGGACATGCATCCGCCAACACCACCGTCCGCGGTTTCGCCGGCGGCAAGACCAATACCCACGTCGGCTCCCTCACGCTCGCCGCCACAAGCGCCGGAGCCTACTGGACCCACACCGGACCGGGCGGATGGTATCTCGACGCCACCGTCACCGGCTCCCGCTACGTCTCGGGCGGAAAGTCCACCAACGGCATCTCCCCCACCACCACAGGACGCGGCCTCACCGTCTCGCTGGAGGCCGGCGCGCCCCTGCGCCTCGGCCACGGCTTCACAATCGAGCCCCAGATCCAG
>NZ_JBLLJM010000028.1:0-1582 GCF_053543495.1 Camelimonas sp. ID_303_24
TGACTGAGGCTGTGTAAAAACTCTCAGCGATAGGGGCTGGCCGGAGCGGGCGTGACGCGAGACGCGCCGATCCCCTCAGGCCCGGATGGCCGCGATCAGCGTCCCGGTTCCCAGGATCTGCATCACGCGCTTGAGGTTGTAGGCCAGGATGTGGAGGCTGATCTCGGTCTTCACGTTCGGCAGCCGCTTCATCAGGAAGTGGGTGTGGCCCATCCAGGCTTTGATGGTCCCGAAGGGGTGTTCGACGATCCTGCGTCTGAGCTTCATCGGACTCTGGGGCGCCAGATCCATGCGCCGCTGCATGGCCTCGATCACCGCCTCATGCTCCCAGCGGGTGACGCGCCGCTCGACGCTGGGCGTGCATTGCGGCTTCAGGGCGCAGGCTTGGCAGCTCGCCCGGTCCCAGTAGCGGTGCAGGACCAGGCCCTTCTCGACGGTCGTCATGTGGTGGGGGAGTAGCGCGCCGGCCGGGCAGCGGTAGGCGTCCTGCTCGGCCACGTAGGTAAAGTCCTGCTTGCCGAAGCGGCCGTCGGCCTTGGCATTGGAGGTCAGCGGCTTCGGCACATAGGGCGTCACGCCGAGCGCCCCGCAGGCCAGGATTTCCTCGCCCGAGAAGTAGCCGCGGTCGGCCAGCATCTCTAGGCCGTCCAGGCCCATGGCGGCCTTGGCCTTCTCACTCATGGCGGTGAGCTGCTGACGGTCGCTGCCGGTGGTGATCACGTCGTGGGCGACGATCAGGTGATGCTCGGCCTCGACGACGGACTGGACGTTGTAGCCGACGATCCCGCTGCCCCGGCCGCTGGTGGCCATAGCCCGCGCGTCGGGATCAGTGATTGAGATTTGGCCGTCCGGTGATGCGGAGACCTGGACCTCCATGGCTTTCAGCGCCTGCATCTGGGCGCGCAGGGTGGCGATCTTGTCCTTGAGCTTCCCCGCTCGCGCCTCGGCGGCCTCGCCCTCCTGCCGGTCGGCGGTGTCGAGATCTGCCAGGTACCCGGCGATGTGCTCGGCCACCTGCTCCATCCGCTTCTTCAGCTTGGTCGCTGTGAAGTTCTTGTCGCGCGTGTTGACCGCCTTGAACTTGCTGCCGTCCACCGCCGCCAGCGCCTGGGTGAAGAGACCGATCTGGCGGCACAGCACGACGAAGTGGGCGCACGCCGCCTGGATCGCCGGACCGTGGTCCTTGCGGAAATTGGCGATGGTCTTGTGGTCGGGCGCGAGCTTCCCCGTCAACCACATCAGCTCGACGTTGCGCCCGGCCTCCCGCTCCAGCCTGCGGCTCGACGGCACGCGGTTCAGGTAGCCGTAGACGTAGAGCTTCAGCAGCGTCGCCGGATGATAGGCAGGCCGGCCTGTCGCGGCTGGCGCCACCGCGAAGCCCAGCTCACCCAAGTCCAGCTCATCGACGAAGACGTCGATCACCCGCGCCGGGTTGTCTTCCGACACGTAGTCATCGAGGCAACTGGGAAGCAGCGTCGGCTGTCGGCGGTCTTCACCTTCGACGAAGCGGGACATCTCATCACCCCCAACGCTGCTGCATCAGGAGTCTACGGTGCTTCGCGTTTTTACACAGCCTCGACTC
>NZ_JBLLJM010000029.1:0-22027 GCF_053543495.1 Camelimonas sp. ID_303_24
TTTTTACACAGCCTCGACTCATTGACGACGTTCGGAAGGTCCGAAAAGGGGGCGGAGCTCACCGTCGGATCTCGTTCGACCCGGACGATCGCGCCGGATCTCCAGGGTGAACGCGGCTTAGGCCTCGGCGGTCGCCGTGCGATCCGTTGCGCCTTGGCAGTAGCGGTACGGCTTAACCATACCCATGATCGCGATGGTGGATCGCGTTGCGCAAGGCGATGAGCGCTGCCGACTCGCCGTGTTCGAAATACGGGAAGATCGCCTTGGAGACGTCGTAGAGGCTGTGGAACGCTTCCAGCTTGGCTTCGAAGGCGCGATCCAGGTTGTCGATCGCCTCCTCACGATCGACCTTGAACAGCCGCCCGAAGTCCATTTGCGCCTCGACGATCTGTCTCGCGGCCATCGGCGAGATCATTTCGGTGGTGTTCTTCCTGATGGCGGCCCGCCGCCTGCCGCGGATCGTTCCGCCGGAATAGCGCCGCCGTTCGAGGGGCGCCGTCGTTCGGAACGTCTGCGATAGCCGTAGAAGGCTCTGACAACAGTTTGTGTGCTGGGATTCATGTGGCATTTCACAAGTAACGCTGCTCGCGGATGTTTCTTGAGCTGCGAGAGTGGGACGCATCCTGGAAATGACCAGCCTGAATCTCGAAGAAATCGATGGCGTGCTTCCGGCCAATCAGGCCCGGAGCCGGGACGCGCAGGCCCGGCTGATGCGCGCCGGTGAACAGGTCTTTGCCAAACTCGGTTACGATGCGGCGAGGGTCAGCGATATCTCGTTGGCGGCTGGCTGCTCCATCGGCAGTTTCTATCGCCGTTTTCGCGACAAGGAGGCGCTGTTCCGCGCCCTGCAGACTCAGTTCGCGCTGCGCGGACGAGAGAATATCGGCCGCTTCTTTTCGTTGCCGGCTTGGAAGACGGCGCCGGTCTCAGAAGTGCTGCGGACTCTGGTGATGAACACGGCGCGCCAGATAGAACGGCATCCCGGGTTCTTTCGCGCGCTCTTCCAGCGTAGTCTTGAAGGGGTCGGGGCTCCCTATTTCGCCGCCCTGGCCGATGCTGATGTCCACGCAGCGCGCGGGCTCGCGGCCTTCCTTAAGTCACGGGACGCCGCGCCGCTCGGCGATGCGGAAGCCTTGTGCCACTTCGCTCTTCAATCGGTTGCGGCCGTCCTGATCCACAGGATGCTGCATGGCGGGTCACGGGGCCCCATCACCGACCCCGCCCTCATTGATCAGCTCACGAGGCTGATGATGAACTATCTGGAACTTCCCAAGGCGTCCTGACGGCCATCCTATTGGCGGGGTTCCGGGCTTCGCTGGTCAGTTCACGGCGCGGGCGCGGTCCGCCCAGTAGGGCTTTCGCAGGTCGCGCCGAAGGATTTTGCCGGAAGGGTTCCGCGGAATCACATCGATGAATTCAACGCTCTTGGGCGCCTTGTAGCCGGCGATATGAGCTCGGACCCGGGAGATTATCGCGGGACCATCAGCCGCGGCGCCGGGGCGCAGCACCACGATCGCCTTGACTGCCTCGCCCCACTTTTCGTCAGACACCCCGATCACGGCCACATCTGCTATATCCGGATCCTTGGCGAGCGCGTTCTCGACTTCGGCCGGATAGACGTTCTCGCCGCCCGACACGATCATCTCCTTCACTCGGTCATGGATGTGGAGATAGCCCTCCTCGTTGAAATATCCGGCATCGCCTGTGTGAAGCCAGCCATCGCGGATGGTCTCGGCGGTCGCCTTGGGGTCCTTCCAGTAGCCTGGAGTCAGCATATCGCCGCGTGTCACCACCTCGCCCACCTCCCGCGGGTCGCAAGTACTTCCGTCGGGACGCACCACTTTGACCTCAATGCCTGCAAGCGGGCGTCCGCAGGCGAGCAGGCGGCTGTCGTCCCGATGATCCTCGGGGGTCAACATGGTCAGGGGGCCGGACGTCTCGGTCATTCCGTAACCCTGGGCGAAATCGCAGCCGAAGACGTCCCGGGCCTTCTTCATCACGGTCTCGCTGATGGGCGACCCGCCGTAGACCATCAGCCGAAGCGCTGAAAAATCCCGCTCGGCGATTCCCGGAACTTCCAGGCACATCTGCACCATGGCTGGGGCCATGCCCCCTCGTGTGACGCGCTCGCTCTCGAAGAGCGCGACCACCTCGGACGGCACGAATTGTTGGGTCGTCAACAACCGGCTTCCGGTTTGAAGCGAGCGAAGGATTCCATTCAGACCGTTCACATGGAAGAACGGCGCCGGCGCGAAAATGGTGTCCTCCGGGCCGCTCTGGTTCCAGTCCAAGGTGTCCATGGCCGCGAATGAAGCGGCATAGCTGGCGTGGGTCAGCTGAACCCCCTTCGGCAGCCCGGTGGTCCCGCTGGTGTACATCTGCACAAAGATGTCAGACAGCGCGCCTCCAAGTTCGGGATCCTTTGCGGATTGCGAGTCACGCCACGACTCATATTCCTGTCCCGGGCCGATCAGGATCACCTGCCCTGGCTCTCTCAGCACTTCGGCGGCCTGGCCGGCCAGGTCGGCCAACTCGGCCTCCACGAACAGAACCTGGGCTTCGCCATGATCAAGGATGTAGCGCAGCTCCGAAGCGGCAAGACGCCAGTTGAGGGCAAGGAGCACGGCCCGCGCCTTCAGGGTTCCCCCTAGAATTTCGATAAAGGCGTTGGAGTTCTTCGACAGGATCGCCACACGGGCGTGCGGTCGACATCCCGCGGCGATCAGGCCCTGGGCCACGCGGCTCGCCCGATCGTCGAGTTCCCCGTAGGTGAGGTTCAGGCCATTGCACGTCGCCGCGACGCTTTCGGGTCGCTCCAGCGCCTGGGTGCGGATCACGTCAGAGAACAGTTGAGCTCGGGGCATTGCGTTTCTTCTTGCTTTTCGACGGTCACTGTCGATTATGCGAACCGAAATACGTATTCCGGTCAAGAGAATTCTGCTAGTTGGCCGCAAGGGCGGATTGGTCGATCCTTCGTGGCCGCCGGCTGAATTGGGGAGGAAATGGAAGTGTTGTGGCCGCACGGAATCCATCTGGTCGGGTCACTCACCCAGGCCCGCAACCGACGGGCGGCGGCCTGATGGCGAATCCCGCCGGATATGTCCTCTACGGATCTGGACCCAGTCTCTTCACTCGCAAACTAGAGACGGCGCTGAAGTACTACGCCCCGCCCTTCGAGTTCATGCTGAAGCGGGGCCGGCCGGACGGCCAGACGATGGAGGCCCGGGCGGGCACCCATCAGGTTCCCGTCCTTGCCACGCCCGAAGGCTGGATGATCGCAGACACTACACCGATCATGGACCTGCTCGATCATCGGTTTCCTGGCCGCGCGATGTTTCCGTCGGGCCCGCTGGGCGTCCTGACCCATCTGGCGGAGGAATACCTGGACGAGTGGACGGCGCGGGTGATGGTGCATTATCGCTGGCACTATCCCGACAGCGCCCGGTTCGTAGCCAACATCATCGCCGAGCCCGCTATGGCCGAAGCGATCCTGTCGTGGGGGCCGCGCGCCTGTCGCGCCACCGGAACCGAGACCGAGTTCCACCAGCAGGCGGCCGAAGCGGAATACGTCCGGCTGCTGGAGGCCGCTGACGAACAACTGACGAAAACCCGGTACCTGCTTGGGGATCGCCCGACGGCGGTGGACTGCATGGTCCTGGGCGGCTTCCGCGCCCACACGCTGCACGATCCTGATCCCGCAAATGTGGTCAAACGCTTCCCGCGCCTGGTGGCTTGGAATGAACGGGCGGACAGGTGGGATGGCGGCGGGGGACTGGCGCCTTTCCCGCAGTCCACCTCGTTCGCTCAACACCTCCTGGAGGGGATGGCCCAGCACTACGCGCCGTTTGTCCTGGCCAACGCCCAGGCCCTGGCCGACGGCCGCAAAGCCTTTGTCATCGACACCTATGGCGAACCGGCGAGCTACCTTGCCCGCGCCTATCCGGAGCAGTCGCGGAGGATGATCCAGGATCGAATACGGCATCGCCTGACGTCCGCCGAAGCGCAAGAGGTGGAAGCGTGGCTGAGACAGTCAGGGCTCGCGGAAGGCTTCAGCCCGACATCGGCTTTCGTGGCGACCTTGTGAACGCAACAGACACAGGCGCGGAATAACGCCAAACATCTGACAGGTCGCCAGGGCCTACGGTCCTTGTCCAGAACAGATATTCTGGTTTACATTTACAACCAAGAACGAGAACCGGGAGGCGGCACTGTTAGTGGCTTTGGACATCGGAGACGTTAAGGCTGCGGTAGACGCCCACCCCGGGTGGCCGGATGCGCCTTTCACGCTCTATGGCGCCTACGCGTCCCTCTACACCGGCAAGACCCGCAGCTACCTGCGAAAGAAGGGCGTGCCGTTCATCGAGCGGCTCCCCAGCCATCCGCAGTTCCGCCAGGAGGCCATCCCGGCCGCGCGGTCGAAGCGCATCCCGATGTTGCAGACGCCGGAAGGGTTTATCCTCCAGGACACCACCGTCATCTTCGAATATCTGGAGCGCCGATTCCCCGATCCGCCGGCCCTGCCCCCCGGACCCCGCCAAAGGCTCGCCGCCTACCTCGTCGACCTCTTCGCCAGCGAGGGGATGAAGGTGGCCTGGCACTACCGCTGGAACTTCAAGGAGCCGAACCTCCACTTCGTGAGGCGCGAGTTCGGGCGCAGCTTCAAGCCGAAGGGGACGGACGAGCTTCTCGACCATTACGGCGACGTCGTCGTCGCGCGCATGGACGGACATCGTGCGCGCCTTGGCATTACGCCCGACCTGTTCCCCGCGATGGAGGGAATCTACTTCGACCTCCTGGACACCCTCGAAGAGCACTTCACCAACCTGCCGTACCTGTTCGGCGGCCTGCCCAGCGTCGGCGATCATGGCCTGATGGCGCCACTGTTCGCGCACCTGGGCCGTGATCCGTGGCCCTTGCACGTGATGCAGCAGCGGGCGCCGAGGGTCTTCCGCTGGGTCGAACACATGAACACCCCCGAGATCCAGTCGCCGGAATTCTGGGACACGCCGATGTCCTATCTCCCAGATGACGAAGTTCCAGAAACGGTGATGCGGCTGATCCGGACATTCTGCGAGGACAACTCGGACGTGTTCCAGGCCACAGCCGGACTCTATCGGAAGTGGGTCGCCACGCGCATGGATTGGCCGGCCGGCTCGGTGATCTCCGCGTCCGATGAGGACCAGCCGAGCCTGGGCAATATCACCACGCCGCTGCGCGGCAAGACCATCACCGCGGGTTCGCCCGTCCATTCCCTATGGGTGCTGCAGCGGACATTGGACTGGCTGAACACCTTGTCACCCGATGATCGCCATGTGGCCGATGATCTGGCGGCCGCCTGCGGCGCCAGCGACCTGCTTTCGATCGAACTCCCCCGGCCGCTCACGCGGGTGGGCAACCGACTCGCCGTTGCATGAGGACCCTATGATCGACCTGCATTTCTGGCCCACGCCCAACGGATGGAAGATCACCATCATGCTGGAAGAGATCGGGCTGCCCTACCGGCTGGTCCCCGTCGACATCAGCGCCGGCGGGCAGGACCAGCCTGACTTTCGGATGCTGTCGCCGAACGGGCGGATGCCGGCCATCGTCGATCACGAGGGGCCGGATGGGGAGGCGATCTCGATCTTCGAGTCGGGCGCCATCCTTCAGTATCTGGGCGACAAGGCCGGCCAGTTCTATCCCCCTGAGCGGCGGTCCCGGACCCTGGTCGAACAGTGGCTGTTCTGGCAGTGCGCCGGCCTGGGGCCGATGGCCGGTCAGGCGGCGCATTTCCGCTACCGCGAGGAGCGGATCGACTACGCCCTGGACCGCTACGTGAACGAGACGCGACGCCTCTATGGCGTGCTCGACAAGCGATTGACCGAAGCCGAGTACATGGCTGGCGACTACTCCATCGCCGACATGGCCACTTGGCCCTGGACCCGCGGGTACAAGGGTCTTGGCATTGACCCGGCGGAGTTTCCCAATTTCTACCGCTGGTTCAAACAGGTCGGCGCTCGTCCGGCCGTGCAGACGGGCTCAGCCATTGGCAAGGACGACTTCGCTCAGCGCCAGCGCGAGATGATCAAACAGGAGGTCGAACGATGACCGGAGTCTATCGGATATTCGGCTCGCAGATGTCGCCCTACTCCATCAAGGTGCGAAGCTACTGCCGCTACAAACAGATCCCGCATGTCTGGATTGCGCGGGGGCCTGGCAATGACGAGGAATACCGCCGCTTCGCCAAGCTGCCCATCGTGCCAACCGTGGCCACGCCGGACGACCAGGGCATGCAGGATTCCACGCCGATCATCGAGGCGCTGGAGGCGAAGTTTCCGGTCCGGCCAGTGCATCCCGCGGACCCCGCGTTGGCGTTCATCTCGGTCCTGATCGAGGAATTCGGAGACGAGTGGGGCAACAAGCTGATGTTCCACCATCGTTGGTACGCCGCCGTCGACGCCGACGCCTCGGCCCAGACACTGGCGCGGCTGTCGCTGCCGACCGAAAACGAAGAGCAGGTGACCGGGCTGACGGCGATGATCCGCGCGCGAATGACCGGCCGCGGCCATTTTGTGGGGTCCAGCGACGCGACCGCGCCGTTGATCCGCGCCTATCTTGAGGAACTCCTGGACCTGCTTGAGACCCATCTTGCGGACCGGAAATATCTGTTCGGCGGCCGGCCCGCTTTCGGCGATTTCGGCCTGGCGGCGCAACTTTACGAAGCCTCGATCGACCCGACGGTGGGCAGCATTATCCGGGGCCGGGCGCCGACCGTGCTGGACTGGTGCTATCGGATGATCGAGCCGCGCGACGATGGCCCGTTTGAGACCTGGGAGAGTCTCAAGCCCACCCTGTCACCGATCCTGGCCTACATCGGCCGCTACTTCCTGCCCTGGACCGACGCCAACGCGCGCGCGCTGGCGGAGGGGGCGGCAGAGTTCTCTGTGGACCTGGCGGGTCGCCCCTACGTGCAGCCGCCGCAGAAGTACCACGCCAAGTCGCTGACGGCGCTGCGGGCCAAACGCGCTGCGGTCAATGACCCGGGATTGGCCGCGGTCCTGGCCGAGGCCGGCTGCGACCGCTGGCTGCGGACAACGAACTGACGACGGACCGAGGGGAAAAGCGATGGCCTACGAATTCTGCAAAGTGGAGCGCGAGGGGCGGGTCACGATCATCACGCTCAATCGGCCCGAGGTGATGAACGCGCTGCACCTGGAGGCCAATGTCGAATTGGCCCAGGTGTTCGACGGTTTCGCCGCTGATCCCGATCAGTGGGTAGGCATTGTCACCGGCGCCGGTGACCGGGCCTTTTCGGCCGGCAACGACCTGAAGGCGACCGCGGCGCGCGGCCGCTCGACGATGCCGACCCGCGGCTTCGGCGGGCTGACCAGTCGCGCCGATCTGGACAAGCCGTTGATCGCGGCGGTGAACGGCATAGCCATGGGCGGTGGGTTCGAGATCGCCTTGGCGTGCGATATCATTGTCGCCGCTGAGAACGCCGTTTTTGCCCTGCCGGAGCCGCGGGTCGGGCTGGCTGCCCTGGCCGGCGGCGTCCATCGGCTGCCCCGCGAGATCGGGACGAAGCGGGCGCTGGGGATGATCCTCACGGGACGTCGCGTCTCCGCCGCAGAGGGGGAACGGCTGGGCTTTGTCACCGAAGTCGTCCCCGCCGGCGAGGCGCTCAGCGCGGCCCGGCGCTGGGCCGCCCAGATCCTGGAAGCCAGCCCGATGTCGGTGCGCGCGTCGAAACAGGCCGTATATCGGGGCCTGGCCGAAGACGACGTGTTCGCGGCCTTGGCGAACCAGAACAGCTACCCGGCTGTCGCCGCTATGGCGAGCAGCGAGGACATCAAGGAGGGGCCGCTGGCCTTCGCCGAAAAGCGCCCGCCGCAATGGAAGGGCCGCTAGCGATGTCCGACGTCGCTAGACTGACATGTGTGGCCGACATCAGTCGCCTACACGGGCGCGAGCGACCAGACGCGGTGGCCATCGACTTTCGGGAGCGCATGACCACCTACGGCGAGCTCGACGGGCGGGCGAGCCAGGTGGCCAATGGCCTTCTCGCCTTGGAGCAACGACCCGGCGCGCGGGTGGGCTACATCGGCAAGAACCTGGATCTTTTCTGGGACGTCGTGCTGGGAAGCTTCAAGTCACGCACCGTAATCGTTGGAGTGAACTGGCGCCTGGCCCCGCCCGAGATGATGTTCGTCGTCGACGACGCCGAATGCGAGGTGCTGTTCGTCGGGCGGGACTTCTATTCCATCGTCCGCAAGATCCTGCCCGACCTGCCGCGGGTGAAGCAGGTGATCGCCATGGATGGCGACCATCCGGAATGGCCCGACTTCGGGTCGTGGCGGGACGCTCAGCCGAAGACAGATCCGATGCTTCCGTCCAAGCCCGACGATGATGTGCTGCAGGTCTACACCTCGGGCACTACCGGCCTGCCGAAGGGCGTCTGCCTGTCCAACGCCAACTATCTGTCGGCCTTCCTGAACCGGCCGACCGACGTGCCGTCATATGGCCGCGACGACGTGGTGCTCGTGGCGATGCCGTTCTTTCATGTGGCCGGGATAAACATGGGCGTGATCTCTCTGGCCCACGGCGCGCGGGCGATCATGTTGCAGGAGCCCGATGCGCGCGAGATTCTGCGGCTGATACCGCTGAAGGGCGTCACACAGAGTATGGCGGTTCCAGCGGTGATCCTGGCGATCATCCAGCTGCCTGAAGCCCAGGCAGCCGACTTCTCGAGTCTTAGGAGTTGGACATACGGTGGATCGCCGATCCCTGAGGACGTGCTCTCGCAGGCCACGAAGATATTGGGCTGCGACTTCGTGCAGAATTACGGCATGACCGAATCCACCAGCGCGATCACCTATCTCCCGCCTGCCGACCACGACCCTGCGCGAGGCAAGCTGCGATCTTGCGGCCTTCCTATGCCTGGCCGCGAGGTGAGGGTGGTAGACGACACGGGCGCCAGCGTTCCAACGGGCCAAGTCGGCGAGATTGTCGTGCGCTCAGCGTGCGTTATGCGAGGCTATTGGAAGCGGCCTGAGGCCACGGCCGAGGCGGTGGATACGGAGGGTTGGCTCCACACCGGCGATGCCGGCTACGCCGACGCCGATGGTTACCTCTACATCTATGACCGGGTGAAGGAGATGATCGTTTCGGGCGGCGAGAATATCTACCCGGCAGAGGTGGAGAACGCGATCGCCGGTCACCCCGCCGTTCAGGACGTCGCCGTCATCGGTGTGCCGGACGTGAAATGGGGCGAGGCGGTCAAGGCGATCATTGCGAGTAAGTCCGGCGCCAGCGTCGATCCGGCCGAGATCATCGGCTTCGCCCGCGAGCGGATCGCCGGCTACAAGCTGCCGAAGTCGGTGGATTTCGTCGAGACGATCCCGCGTAACGCCTCTGGCAAAATCCTGCGCCGCGACCTGCGTCGGCCCTATTGGGAAGGCCGCGAACGCCAGGTGAACTAGGAATTGACGGCTTGAAGCGGTCTCCACTTCAAGCCGTCACGGGTTAGTCGAACAACACCTCGCAGCCTGTTCCGGCCAGGGACGCGTCGGCCCGCCTGCGGTCGGCAGGCGCGAGGGCGGCATATTCCTCACGTAGCCACATCAGACATTTGGCCTGGTAGGTGAACGGCTGTTGCACCCACGTCTGGCCGTCGATCTCGGTGACCAGTTCCGCGGCGCCCGCCTGCACTGCTTTGGCGTTGGCCAGGAGCAGGGGCGCATAGACCCGGCCCACTTCCTTGAGGATTGCGGTCAAGGTGGACGGCAGGGCGGCGATGTCGAACCAGTCGGCGTCGGTGGGCTCGAGGCCCGTCAGATCCTCCGCAGCGCTCGTCCAGGCGAAGACGCGGGGCGCCTTGACGGCCGTGATGGCCATCGGCGTCGGGTCGAACAGAGCGAGCTGGGTGAGTTGGCCCATGCAGCCGAAATCCCCGGCGCCAGGGCGTTCGCCGAGCAGGAACCTGTGCTCGCTCAGGTGCGCTTCCATGGCCTCCAGGAAACGTACGTAACTGGCCTCGATCAGCCCCCAGGTGGTCTTGTTCGAGCCGACATAACGCAGGCGCGGGATCTGCCGCCCGGAGATAGTCTTGCCGGCCTCTTTCAGCGCCGCGTCGGGCGTGCGTCCGCGGGACCAGGCCGGCAGGACGGCTGCCGCGCGGGCGATGTCATCGGGATAGTGCCAGCGATAGTGGAACATCGCCTTGGTCAGCCACTCGTCGCCGTAGTCTTCCAGCAGCGCGTCCAGCAGGGCCAGGGCCGGGTCGGCCGGGCGCACCGAGCGCCCGGAGAACATCCCCTCCAGGCGCCGGATGATCGGGGTGGAATCGGTCACCGCCTGCAATTGGCCTTCGGCATCGGGGAAGTAGAAGGTGGGCAGCAGACCCACCTTGGCCCGCGGCAGGCCCTCGACCTCGTGCGAGGCCAGGATCAAACGGTATGCGATCCGCCGGTAGCGGAGCACCGCCAGCATCTTGCGGGTGTAAGGCGAGCCCGGCACCCCATTCAACGTCACCAGATCCTGTGCGCCAGTCATCCCAACTCCCTTGGATTCTTGTCTGTAGATTCAATTAGAACCGAAACGTGGGTTCACAAATTCACACTCGAACGTCTGAGTCAAACGGAATCTTTATTCGCATTGCGGATCTCCGACGCGCCTCGGAATTCCGGCGACGTCGTTCCAGCAGGGTGTTTCGCGATGCGCGATTGACAGCGAAGGCGGGTAGCGTATCGTAAACCGGAATCATTATTCGCTTATGCCGTGATCGCGGCGGGGAGAGCGTAAAATATGGGGGACCGCCTATTCCTAAGGACAGGGAGATCCCCTCGCTTAGGGCGGCCTCTCTCCTTTTTGCAGGTCTCCGGGCCCCGACACGAGTGAGATGCGTATGGACTTGAATATCGCGATGCGCCCTTCGCGGGAGCAAATGGCCGCGTTGTTGGCGTCGCCCGAAGCCGGGCCGGTTGTCATGATCAACTGCTGCGCTTCCGCGACCGCGCCGTTTACGCCGACGGGCGTCCCACCGAGCTCACGGGCCTTGAGGCCTTCATGATCTATTCGGGGATGATGAAGGGCATTGTTGAAGGCTTCGGCGGCCGCTTCCTGGTGTCGGTTCTGGCGGAGCGCCTTGTCATCGGCGAGGGCGAGGTTCCGTGGCATCGGATCGCCCTGGTGGAATATCCGTCCCGTGCGGTGTTCGCAGAGGTCTCGAAGGACCCGGCAATGCATGCTGCAGCTGTACATCGCCAGGCGGGGCTCGAGGGGCAGTTGCTGATCGCCTCGACGCTGCAGGACGACCACCGCTAGAGATACGGTCGGACACGTACGGGGGCCGGAGACTCCGGCCGCACCTAACGCGCCGCAAGGCTCTGCTGACCCAGGCGCCACTTGAGCTGGTCAAACCGATCCTGACCGAAAAGCGGTTCGCGGTTGAGCGCGAGCATCGGCACGCCGTAGTGGCGTCCTGGCCGGCCAGCAGAGCGAGCAGCGCCTTCACCTTCTGCGGTTGGGTGTCGGCGGGGCTTTGGCGTTCGGTGGGATCGTTGCTGAGATCGTAGAGCCAGGCCTTCTTGCAGGCCTTGCAGCTCTGCAGCTTCCAGTCTCCGTCGATCGCGCTCTCGTACTGTCCGGAACGCCAGAGCAGCGTCTGGTGGGCGCGGCCCGCTTCCTTGCCGGTGGCGTAGGGGTGGAGATTCACGCCGTCGATCACCCGGTCGCTGGGCGAGGGGGCAGGGCCTGGAACGGATGCGCGTAGGCGTAACTCGCGCCGATTGCGAGCTGAGCCAAGATGACTCCGAGGCCGCCGAACCAGTACCTCTTCTTCATCGCGTCCTTCCTCTAGGACGAGCCTGCGGGATCCGGCAGGCCCAAGATGCGCTTCGCGATTATGTTGTTCTGAACCTCATGCGAGCCGCCGGCGATTGAGCCGGACTTGCCAAGCAGCCAGGTGCGAACCGATGCCAACTCGCTCGGCGCAAACGCCTCGCCACTCCAACCCAGACCCTGGTGGCCCAGCACCTCAATGGTGAGCTCCGCTCGGGTCTGGGCCACACGTGAGCCGGCGTTTTTCAGGATCGAGGAGACGGTGGATGGGTCACTGTTGGAACGGCTCTCGGCCTCGCCGCGGGCCCGGGTGAGCTCAAAGGCGCGCGCGTCCATCAGGTGCTCTGTGAGCCGACGCCGCAGATCGGTATCGGTGAGGCGTCCATCGCTGTCGACGCCCACCGTATCGCGGGCGAGGTCGCCCAGACGCAGCGTCGATGGCACGCCCAGCGGGCTCGCCCCACCGCTGGTGGCCTGGCGCTCATGCTGCAGGAGCCGTTTGGCGATCGCCCAACCCCCGTTCAACCGCCCGACCAGATTGGCCTTGGGGACTTCTACCTCCGTGAAGAAGGTCTCGCAGAAATGCGCGTCGCCGCTGATCAGCCGGATCGGCCGAACCTCGACCCCTGGCGAGCGCATATCGACCAACAGGAAACTGATCCCGTCGTGTTTCTTGGCGGTCTTTTCGGTGCGCACCAAACAGAAGCACCAGTCGGCGTACTGAGCGCCCGTCGTCCATATTTTCTGACCGGTCACGAGGTAGTGGTCCCCACAGTCCTCGGCGGCCATGCGCAGAGAGGCTAGGTCGGATCCGGCGCCCGGCTCGCTGAAACCCTGACACCAGCGGATCTCATTGCGCGCGATCGGTGGAATGTGCTGTTGGAGCTGTTCCTCGCTCCCGAACTCTAGCAGCGTCGGTCCGAACATCATCACGCCCAGCCCGCCGATCGGATTGCGCGCATCTATCCGCGCCATCTCCTCGTTCAGAACGCGGACCTCGACGGAGCTTAGTCCGCCGCCGCCGTAGCGCTTCGGCCAGGCCGGGACCCCCCAGCCCGTCGCTCCGAAGCACGCTCGCCAGGTTCTTACGTCATCGGGGATTTCAGCCCCGTCAACCATGGCTTCTGAAACGCGGTGCGGATGTGCCCGAAGGGTCGGTGGCAGGTTCGCTTCCAGCCAGGCGCGGACTTGGTCGCGAAAGCGTTCCGACTCCTCGACGCTCGATTCAGGCATGTCTGGAAAATCCTTCCGTGCGCCCGGATGTCGTCGCCGGGTTGCGAAATGCGACATGGGCCTCGGCCCGCGCTAATAGCTTTATGAACCAGAATTCATGTTCCGCAAGAGATTGTTCCTCGGCACCCGACTTGCGAGGGAGGAATCCTTGCCGGCCGAACGAGCGCGAAGGGAGATCCGAGGATTGACTCAGCCCGGAAATTCGCCCTCATGAATAGGAATGATAATTCCGGAAAGAGTAAGCATGGGCCAGCCTGACATCTCCTACGGCGCCAAGCTCCGCCAGATGGCTGAGGTCCAGCCTGACGCGCTAGCCGTCAGTTGCGGACCGAACACGCTCACCTATCAACAGCTTCATAGGCGTTCGAATCGGCTGGCCCGCGGCCTTGCGACCTATGGCGTGAAGTCTGGCGACCTAGTCACCCTGGGCCTGCCCAACGACATCGGGTTCGTCGAAGCGTGCTGGGCGATCTGGAAGCTTGGCGCGACGCCGCAGCCAGTGTCATTCCGACTGCCGAAGGGGGAACTGGAGGCGATCATCGCGCTAGCGGCGCCCCCAGTCGTGATCGCCGAGGCCCAGCACGCGATTGACCGCCCCATCCTGACCATCGCCGATATCGCCGCGCGTTCGCATGATGAGTCGGATCTGGAGGATCGTGTCGCGCCCGTGAACCGTGCGCTGACATCGGGCGGCTCCACCGGACGGCCAAAGCTGATCCTGTCGGGTCGGGCCGGGTTGGCCCCGGCGGCGATGGACCCCGTCAGCTTCTGGCGCATGCGTCCCGGCGAAGTGTCCCTGGTGCCCGCGCCGCTCTATCACACCAGCGGCTTCGCAATGATGGTCGACGCTCTGACCATCGGCGCGCACCTGGTGATCATGCCCCGGTTCGATCCGGAAGCGACGCTGGCCGAAATCGCCGCCCGCGGCGCCGCCTGGGCCTATTTGGTGCCCACCATGATGGGCCGAATCTGGCGACTCCCAGAGGCGGTGCGTGGCAGCTACGACGTGTCGAGGGTCAAGACAATCTGGCACCTATCGGCGCCTTGCCCGCAATGGTTGAAGGAAGCCTTCATCCACTGGTTCGGTCCGGACGCGGTGATGGAACGCTATGGCGGGGCTGAGTCCCAGGCGATCGCCGAGATCACTGGCGCCGAATGGCTGGCGCACCGCGGATCGGTGGGCCGGGTCATCATGGGCGAGATGAGGGTGTTCGACGAGGCCGGTCAGCCTGCGCTTGTTGGCCAGACCGGCGAGATTTACCTGCGCCGACCCCAGGGCGCGCCACCGACCTATAGCTACGTCGGCGCTGAGGCGCGGAGGCTGCCTGACGGCTGGGAAAGCCTTGGCGACATGGGCTGGTTCGACGGGGACGGGTTCCTTTACCTCGCCGACCGGCGGACCGACATGGTTCTGGTTGGCGGCGCCAATGTGTATCCCGCAGAGATCGAAGCGGCGCTGGAAGAGCACCCTGCCGTACAGTCCTGCGCCGTGGTGGGCCTGCCGGATGAGGACCTCGGCAATCAGGTCCACGCCATCGTCCAGACGCGACACGAGGTCTCGGCCGAGGACCTGAAGGCGTTCCTGGCGGACCGGTTGGTCACATACAAGCGGCCCAGGTCCTACGAGTTCGTCGACCATCCCTTGCGCGACGACGCCGGCAAGATGCGCCGCACGGCCCTGCGCGACGAACGCATCGCTCGAATGAAGACCGCCAGCCCGGCGGCTTAGTTACCCTTCGCCCTTCAACACCCCGACCCAGGACCGACGCATGAAGACCCGCATCACCGAACTCTTCGGCATCAAGCATCCGATCATCCAGGGGGGCATGCACTTCGTCGGCCTGGCCGAGATGGCGGCGGCGGTGTCCAACGCGGGCGGCCTGGGGATCATCACCGGCCTGACCCAGCGCACCCCGGACCTGCTGGCCGCGGAGATCGCCAGGTGCCGGACGATGACCGACAAGCCGTTCGGCGTGAACCTGACCTTCCTGCCCTCGGTCACGCCGCCCGACTATCCTGGTTATGTAAAGGCGATCATCGACTCAGGCGTGAAGGCCGTGGAGACCGCCGGCAACAACCCGGCGAAGTGGTTGCCGGCGCTCAAGGACGCGGGGATCAAGGTGATCCACAAATGCACCTCGGTGCGTCACTCGCTGAAGGCCGAGTCCATCGGCTGTGACGCGGTCAGCGTCGACGGCTTTGAGTGCGGCGGCCACCCGGGCGAAGACGACGTGCCCAACTTCATCCTGCTGCCCCGGGCCGCCGAGGAGCTGAAGATCCCCTTCGTGGCTTCGGGCGGCGTGGCCAACGGCCGCCAGCTGGCCGCCGCCCTGGCGCTGGGCGCCGACGGCATCAACATGGGCACCCGCTTCATGGCGACCAAGGAAGCCCCGATCCATGAGAACGTGAAGCAGGCCATCGTGGCGGCCACCGAACTGGACACCCGCCTGGTCATGCGGCCCCTTCGCAACACCGAGCGCGTGCTCACCAACCCCGCCGTCGAGCGGTTGCTGGTTAAGGAGCGCGAGCTGGGCGCCAAGATGAAATTCGAGGACATCATCGCCGAGGTGGCGGGGGTCTATCCCAAGGTCATGCAGGACGGCGACATGGACGCCGGCGCCTGGTCCTGCGGCATGGTGGTGGGCCTGATCCACGACATCCCCACCTGCCAGCAGTTGGTCGACACCATCATGGCCGACGCCGAAGGGTTGATCCGCCAGCGGCTCGCCGGTCTGGTTGCCGCGTAAACGCCGATGAACGCTCCGGTCCTCGACGAGCTCCAGGCCTTCCGCGCCGCGGCACGGACGTGGCTGACGACCCATTTCGTCCCATCCTTGAAGGGCAAGAGTGGCTGGTCGCTGCACGAGGCGCCCGGCGAACCCGAGCCCGATGTGGTGGCCTGGACGCGTGCGATGGGGGAGCGGGGGTGGGGGACTCCGACCTGGCCGAAGGCCTATGGCGGCGGCGGTCTCACGGCGGCGGAAGCCCGGGTGCTGCAACAGGAGATGGACCGCATCGGGGCCTGGAACCCCATCGGCGGCCTGGGCAAGGATCTGTTTGGTCCGACGCTGCTGGAATATGGCTCCGTGGCCCAGAAGCAAGAGCACCTGCCGCCGCTGGCGCGCCAGGAGGTGAACTGGTGCCAGGGGTTTTCCGAGCCCGGCTCCGGGTCGGACCTGGCCTCCCTGCAGACCCGCGCCATCGACATGGGCGACCATTTCCTGGTGAACGGCCAGAAGGTGTGGACGTCGGGGGGGCAGTGGGCGGACATGTGCTTCTGCCTGGTGCGGACTGACACCAGCCGCAAGCACGAAGGCATCTCCTTCGTACTGATCGACATGCGCGATCCCGGGGTCGAGGTTCGGCCGATCCGGCTGATCGCGGGGGAGTCTCCCTTCTGCGAAACCTTCTTCACCGACGTGAAGGTGCCCAAGGCGAACCTTGTGGGGCCGTTGAACGGCGGCTGGACCATCGCCAAAAGGCTCCTGCAGTATGAGCGATCGGGGGACAGTTCCGCCGCGCTGGGCGGCGGCGTGTTCGGGATCAACGGCTCCCCTGCGGAACTGGCCGTGACCCGCATCGGCCGGGACGGGGAGGGTCGTATCGACGACCTCGACCTGCGCGGCCGCATCGTCCGCCACGAGATGGACCATCGCGCCTTCCAGCTGACGATGCAGCGGATGATGGCCGAGGCCCGATCCAATCAGGGGCCTTCGGCGGCCACCTCGATCCTCAAGAACGCCGGAACCCGGATCGGTCAGGATCGGGCCGAACTGATGGTCGAGATCCTGGGCGTTCAGGGCCTGGGCTGGGCCGGCGACGGCTTTGATGAGGCAGAGTTGGCAAAGGTCCGCGGTTGGCTGGCCGGCAAGGCCACCACCATCTTCGGCGGCTCGTTCGAAGTGCAGAACAACATTGTCTCCAAGCGCATCCTCGGCCTGCCCGACGCATGATGGCCGAAGCGACGAAAAAGCGTCCCGGTTAGGATCTCGCATGCTCAGAATTCCGCGACGGTACAGCCATACCGTCTATGGCGTCCTCCAGTCCGGTTTCACCTGTGCAGTGGCGGCGGCGATTGCGAGCCTCCCGCTTCTGTCAGCGGCCTCCTTCATATCGCACTGGCTGCAATCCTGGGCTTTCGCTTGGCTGACGATGTTGCCAATCGTGCTCCTTGCCGCGCCCTTCATGCGAAAGCTGACGGACCTTTTGCTGCGGGACGAGCCTGCCTAGTAGATCGAGGGTCATCGTGGGCGCCGTCGGATAGATTCACCGCGGCCGCACAATAGCCGCAATGGCGTTGCGACAGGGCGGCCGCCCCCCACCGACGGTCACCGCGATGACGCGGAAGCTAGATCATGCGCAGTGGGTCGCCTAGTCCGCCCGCTATGGGTGCTGTCAGGCAAACCCTGAGTCGTCTCCAGATATGGCCGCGTGGCCAGGATGGAGCGGGCCGTGAAGCCGATTTCGTACAAGCGCCACCGGTTCTCAGCCGATGTGATCCGGCACGCGGTCTGGCTCTACTTTCAGTTCACGCTGAGCTTTCGGGACGTCGAGGAACTGCTGGCCCAGCGGGGCATCGAGGTCAGTTCTGAGACGGTTCGGCGCTGGACGCTGAAGTTCGGCCCGCAGATCGCCGCGAACTTGCGAAGGCGCCGGTGTTCGCCAACAGACCGGTGGCATCTGGATGACGAGGGCGAGTGCTCGACATGCTGGTCCAGGAACGACGGAACAAACGCGCCGCACTGAAGCTGCTGAGGAAGCTGCTCAAAAACCAGGGTGTCCACCTCGAAACCATCACCCCGGTCAAACTGGCGTCCTATGGCGCTGTGGTCCGCGAGCTCGGTCTAACAGGGTGTCATCGGCCTGGCGGAATGCGTGAGAATAACCGAGGCGGAGAACGCACACTTGGCAATCCAACGACGGGAACAAAAGCAGCAGAGGTTCAAATCCCAGGGATCAGCCCAGAGGTTTCTCTCCACCCACGCCCCCAACTACAACACCTTCAATCTACAACCCCACCTGATCCGCCGACCGACCCTTAGCCAGTTCCGGGCCGCGGACCATCGGTCGTGGGACGCTGCGACCGCCGCTGCGTGATTTTGGAGGCGGGGAGGGGTTTCCGCCGCTTGGCGGAGTTGACCTGTCAGTTCCCCCGGCGGTGCTGGACGACGCGGCCTTCGGCGCCGCGACACACGGTGAGGCGATACGCGTGAGGCCACTTCAACTCCAGTGGGTCGCCGCTGCGTATGTCTTCTTTGGGGCGGGACTCCAACCACCACTCGCAGCGCATCTGGGACCCCTGGGCGTGCACCATCGGAACAGGATCAAACGGTATTGTGCTACCGTGCGAGTTGCACAGTTTCTTACACAGTCGCTTGCAGTGGTGAAAATAATATATAAATATCAGATAGATATGGAAGGCGTATGCGACTCCGAGCCGGGGGACGCTGCGCGTGGCCGGAAAATCTATGTCGCGAGAAATCTGGTATCGGTCCCCCAACGCTTGCGCAGGGAGTGGCACTGACAGCCAGTAGGCGATCGCGCTGCCTGCGAGCTTGGGCGACACATGGTCGGTGAAATGTCGATAGACGTCGAGATCGTGGGGCTCGATCCTTACGGACGGCGGCGCAGGCTCTCCGGCATGGTCGGAAACCGGACGCTCGGTCCGCGACATGAGTGGTGTGAGAAGCGCCTCGAGGTGGTGCTTGAGCGCTTGCGCCTCTTCGATTGCCGTCGTGCGGCTATCGGGCGGCAGGTGGCCGATCAAATGCAACAGATCGCCAAAACGACGAAATTGGGATTCGGCCTCGGCGCGTACAGCCGACCCGCCCAGAAATTCGATAATCTCGAAAAATTCGACATGGGGGGCAGCCCCAGAGCCGCTTTCCCAGCGCTCGGCATAGAAACGGTAGGGCGTGGCGGACAGGAGGAGGATCGGCGGCGGCGTCCCGCCATCTGTTCCCGCCAGCAGTTGACGCGCCAGGGGATTATCGGCGCCTGCATTGAGCAGTTCGCGATAGCATTGGAACTCGTCGAAAATTACGAGATCGGGCGGGGCGGAATCCAGAGCGGCTTGAGCGAGCGCCTTGCGCATCCGGCCCAAGCTCTGACCGTGTTTGCTCGTATCGATCGCGTGCAGAATATTTTCGCGGGCCGGCTTGCCAAATTCCGCGCGCAACGCTCGGCCATAGGCCACCTTGAAGAGGGCGGAGACATTGTCGAACTTGCCCTGAGCCTCCTCGCACGCCCATCGCCAGCCGGACGTTGCGCCATATTCGATATAGCCTTCAGGAAAGGCGGCGGTCAGGCCGGGGTATAGTTCGTCCAACAGGAGCTTGATGAACGCGCGCTCGACTGCCTTTCCGCCGTAGAGGCGCTGCGAGCTGGAGAATGATGTGGTCGGTGTAAAGGCATAAAGCCGCAGCTTTCCCTTGCGCTTTTCCTCGAATGGAATGAGACCGACGCGGTCGATGATGGAGAGTGCGTCCTTGGCTTCGTCCTTCTCGAGGAAGCGCAGCAGTTCGACCTTGTTCTGGTCCGCGACTTTGAGCCCGCTCGTAATATAATAGACGGTAAACTTGCGCGCTTTGCTCGCCAGCGCCGCAAGCGTGTCTCGGGCGACGACGGTTTTCCCGAGGCCGACTTCGTCCGCGACAAGGAACCGGCGCAGTGGGTTGCCTCCCGACAGGGCGACAGTTGCAGCCTTGACCGTCGCGGCCTGGAAGGGTTTCGATCTTGCGCTCATGAGGCAAGCCGGGAGCGCGCGATGGCCCAAATCTGAGCGAGTTCGTTCAAGTCAGCTCTCTCCGCTTCGCTCAGATTCTCGCCGTGGGCGAGAAGCGCATCCACATAGGGCGCAAAATGGCGATCGACCCGGCCGAAGGCTTTTCGGTCGCGTGCCCAAGCGGTGAGAATATCCTCCAATGTGAGGCGGTCATAACCCAGGCTTTGGGGGCGGTTGCCCCGCGATCCGACATCTTCATCCCATGCACCGCCACCGACTGGAAGCGTGTCGCCGCCGAGCATCGCACGCATCCAGTCATGAAACGCGCGAAGTCCCATGTGGCTGGCCAGCGCGGCTAGATCCCGCTGCTCTTCGAGAGGCGGATCGACGATGACGCGCTGCATCCATCGTAAAGCGCCGTCTGGGCCGCTTATCCGGACCTGAATGAAGGCAGACTGGAGTGACAAGGGGATCGATCCAAGACCGAGGCTGAAGGCATCGGTCGGCCAAGGGAGCAGGTCGCCATTTGCAGATCCGGCGTGCAGCACATGGTCGGGGTACGCGAGCGAAGGAACCGCCCGCGCGTCGAGAGAGAAGCATTCTCCGTCGCGGCGCAGAACCGGGTCCCAGGAGGCCATGAGCACCTTGCGCGACTCTTCCAGAGCATCGGCTGCACTTGTGCTGCGCAGGTCCGTGGCGGCGACTTCCTCTATGGTGACAGGCGTCGCTTTACCGACCAGGAACGCCAGGCCGGAAGCGAACGCTTCGCCCGCCTCAAGTTCGACCATGATTTCCGAGTTGCGCCCCGACCACGCCCTTTCGGTCGCATTGGCGCTTCCGACCCTCAAGATGGTCTTCTCGCCCGAGTGGAAGCAGAAGATCTTCGCATGGAGCGCGAGGGGCGCCGGCTCCACATCATCTTCGGCCACAGGTTCGGTGCCGGGCAGAGCGAGCGTGGACTCGTCAGCAAGCACGTCCGGCGCCGCATAGGCCAGGATTTTCGAGAAACCCGTCAGCGAGGTTCTGGACCGGCTGGCTATTTCGGCAAGGGCCGGCATCGACGAAATCAGCGTCCTGGAACCAGCCGCCCCCCAGTTGCCCGCCTTTTTCAGAAAGTCGGGCGACAGGAACGGGCTGATGATCGTTATGCCATCGACCGCGCCGGATGGCGGCTCCGCTGGCAAGGGAACACCTTCATCCAGCCCATTGAGGAGGCCGCGTAGGCGAAAACCGTCTGGCGCATCCCACCAGATCGCCTCGAGTTGCTCCGAGATGTCATCGGCATCCTCGCGCGATGCGCAGCGTGCGAGAGTGCTCCCGAGAGCACCGACGCCAGGGAGCCGAACCCGCCCCTTCGCGCGCTTTTCGCTGCCGTCCAGCAAAACGCCGGCGTCGAGATCCTGTGATCGCGTGAGGTTCCGGCTGCCAATCCAGAGCTTCCAGCGGGTTTCCCCTTTGGGGCAGTTATAAGCAACCAAAGCAATCTTCGGATGCCAGCTACGCTCGTATTCATCGTAGGGTCGCTCAACGATGAACTGATCGAGGATGCCCGCGATCCGGGGGAGAGCGACCGGGCGCGCGATCCGCCCGCGCTGGATGATGATCTTGACGTGATCGCGCAGCCTGTCGATCGCTTCGGCAAAATCGACGGCCGTTCCACTGCCCTTGTCATTGTTACGACCGATCAGGGCGAGCAACGCCGCGGCGACCGCAGACAGGTCGACCGAGTAGGTCGCGAACAACGCGAGCTTGACCGTCTCCAATCGCCCGGGCCGCAGTTCGTCGAGGTAGGGTTGGCCGTGCCAAGCTTGCCGATCGCTCATGCGACAGCTTCCAGATCACGCAGGAGCCGTTTCACGTTCCCCCAGCGATAATGGAGCGGCTCGGCGCGACCATGGCGCTCGCCTTGCCATTCCATGCGCCGATCGACGCCGAACTGGTTGCTGGCGAGACGCGCGCGATCATCCTTCCTGCTGACCTCCGCCCGCGCATACACGTCGAGCAGCGGCATCGGATCCTTGCTATTTGCCCGAACCCAGGCCGAAGTTTCTTGCAACACGCCCTCAACCGCAGGCGGGAGGTGCCCGATTTCGGCGAGAAACAGGTCCATATCCAGCCGGGCGGCAATCCCTCCCCATTGCTCGACTGCGTCTTTCAGCGCGGCGCGGTGCAAATTTGGCTGTGGTCGCTTGTCGCGTGTTTCCTTGAGTGTCTCGACCTGAGCCGCATAAATTGTCCGTCGTCGAATAATTT